>JBLNCE010000160.1:0-63704 GCA_050260415.1 Bacteroidota bacterium | reverse complement strand
GAAACCTGTACGCAATCGGGCACTCGTCCGCGGACAGCGTGAATCGGTTTGCTTTGCTCCGGTTGCTTTCCGTGGTACAATGACATTGGCGGCTCCTCCTTTGCTTTCCCAACCCCGTTATTTCACAACGGGGTCAGGAGCCGCCACCTCAATTTCCACGGATTATGGGACTACCTCGCGAAAGATGAATAAGGATTGTTATAGTCCGTACGGGAACAGATTTACACCGGACGGGGGGACAACCATGTATCATCTTTTGATCGCCGATGACGAACCGAGCGTCTGTGAAGGGTTGGGGCTCATCATTGATTGGGCCGGTTACGGCTTTCAGATCCAGGGTAGCGCTCAAAACGGAAAAGAAGCCCTGGAAAAATTGGCGGCCGGTGATTATCAGTTGCTGATTACCGATGTTCGAATGCCCGTATTGGATGGCCTGGAACTGATCGAAACCATCCGGGCGCGGTATCCGGAGCTAAGAATCCTGATCATCAGCGGTTATTCGGATTTTAACTATGCCAAACGGGCAATCACTTACGGGGTCAAGGGTTATCTCTTAAAACCGATTGACCCCGAGGAACTGCGCCAATTTGTCCTATCGATCAAAGAAGAACTGGATCGTGAACGGCAAAAGACCGACACCGCCGGAACTGAAATGACAGCGGGAGAAACAGCGGCGGCGGCTCAAAGCCCGGTTTGGGATCTCCAGTGGGATTATCACCAGCTTTTGACGGCTATTGAGGAGGTCAACCCAAGTAGTATCGAAAAAGAGATAAACCTTTTTTTGGAAGAAATTAGTGCCAGGTCTCTGTCCGGAGAGATCATCCGGGTCTTGTTGTATAATATCGTTTTCGGGATCGTGGCTTTGATCAAGAATTACCATGGAGACAATCAGCAACTTACCGGTGTCCAGGAAATACACGGTCTAAACATCAATCCCACCGACCTTCAGCCACTGCGGAAATGGCTTTTTGACACCAGCCGGGAGGCTTGTGACTATATTCTCAAGCTACGACCGGGAAAAAACGCAAAAATAGTTAATCAAGTCAAAGATTATATTGCCTCGAATTACGCCGAGCCGCTCAGCTTACGGTCCATTGCTGGATTTTTTTATATGAATCCAGCGTATCTCGGGCAATTATTCAAAAATGCCGTGGGTGAGAATTTTAACACTTATTTAAACAAAATCAGAATCGCTCAAGTAAGGAAAATGATGCTGCAAAGTGACGCAAAGATCCACGAAATCATTGAAAAAGCAGGATATAGAAATCCAGAGTATTTTTATCGACAATTTAGGCGATATACAGGCATGTCTTTTGCGGATTATAAGGGAAATATCAATAATTCTATCAAGTAGTGAATATTATCTCGCCTATAGAAATCTCAGTAGCTTAGTATCATGCTTATCGATGAATAAGTATTTAAAGCGGGCGGTATCAAGTGTAAGGAGTCTGCCTAATGATAATTACCAGATCATTTATAAAATCATTCAGTAATATGAGGCTTCATACAAAATTATTAATTTCATATCTATTTGTGGTGCTATTACCGATAGTTTCTATTGGATATTTTCTGATCCATCAAACCACGAAGACTGTCCTTAAACAAACTAATTACATCAATCAGATCAGTTTTCAACAGATGGAGAAGAATATCAGTAGTCAGTTAGATAGCTATCTCAAACTGGCGAAAAGTGTGCTGTCAGAGGTTCAACTTTTAAATTATATTCAAGACGAACATCAAGAATCAGAATACTTTAATAAATACTTGGAGTACGACAAGATATACACGACATATTTAACCAAATTACCACTTTCTCTTGAAGATGATTTTAGGATATCAATCTATACTACTAATGATACAATTCTTTATGATAATATGTTCATAATTAAACTGGATGACCAAATCAAAAACGAATTATGGTATAAAGATGCAATCATTGCCAATGGGGATACGATCATAAGCATACCATATTTAAATAATAACAAACAATTAGTATTAGCTATCGGGAGAATTCTTAATCCATACCAAGAACAACAATCTAAATACATCAATCTTCTAAAAATTGAGATACGTGAAAATAATCTCTTTAGGTTGATCGAAACAGAAGGTATAAACAAAGAAATATATCTATTAGATAATAATGATTATATCATCACGGCCACAAAAAGAGAATTGATCGGTAAGAAATTTGTAAGATCATTTAATGTATTAAGCGATGAGGCCAAGCAACTTAGAGAAAAAAGTTGGGAGTTTAACTATGATAAAAAGGTGATTTTTCTTAGCAATCTGACCGGGCCAAATCCGATCAATACATGGAAAATCGTTTCGATTATTTCCTCGGAAAAGATGCTCAAGAACATCAATGAGATTGTAGAATACAGTTTGGTGATCTGTATCATCAGCGCGGCGATCGCTATTACCCTGGTCTATTTTTTTTCCAATGCCTTGACCAAGAGACTGAGCTTGTTGGTGCGTAATATGGGTAAGATTCGCGAAGGCCGGTTCGAGGTCTTTGTAAGTGACGATCAAACCGATGAGATCGGTGAACTAGCAAAGAGCTTTAAGAATATGGTGGAAAGGATCAATGCCCTGATCGCGAATGTTTATATTGCAGAAATGCATGTAAAAGACTTGGACATCAAAAAAAAGCAAGCAGAAATCAATGCATTGCAAAGCCAGATAAATCCGCATTTTCTGTTTAATACAATGGAATCCATCCGAATGAATCTGCTAAAGAAAGGAGACCATGAAACCTCAGAAATTATCCAGAAATTTGCTAAACTATTACGTAAGAGTATTGATTGGTCAAGTGACAGTATTACTCTGCAACAAGAAATGGAAATTGTTAAGAATTACTTAGAGATCCAAAACTATCGGTATCGCGATAAGTTCAAATATGAAATCGAGATTCCGTGTGAATCCTATCAATTCATTATCCCCAAATTCACCTTACAACCGATCGTGGAAAATGCCATTTGCCACGGACTCGAAATGAAAGAAGGAACGGGGAAATTACAGATTCGCGCCCAGACCGTGGAAAGCGGGTTCGAGATTATCGTCCGGGATGACGGCGTGGGGATGAATGAGAACCAACTGATGAAGGTACGCGAACAGATTTATGGCGGCCAGGTTTCCGGGAGCAACGCCGGGATAGGACTGATCAACGTGCAGCATCGATTGGAATTATGTTATGGCGAGGGCCACGGCATATCCATCAACAGCGCTGAAAACGTCGGGACCGAGGTGAAGATCCTTTTGCCTGCAGTTGGGCATGAAAAGGGAAATATGGATGGATAATGTCCCCAAATGACGGTGGACCCGAAGAACGGGCGTACCTGGAGATGAGGGGGCGCCCGTTCTTGTTATGCACGCTTTTCATGAAAAGCCAATAATTGACTTTGAGGCCTATAATTCCTACATTGAAATACTATAGTTTATTCTCTTGTGGTTACCGTGGCCGGATATTACCATGTTGTTGTGAATCATGGAGGGATCTGGCTGCGATTCGGAGACTACCTATGCGAACCGCGGGAAAGGCCGTTAGAAAGACTTACCCGCCGCTGACATTCTGCGTAAACCTTTACGAGGTTATTGCGTCAAGGTTCAAAATCGGTTGATTCTCCCAGGGGGGTGATAATCGTCATTTTGCATCCTTAGCGCGGAAGCAAGTGCGATCGGACAGTCTTTCCGGGGAATTGCGCTTGGCGGCTAAAGAGGAGTGATGATAACTTAAGATAATCCATAATATTCTTGAATCAAAAAAGGGGGAAGTATCATGACTATCAAAAAAAGAAGGATCATGCCCTCCTTGGCCTTTGTATTGCTGACCGTGGGGATATGCTTTGGAATTATCGGTTGTGGCAGACCGAAAACGTCGCCGGAAACAACAATTCCGCCGTTTGTGAGAGCCTCGGCCGGTGACGACGAGTTTAGTTCCGGCACCCTGGGTTCACAGTGGAGCTGGATCCGGCAAGACGCCGCCAACTGGAGCCTTACCGCCCGGTCGGGCTACATGCGCATTATCTGCACATCCACCGATATCTACGGCGCTTCCAACTCCGGCAAGAACATCCTGTTGCAGAACGACCCGGCCGGAGACTGGTCGATCGTCACCCGCTTGGATGGCAAGCCCTCGTCCAACTGGGCGCAAGCCGGCTTGATCGTTTACCAGAATGACGACAATTACGTGAAGCTTGCCCGGTTGTATGACAGCGCCAATGGTGGGAATGTTTTTCAATTAACCAAAGAAGCCGGCGCTTCTCCTGTGAGTTCTTATGCCGCGGATAATATCGCCTCCACCGTCTCCTATCTGAAGATCACCAAGAGCGGCAACAACTATAGCGGTTACTACTCGGCCGACGGCGTGACCTATACCCAGGTCGGGTCCGCGCAGACGATTACCTTGAGCCCCCTCAAGGTCGGTCTGCTCTGCATCGCCGGAACCGGCTTGAATGCCGATTTCGATTATTTCCACATCCTGACCTCCGGGCCTTCCGGTCAATCCATGGAAGCCGAGAATATGACCTTGACGAATTATACCGTCGAGGCCAACGCGATTTCTTCCGGCGGAAATTGCATCAAATGCAACACCGGGACAACCGGTACCGCAACCTATACTTTCACGGGCAGCACCGGAACTTATGACCTGATGACCTACTACTTCGACGAGAACGACGGCGCTTGCACATTCAGATTGTATGTGGCCGGAGTGCAAGTTGATTCATGGGTCGCGAACCAAAATCTCGGCAGCGCCAACCCGGACGCCTTGACCTATACGAATAGGACCAAGGCCGGGGTGACGATCAATAACGGCGATCAGATCAAGCTCGAGGCAGTCCAGAACTCCCAGGAATTCGGCCGGTACGACAAGATCGAGATCACCGCTTCCGGCCCGGCGCCGACGCTGACACCCACACCGACACCTACTCCGACATCCACACCGACCCCCACGCCGACCGGGCCTTCCGGCCAGTCCATGGAAGCCGAGAATATGACACGCACGAATTACGTTATCAACACCAATACCTCGGCCTCCAACGGAAACCTGATCAAACTCAGCGCCGCCGGGGTGACTGGGACTGCGACTTATACCTTCTCGGGCGCCACCGGAACCTACGACATTAAAGCCTACTACTATGACGAGAACGACGGCGCCTGCACCTTCAGGATCTACGTGGCGGGCAATCAGGTTGATTCCTGGACCGCCAACCAGAACCTGGGCAGTGCCGACCCGGTCGCTCAAACCAGGACCAGCCGGACCAAGGCCGGCGTCTCGATCGCCAACGGCGCTCAGATTAAACTGGAGGCCATCCAGAACGCCGAGGAATGGGGCAGGTTCGACAGAGTCGAGATTACCGTCCCCGGCGCGAACCCGACCCCTACCCCGACCCCGACTTCAACCCCGACCCCCGCCGGATGGGTTCTTACCTGGTCCGACGAGTTCAACGGCACCGGCGCGCCCGATCCCGCGAAATGGGACCGGCCGGAATACAACCGAAGGAATAATCCCAACGGCCCCGACGGCTGGTGGGAGCAGGACGATTCGTACCTGGACGGCGCCGGCAACCTGGTGATCAGGGTCAGACGGGTGGCCGATCGGAACGGCGACGGCGATCCGTACGATTATAACGTCGGCGCGGTCAGGACAGCGGGCAAATTTACGCAGAGATACGGCAAATTCGAGGTCAGAGCCCAAATGCCGCAAATGCAAGGATGGTGGGTCGCCTTCTGGATGATGCAAGGCAACCAGGGCAGCATCGGCAATGGCGGCGTGGATGGTTCAGAGGTCGACATCATGGAGGGCTGGGGTTGGACCGACAAGATCAACCACGCCATCCATTGGGACGGCTACGGCGCCAGTCACCAATCCACAGGGCATAACGAGTACATATCGGGTATCCGCAGCGGCTGGCATACCTTCACCTTGATTTGGGATCCGGATATGTATTACTTCTACATCGACGGCGTGGAACAGTGGCGCTCAACCGGTGGCGGAGTCTGCAACCAGCCCGGGTATATCAAGATCACGGGAGAGCTTTCCACCGAAGCCTGGGCCATTACGGACTCCTGGTCGAGAAATCCCGCCGGCGTCGCTTACCCCGATTACTTCAAGGTGGATTATTGCCGGGTCTATCAGCGCCAATAAGACGCAGCGCAGCCTGCGCGACTTATGGGCAACAAATGTTTATTGTGTCAGGTTTTTAAAAGTCACGGGGGACGCGAAGAACGGGTGTAACCGAAAGGTTGCGCCCGTTCTTTTCGCATTACGTCCAACAAGGAAATCCCGCTCGTATCTTGGCAATACCGTTTCGAAGCCCATAATTTACACACTGAAATACTATAGTTTATTGCTTGAGGTTTGCGGGGCCGCTTATTATATTAGACACAGCAGGTATGGGCATGAATTGAGGGAATGAAATAGCCTACGCTCCGGGCAAAAAACCGCGTTCATCAGGAGGAGTCGGGGATGGGCACACAAAAGAGGTGGCGTTTCACGGATCGTGACGGCAGCTTCGTGCGTTCCGCTCGATTGTGTTACCGGAAAACAGGCCGTACTCCGGCGGGAATTGCTGTCCGCCCTGAACGCGGGGGACCAACACAGCCTTGAAATAGTATTGGGGGTTACAAAATGATAGCTGCTTAGAAACAATGTGAAACCCCCGTTATCTCGTGGCTCGAAGATGTACCCTCTCCCCTTCGTTTCCCCTTAATCATGGGGGAGGGGAAAGGGAAATCCTCTTTGCGATCTTGGCGTGATATCATTATCCGGGTTTTTTTCCGGTACCTTTTTCACATCTCTTCTAGAAACGGTGCTGTTACGGAAAGAGAGGCTATCAAATGCCCAACTTGGCGATCCGAGATGTGCGGACGATTTTGACCGCTCCTTCGTACAGCCGGCTGGTGGTGGTCAAAGTTGAGACCACCGAACCGGGGTTGTACGGTTTGGGCTGCGCCACTTTCACCCAACGCCATCTGGCGGTCCGCGCCGCGGTGGAGGACTTTTTGAAACCGTTCCTGCTCGGAAAAGATCCCCAACGCATCGAAGACATCTGGCAAACCGCCTGGGTCAACTCCTACTGGCGGAACGGTCCGGTCTTGAATAACGCCCTATCCGGCGTGGATATGGCCCTCTGGGATATCAAAGGCAAGCTGGCCGGGATGCCGGTCTACCAGTTATTGGGGGGGAAATGCCGCGAGGCCGCGGCGGTATACCGGCACGCCGACGGCAAGGATGAAGTCGAAGTGGAGGAAAAAGTTCGCGCCTATATGGAGCAGGGTTATCATTACATCCGCTGCCAAATGGGCGGTTATGGGGGGAGATTCTCCGTCAGGCACAAACCGGAAAATACCCTGCCCGGCGCTTATTTCGATCCCGATGCCTATGCCCGGAGCGTGCCCCGGCTCTTCGAGCACCTGCGCCGCAAGATCGGATTCGAGGTGGAGTTGGTACACGATGTCCATGAGCGCGTGGCGCCGATCGAAGCGGTCCGGCTGGCTAAAGAGCTTGAACCGTACCGGCTTTTTTTCCTCGAAGATCCGCTTCCCCCGGAGCAATTGGAGTGGTTCAAGACCATCCGCCGGCAGAGCGCCACACCGCTGGCCATGGGTGAACTTTTCACCAACCCGGCGGAGTGGACCCCGCTCATCGCCGGCCGGTTAATCGACTTTATCCGGGTGCATATCAGCGCCATCGGCGGGGTTACCCCGGCCCGGAAACTGGCGGCGCTCTGCGAGGCCTTCGGCGTGCGCACCGCCTGGCACGGCCCGGGAGACTGTTCGCCGATTGGACATACCGCCAACATTCACCTCGATTTGAGCTGCCGGAACTTCGGAATCCAGGAATGGTCCGGTTTTAACGAGGCCGAACGGGAGGTCTTTCCCGGCTGCCCGGAGGTCAGAAATGGCTATGTCTATCTCAACGACCAACCCGGCTGGGGCGTCGATCTCGATGAAGCAAAAGCCGCCCAATATCTCTGTCCGGACGGAGTACCCGAGTGGACGCTGGTCCGGACACCCGACGGAACGGCGGTTTTCCCATGATGCTAATCTGTCCCCCCATCCCTTTTAGAACGATGTGAAATACCCGGATGTGTAACCACGAAACACACCAAACACACGAAAAAGGTAATCGTTTGGCTAAGAGATAATTTCGTGGCCTTTCGTGAGCTTCGTGGTTCCCGACGCAAACATTTCATATTTCTCGTGGCTGTGAGATAAATCATACCACTCTTAGGAGTGAAAGCAACAATGGCCGAGACATTTCATCCGCCACAAGGGCCGTGTTTTGCTGATCTGCGGGGGAAGACGGCCCTGGTGACCGGAGGGGGCTCCGGGATCGGCCGCGGGATCTGCCTGAGACTGGCGGCCGAAGGGATGCGGGTTTTCTTCTGCGGCCGGACCGAAGTGGACTTACGGGAGACCGCGCGGATGATCGAGGCCGCCGGCGGCCGGGGCACCCCGATCGTGGCCGATATCTCCCAGGCCGATGCCATCACGCATCTTTTCGCCGCCATACAAGGGGAGAGTGAACCCCTTACTTTGCTGGTGCATAACGCTGCTTCGATCGCGATGCGTACCTTCATGGACACCGATGCCGAGCTGTGGCGGCGGATCTTCGCCGTCAATGTGGACGGGGCTTTTTATCTCACCAAAAAAGCAGTTGAGTTGATGGCGCCCCGCCGTGCCGGCAGCATCATTTTCATCTCCACCATCGGCTCGCAGCGCGCCCATTACAAGATGGCGGCCTATGACAGCAGCAAGGGGGCGCTGGATGCGCTTACCCGTGGCCTGGCGCTGGATCTTGCGGAGCATGGGATCCGCGTGAACACCGTGGCGCCGGGTTCCATTCCCGCCGACAGGTCCGCCGGTCGGCCGGGTGATTCCAGAAAGCATCTGTACGATCTGGCGACCCGGGATGAGATCCCGGTCGCCGAATTCGGCCAGCCGTATATTCCGCTGGGCCGGCACGGTACTCCCGCGGAAATCGCGGCGGCGGTGGCTTTCCTCGCCAGCAATCAGGCGTCGTACATCACGGGCCAGATCTTGTGCGTCGACGGCGGCGCCACCGCGCAGTTATCACCGAAAGGATGTTGGATTTAGAAGCGTTGCAAAAAAACCATCTGGACCGATAAACAGATTTCGCAGATTAACGCAGATTACGTAGGAGACCAGTGTCACGTGGCGCGAATTTTTACGTATCTCGTAGTAGAACGAGGTTCATCACACCTCTCTTAGGCGTTGGTAATAGGCCGTAAAGATAATCGTAGGACAAGCAAGTACAACTCGGATCTAGAAAGGGTGTCGGATTTGACAAAGAAGGATCAGGAGCAAGATTTGCTGGTCAGCAGTTACGATCATGGCGGCTATGTCGCCTGGGGCTGGTGGCGGAGTTGGGACGGTCTGGGGGGGTTGAAGTACTGTATCCGGCGGTCCATCAAGCGTTTGGATCGATTCCCCAAGTTGAAATGGGGTTTTCACATCGAGGGCGCTACTTGGGACTGGGCCTTGGCCAATGACCCGGCTTTCGTGGCGGAATTCAAAGCTTTGGTGGAAAAGGAATACGCCGGACGGATAAGCCTCTCCTCGGGCGGCTATGGGCAGCCCTTGTCGTGCGCCATCGGCGAGGAAGCCAACGTGCGCCAGCTGGTCTACGACCGGGAGGCCTACGATGCCCTAGGTTGCCGGGTCAATGTCTATATGCAGAACGAGCACGGCTTTTTTCCGCAGATGCCGCAGTTGCTTAAGGGAGTTGGCATCGACAAAGCCGTAGTCCGAACGGTATGGGGCATGTACGGCATCTGTCCGGAGATCGACGGCTCCAAGGTCCGTTGGCGTTCCCCCGATGGATCCTGGGTGGAGGCGATCCCCACCTACCTAAATGAAAACCGGGGTATCGGTAAAAACACCTGGGATACCAGGATCATGCTCGGCATGGAGGGCGTCATCGACCTGGAGCCTTTCCGCCGTTACTATCTGGACCGGGGGATTCGTTATCCGTTCGCGATCCGGATCGATGATTATCATCTCCCGGTCGATGTCAACAACAAGATCAAGACCGGGGGGTTTGAGCGTCTTTGCGATTCCTCCAATTTACCGGGCATCCGTTGGGTGACCGCGGAAGAGGCGTTCGCGGAGATCCCGCTGGAAGAGATAGATTTCGACACGGCGATCGATGATTATGTGCTCCAGATGCCCTGGGGCTACCATGGCAATATTTACTGGAATCTGAACAGGCAAGCGGAGTGCCGCCTATTGACCGCGGAACGCCTGGCGGCGGTCAACGTCATCCACGGCGGGGCCACCTGGGAAGAGACCTTGAAGCGCGCCTGGCGGCAGTTGCTCATCGCCCAGCACCACGACGTCGTTATCTGCGGCGCCTCGGGCGGCGGCGAGTACGGCCGGACCATGCAGGACGTGGCCAAGCAGCTTTACGGCGAGGCCATTAACGCGGCCGAGGCCGTAATCAAAGCGAATCTTCGGAGTACCCTGTTCGGCTTGGCCAAAGGTTCCGCCGCGCGGCTGGTCCTGGCCTACAACCCGCTCAACTGGTCCCGGCGGATGGTGGTAACCTTCGAGGTAAGATCGCAGAGGGACCATCTACCTCTGGGATTCAAGCTTTTTCAGGACGGCCGGCCAATGGAGTATCAGGTCTTAAAGACGGAGATCCTTGCCGGCGGCACTTTGAGCTATACCACTCTGGCTGTGCCTTTGGAACTGGGTCCGCAGAGTTTTGCCCTGTTGAACCTGGATTTCGTATATGAGGCAGCCGAGCTGACCGAACCGCGGCTGCTGCCGGTCAACGAGGATGAACGGGCAATCAGGATTACCACCGGCTGGGGCGAGGTCCGGATTGACCGGAGCACGGGTGAATACCTGGCCTATGATGCACAAGGACGGCCCTTATTGGTCCCTGGTGCCCGTAACGGTCTGCTGAAGGCCACGATCGACGACGAGCCGCATGTTTCCATGCCCAAAGCCATCACCGTCGAAAGCCGCGGCCCGTTGATGGCACTTGTACGCACAACCGGCAAGATCGGGCCGCTGTCATACATAACCGAAGCCGTTATTTACCGGGATCAGCCGCGGCTGGATTTCCGGACGACGGTGGAGGTCCATGGGCAAACCATCGGCTCCACCAATGTCCCGGCCGAATGGAACGGCAAACAGGAATCGGTGACGCAGACCGGCAAGCTGATGGTCGCCTTTACCCCCGCCTTGACCGGGCCGGCAAAGGTTATACAGGATTTCCCGTTCATGGCGGCTGAGACCCATAATCAAGTCATCAACGCGGGTTGCTGGGTCGATATTGCCGACGAAGAACGCGGCTTGACGTTGACCAACCGAGGCACCATGGGGTATGTCTGGGATGGAGCCAGTTTGAGCAATATCCTGCTCTATAGCGGCAGATATTCGCATGGGGAGCATCAGGCTTATCTGGAGGGAGAATACCCGCTCGAGTACGGCGTCAGCTTTCATCAAGGGGATTACCGGACCGGACATGCGCACCGGTTGGGCTTGGAGTATAACTATCCGGCCGTTGCCATCGCGGATCTTCAGCGCAACGACATGACGCTTACCGGAGAGACCTTCCAGGTAGCCGACGGCAACTTGAGCCTCGTCGAGGCGCAGACCGGGGAGACCTGTCCCAATTTGATCGTCTCGGCCATGTATACACATAAAGGCCTACCTTATCTGCGGGTCTACGACTATTTGGGCGTGGCGTCGACCGCGATCCGGGCGACCATGGGCAATAGACCCGTGAAGTTCATTCCGGTAAATCTCTTGCATGAGGAACAAGGGGAACCCACGGAGATCGC
The DNA here is from genome assembly GCA_050260415.1 of Bacteroidota bacterium. Taxonomy (GTDB): domain Bacteria; phylum Bacillota; class UBA4882; order JAAYXC01; family JAAYXC01; genus JBLNCE01. The sequence goes on along the minus strand of JBLNCE010000160.1, from coordinate 51,888 downwards.
CAAGATTACCGCTTACCAGATCGCAACTTTCCGTCTGGTAATCGGCTGAAATCAACATATCTGGAGGATCGTAATGAAAATTACCAAAGTGGAAGTTGTTAAGAGCAAAAAACCCATTCCTTTGCCTGGAAAATACAGGGTTGCCTGGTTTGAACCGGATGGCCAGCCGGCAACTTCTTATGGCTTTGCCTATTACAAAGTTCATACCGACGAAGGCGTGGTTGGGTACGGCCCCTATGCGGGCGATCCCGATCCTTATGTCCTGCAATGTTTGATCGGGCTGGATCCGTTTTTTGCGGAAAAGTTCTGGTCCTCATGCATGCTGGGACGGGAAGTCTACATAAACCGTTGTTCCTACGGCGGATTTGATGTGGCATTATGGGACATCATCGGCAAAGTCACCGGCCAGCCTATCCATAAAATCCTGGGCGCCCAGCGGGACAGCATCATGGTTTATGCGGCAACCTCGCGGCTCCTGTCCCCGGAAGAACATGTACGCCAGGTCCAAGAGATAATGGCGCTCGGTTTTAAAGCCGTCAAACTCCGGCTGCATCGGCCCAATCATCTGGACGACCTTAGAGTGGTGGAAGCGGTACGAAAAGCCTGCGGTGATGATCTGGTAATTGTGGTGGATGCCAATCAGAACCATAAGGCCATTAATTATGAATGGTGGTCCAGGGAGACCGCCCGATTCATGGCAAAAGAACTACAGGACTTAAAGGTATACTTCTTCGAGGAACCGCTGGAACGGCGGGATTATGAGGGATTAGCCGCGCTTTCCTCGGAGTTCGATATGTATATTGCCGGAGGCGAACATGGCCTTAATATCTACGAGTTTAAAGAGCATATCACAAGAAACACCTATGATATTTTACAGCCGGATATCTTTTTGGGCGACATCGGGATCACCGGCACCAAAAAACTTGCAATTATTGCCGATTATTTCCAAAAAATCCTCATCCCCCATGTATGCGGGTTGGGAGCGTTCGCCCTTAATTTTGCCGCCATGCTTCAAGTGGTGGCGTCACTGCGTAACTGCCCCATGATCGAATACCCGTTTGACCCGCCGTTTTTGACCGTAGAAACCCAGCAGCTTTATTTAAAAGACAAAATCTGGATTGACAAAAACGGTTATGTTAAGGTACCGGACAAACCGGGGTTGGGTGTGGAGATTGATGAAGAAGTCGTCGCCCGGTATTCATGATCATGACGTCCGAATTCGGCGGCATTGCCTCGCTCGGTGAAGAGATCCGGGCTTCCCGGCCCGCGACCGGCCAAATCTTTCTATGGTGGCTGGGCCAGGCCGGCTGGGTGATCAAGAGTGCGGAAGCCACGATACTGATCGACCCTTACCTGGGCCCGTCCCTGCCGGATTTTCAAAGATTGTTCCCGGCGCCGGTCAAGGCGGAGGAACTCACGAAGGTCGACTACCTCTTCATCACCCATCAGCATCTGGACCACTACGACCCGGACAGCGTACCCAAGATCATGAAAGCCTCTCCCCATTGCCGGTTGGTGGTGGAGTCGGGCTGCGTCAAACTGGCCGGGATAGCCAGGTATCCGCAAAACAGGGTCCTCGGGGTGGAACGCGGCGAAGGGGGGCGCAATCAATACCATCAGTATCCGGAGGTCAGTTTTAGAGCGATCAGAGCATATCATAACGATCTTTTCGACCAGGAGCTGGGTTACTTCTATGTCGGTTACGTCATTCGGATCGGCGGCATCACCTTGTGGCATACCGGCGATACCCAGTATCACGATACGCTTGCCAAGGAGGCCGGCCGGGTCGATTTACTCCTGGTGCCGATCAACGGTAAATGGGGCAATATGAATTGTCAGAGCGCCGTTACTCTTGCCAAAGAGGCCAGTCCCAGACTGGCCATCCCGATGCATTGGGGCATGATCGCGGAAAATACCTGGGACCCCAATGATTTCGTCACCGGCCTGAAAGCGGAGGCGCCGCAAATCGCTTCTTTAGTGCCTGAAGTCGGCGGAAGGATAGTTTTTTCGTAACACCGCCATTACGAGAAAGCCTTTATCACATCGCTTCGAGATGGAAAGGAAGTATAACCATGAGTCTGAAATCCGATCTGATCAGTTTTGCCAGGGGGCAGGGGGCTTCCTTGGTCGGCGTGGCCGGCATCGACCGTTTCACCGGGGCGCCTCGCGGCCATCGTCCCACCGATATCCTGCCGGAAGCCAAGTCGGTGATCAGCATGGCGGTAAAACTCCCTTCCCGCTTGGTGGATTGGGAAGGGTTGCTCGCCAAATCGGAAGTGATGCCCAATGACGATGTCCGTTGGGAAGTGGAGTCGCTCCATTGGTACGGCCGGGTCGGCTACGAAGCGATGAATATCAAGTTGGAGCAGTTGGGATTGGCTCTTTCGCTCTATCTCGAAGAACAAGGTCATATCGCCCTTTCTTTCCCCGCCACTTACGCGCATAATGCGGATATCATGCAAAAAATCCCGGGGTATTTCGCGCCGTTTTCGCACCGTCACGCGGCGGTCCTGGCGGGGTTGGGAGAGTTCGGGTTCAATAACCTGTTGGTGACGCCGCAGTATGGACCCAGGGTTCGCCTGATGTCCGTGCTGACCAGCGCCCATTTGGAGGCGGATCCATTACTGGATACCCCTGTTTGTCTGGGGGAAGGCTGTCTGGCTTGTGTACAAGCCTGCGGGGTTCCGGAGCAAAACCTTCATGCCATTGCTCCTGCCGCCAGCAGGGCCGACGGAGTTTTTCTGAACATGCCGTCGGTGGTCGACAAGCCGGCTTGTTTCACCAAGTATCACGGGACCGCCCGTTGCTGGGGCAAATGTATCGCGGCTTGCCCGGTTGGAAGTTAAGGCAATAGGCATATCTATAGTTTATACACTGTTTGCCTGTAGTTTATCACTTGTTTCCGCAGTCCACTCGCGGTAGAATTTGATCAAAATATGAATATAATCGTCGAGGTTACTTGGCTATTTTTTGTTTATAGAATTATTGCTGCGACGACTTAGAGTATTTTGGAAAGGTGATTATAGATGAAGGAAGATTTATATATAAAACGACCATCAAAGTTAAAGAAGATTATTCGAGAGAATCGAGTATACTTATTGATGATGTTGCCAGGAACCATTCTTTTTATCATTTTTAGCTATCTTCCAATGTTTGGGACGGTAATTGCGTTCAAAGAAATCAATTACGGTTTGGGTTTTTTTAATAGTCCGTGGGTTGGTTTAAAGAATTTTAAGTTTCTTGTAAATTCGCCGGATTTTATCGGCATCACCCGTAACACCGTCGTATATAATTTAATCTTCATCGCGCTGGGCTTGGTCGTTTCCGTCGCGATCGCCGTTGCGTTGAGCGAATTACGAAATAAGCGGCTGAACAGGTTCTATCAAACAACCATGTTATTGCCGTATTTCCTCTCCTGGATCACCGCCAGTTATCTGCTCTATTCGTTTTTGAACGCCCGTTACGGCGTGGTGAACCAATTGTTGATGAAGCTTTTCGGTGTCGAGGGACCCGACTGGTATAGCACCCTTTCGGCTTGGCCGTTCTTGCTGGTCTTCCTGAATCTGTGGAAATATACGGGCTACCGTGTCGTGATCTATTTGGCGGCGATCACATCGATTGATACCGATTACTACGAGGCGGCGGCGATCGATGGGGCCAGCAAGTGGCAGCAGATCACCAAAATCACCTTACCCAGCCTGGTGCCTTTGATGATCATCCTGACGATTCTGGCGCTTAGCAATATTTTTCACGGGGACTTCGGTTTGTTCTATCAAGCCACCATGAGATTGGGTGAAGGCATTCTGAAACCGGTGGGCGATGTCATCGATACTTACGTATATATTGCCCTGATGGAGGCAAACGACTTGGGCATGTCCTCCGCAGCCGGACTATATCAGGCGGTGGTGGGATTTCTCCTGGTTTTGGTCACCAACTACTTTATCCGTAAAGTAGACAAGGAAAAATCTCTGTTTTGAGGAGCGCGTCCGCAATGAGCAATGGCCTGAACGTAATTTCCCGACGTGGGAATTTTATCCTGAACATATTTTTCATGTTGTGCGCGGTGACCTGCGTCTACCCCCTCCTGCTGGTGGTGGGAGTCTCGCTTTCAGAGGAACAGAGTATTCTAAAGTATGGATATAGCGTCATTCCGCACGTATTTTCTTTAAAGGGTTATGAATATATTTTTAATAATAGCGCTTTTTTAGGGCGAACTTACATATTAACTATTTTTGTGACCGTAGTTGGGACTGTTTTGAGTACTTTGATTATTGCTCTTTTTGCGTATCCCATTTCGCGCAAGGAATTTAAATTTAGGAGATTCTTTACTTTTTTCGCACTTTTTACGATGATCTTCAAAGCCGGGATGGTACCCTGGTACTTTGTTTGTGTTAAGTTCCTCCATATCCAGAACACCATCTGGGCGTTAATCCTACCCTATTTGATCAATGCCTGGTTTGTCATTATCATGCGGACCTTTTTCATGACAACGATTCCGGACGAGGTCCTGGAGTCGGCCAAGATCGATGGCGCCGGGGAGATACGGACCTTCTTCTCGATCGTGATCCCGCTTTCCCTGCCCGGTCTGGCGACGATCGCCCTCTTCAACACCCTGGCCTACTGGAATGACTGGTGGCTGTGCTTGATGCTGATTACCGATCAAGCCCTGTACAATGTGCAGTTCACGCTCTATCAGATCCTGAACAATCTTCAGTATTTGAACACCATGGCGCAGTATGCCTCGCCCGAACAGATAAACAGACTGCCAAGCGAGACCGCGAGGATGGCGATGGCGATCGTCGCAATCGGACCGGTCGTCCTGGCTTATCCATTTTTGCAGCGGTTCTTCGTCAAAGGCTTGGTCGTCGGGGCGATCAAGGGCTAGTACCGGAAAACTCGAGATGATTGGTGAAGGATTATCTCGGGTTAGCTGGTTGGCAAAAAAAACTTGGGAGGAGTAGGCATGAGGCAGAGGAGTAAACTGGTCATCCGTCTGGCATTGGCGGCCTGTTTGGTGGCAACCTTGCTCCAGGTGGGCGTCGTCACGGCCGCTACAAAGTCCAAGTTGCCACCGTACGAGATTGTCTGGTACTACTTGGGGCCGGGCGTACAGCGTGACAACGCGTTGATTGAGGCGGAAGTCAATAAGTATCTCAAAGACAAGATCAACGCCACGGTGAAGTTGAACTGCCTGGATTGGGGTTCCTACGAACAGAAGATGCGAGCGATGATCGCGGCCGGCGAGCCTTTCGACATCTGCTTTACAGCCTCCTGGTGGAATAATTACGTTCAATACTCACTGAACGGCGCTTTCCTGCCCTTGAACGATCTGCTTACCAAATACGCGCCGAAGACCAAGAAGATTCTGGGTAAAGACTTTCTGGCGGCTTCCCAGATCAATGGCAAGAACTACGGGATCCCCTGCAATAAGGAGAAGGGCCGGGATGTGGGATTTGTCTATAACAAAACCCTGGCCGACAAGTATCACTTTGACATGTCGAAGGTCAAGAGTTACGCGGATATCGAGCCGATGTTGAAAACGATCAAGGAAAACGAGCCGGCTGAGATTGTTCCGCTGGAGAACTACTGTCCGCCAACCCAGTTCATCTCCTGGAACGTCTCCAATATCGAAGAGGTCGGCACGTTGCTACCCGACGGGAAGTACTATATCCAATACGCCACCCCGGAGTTCAAAGCAGCCTATGCTTTAGCCCGCAAGTTCTACCTGGCCGGCTACTTCAAGAAAGACGCCGCCACCGCCAAGGACAAGGAAGTGGAGGTAAAACAGGGTAAATTCTTCGCATACGGCATGAACCTGAAGCCCGGTTACGCCGCGGAGACGAACTCGAACAACAAAGCCTACGGCTTCGAGACCGCCCAGGTTAGCTGCACCAAAGTTTATATGACCAATACCGAGACCATGGGTTCGCTGCAAGCGATCTCCAGGACCTCCAAGAATCCCGAGCGGGCCATGATGTTCCTGGAACTCGTCAATTCCGACAGATACCTCAACAACCTAATCAATTATGGCATTGAAGGAAAGCATTATACCAAGGTTTCCGAGAACGTGATCAGAAAGATTCCTGAATCCGGTTACAATCCCGCCATGAACTGGATGTTCGGCAACCAGATGTTGAACTATTTGCGGGAGACTGAGAGTCCCACAAAATGGAAAGACTTTGAGGCATATAACAAGAAGGCAATTCCCGCTCCCGATCTCGGCTTCATCTTTGATCCCGTAAATGTTAAGGCCGAGATAGCAGCCTGCGACAATGTAATCAAACAATACCATCCGGTTCTGCGCTGCGGCGCGGTCGATCCGGAGCAGATACTGCCGGAGTTTATCAGTAAACTGAAGGCAGCCGGCGCCGAGAAGGTCGTCGCGGAAAAACAGCGCCAGTACGACGCCTGGAAGAAGGCAAACAAGAAGTAAATTTTGCGTACCGGGTCGCTGGTTATGGAAGGATTCGTGAGCCAATTTGGTAAATTGGGTGAGATGGTATTGATCCATCTCACCTATCGTTTTATTGTAACTATCGGAGCGCCGTTTTTTTGGAGGGGAAGTCACGTGAAGAAAGCCTATGTAATCTGCGACAATCATATGGATCCATTATGGCGCCGCTGTTTTAGAAACCATTTTTATTATCATGGGAATGTGGTACGACCCTATGCCCAAATCGAGGAAGCATTATTTGAGCGTTGGCTGGCTATTGTTTCGACCTCTGATTGTAAGTATTCAATTGAACAATCATTGACAGTGAAAGAATACTTAGATAGAAATCCGGATCGGTTCCAACTTTTTAAACAGCTGGTCCAACAAGGTAAATTGGAGCTGTTGGGCGCAGGCGAGACGATCATCGATTACAATATGGTCAACGGAGAATCAATCATCAGGAATCATATCTATAGCATCATGTGGTATCAAGAGCATTTCGGACGGATACCCGATGTCGGGACGGCGACGGACACCTTTGGTCTCAGCGCGCAAATTCCGCAGATTTACCGGCAACTCGGATACAACAATCTGGTGATCTACAGCCGGGTGTTTGCCGACGCCAAGCCCTTCTGGCAAGGTCTGAACGGGGATATCATCTATATAAAAACAGATTATCAGGAGATTCCAAGGGTTCAACGCTTTGACTACCGGAAGTACCGGGCTTGCACGGTTTGCCAGGGTGAAGGGTGCAGGGTCTGTGATAACACCGGCATCGATTATAGTTTCAATGCCGGGAACGAAGATTATAGCCTGAAATTATCCGCACCCGCCGTTTCGGTGGAGGATTGTTTCAAAAACATGCAGCAGTCCGCCGCGATGGAATTTCTATTGCAGTTCACCGCGGAGGAATCCTTGGTGGATGATGATTTTATAAAGATATTACAAGGAAATGGCCAAAAATATGGCGTAACACTTGAATTTACCACTTATCGTGGATTACTCGATAAATTCGGGCGTTCCTACCTTGAACGGCTTGATACCGGGCATGTGGCGGCTGAGGATATCGACGCGCGGCGTGAAGGTAATACGGTTTCCACCGGTTGTTACGTTTCTCGTAATCGCCTGAAAAAAATCAATCGGGAATTGGAGGACTTGTTGCTGTCGAGCGAGAAATTTGCCGTTTTTGCTCGTGATTATGGTATGACATACCCTGGTAAAAAGATCGAACGTCTCTGGAGTATGATGTCTTTCCTGCAATTTCATGATGCTCTCACCGCTTCACATGTCGATGCCGCCTATGAGGAATTGTTGAGCACTGGACGGGATATCCGGCTGGGTGCGGGCCAAATATACGCCGATGCCATGAAGACTCTTGAAAAATCGATCACGGTTCCCGCCCGGGACGGTTATCAGGCATTCATACAGTTTAACCCGTTGAACTGGGAAGTCAATGACGCAATCTTGGAGACACGCGTCACTTTGGATAGCGAGCAAGAGGTAACGGGGCTAATGATTGAGGACTGCGAAGGACGCATACTGGATCTTATCGCGCTCGATATTGTCGAAAACGAGTCCAATAAAGTGTTAATAGCCAAATTCACAGGCGCTGCGCTTCCGCCGTTGGGATACAAGGTGTTTTATTATAGATTCACGACTGAGAATGCGACTGTTTTGCGGGAAACTCCGGCTGACCGGATTGAAAACGAGTATTACCGGATAGTTGTGGATGGGAATGGGATTCAAGAGGTGTACGACAAGGAACTCAATGAAGTGATTCTGCGCCAAGAGGCCGGCGCGCTCGTAGCCGAGGAGGATTACGGCAGCCCGTGGGAGACACTGACAACGCCTTACTTCCGGGAGAATATTCATCGCCATTCCAAGGCAACGGTCAAAATACTTGAGAATTCACGGCAGAAAGTTATCTCGATTCACGGGAGCTATACCAACCCCCGCCGTAAGATCGATAAAATCGACTGGACGCAGGAGATCACGCTATACAAAGGGATTAAGAAGATTTACTTCAAGACGGAAATTGATTGGGAGGCAAGCAATTCCAGGATCATGGTCTCCTTTCCCTTGAGTTTCCAGACCCCGGATGACGAGGCATATTACGAGATTCCATACGGGACGCTCAAGCGGAAAGCTTATCGGGGACAGTACGGCGTACATAGCGGTGGTAACGGCGATTGGCCGGCCTTGAACTTTGTGTCTTGTTATAACCAAGCCCGGAACTATTCCGTATCCTTGCTGAACAAAGGCTTGATTGCCCATCGGCTCACGAAAGGCGTCTTATATCTCAGCCTATTGCGCAGCCCCGAGATCCCGGTTTACATCTTTGATTTTGAAGGGGCCAGGGATAAGGGGCGGCATTGTTTTGAGTACTGTATCACCTCGGCGCGCGGCGGCCTGAAAGAGGGGCGGATCGTACAGCGCGGGCTGGAGTTGAACACGCAATTTATGACTTACCCGGCGAATCCCAAAGAGGGCAGTCTGGCCAGTAAACATTCGTTCCTGAAAAACAAAAGCCCTAATGTGATCGTTTCCGCCCTCAAGAAAGCGGAAAAGAGCGATCGCATGATCATCCGGATGTATGAGGCTTATGGAGAAACGGTGACGGATGCGCTAGAAGGATTGGGGGACCGGGCCGTCATGGAAACAAACCTCCTGGAAGAGACGTCGGTTGCCGTTCCCGCCATCACTCTGAAACCGTTTGAGATCAAAACCTTTAAGGTATAGCGTCACGCCTGCATGATGGCGACCGCGGCAATGTTCAAAGCGGCCAAGGAAGTAAAGGACGCGCACTTGGCGGCCGAACTCGGCCGGCTCGCCTATTGGATGATCGATCTCGCGCTCCCTTACCGGACGATGAACGATCCGTTTGCGATCCGCGGCAATCCCAGGTTTTGCACCCAGTATAACAACAGCGAAACGGGGGAGAACATCGGGCCGATGCTTAGCGGGACCGCCAGCTGGCTCAATCTGTCCTTGCTGGCGGCTTTTGGGGTTGAGCATACGGTTGAGGGCCTAAAAATCGACCCCATCCTGAGAGAGAAAGAGACGACACTTACTCTAACGCTTAATCCGGGGAAAACATCCTATAAAATCAGAATCGAGAAGCCGCCGGGTTTTTACCGGATGAAGGATCGGCGGGCGGATCTGATGTTGGACCATTACCGGCTAAACAGCGACCTCATTCCTGTTTGCGCTGATTCCGCAGAGCATTTGGTGGAAGTGTATTTTCGGCCCTAGAAAAATAACTCACACAAAGCCACAAAGCCATAACTGTCTCTGTTTTTCGCGCCTTTCGCGTGTCTTCGGTTTCTTTCTCCGGGTGGTGGTTTGAGCTTTGTCCCGCAGCCTATTCAAGAGACATTGTAGTACTAATGGAGGTTAAAAATGAAAATCGGTTTGATGCTTACTCCCTACCCCAACGAGAGGTGGACCCTGGCCAAGCAGCTTGGCGTAACGCACGCGATCTCCCGGATTCCCCGAGAACAGGCCGCGCCTCCATGGGATTTCATGTCATTGTTGCTCTTGAAAAAGAGTTTCGATGACGCCGGCCTGACTTTGGCCTGTCTGGAAGGCGACCAAATTCCCATGGAGCGGATCAAACTCGGTTTGCCGGGACGCGATGAGGATATTGAGCATTTTTGCCAAGTGCTCATCAATATGGGCAAGGTCGGCATACCCATGTTATGCTACAATTTCATGGCCCAGTTCGGCTGGATGCGTACCTCCGTCACCACCAGAACCCGCGGCGGCGCTCTGGTAACCAGCTTTGACAACGATCTGGTGCAAGAGGCGCCGTTGACCGAGGCCGGTCTAGTCACTGACGAACGATTATGGGACAATCTCATCTTTTTTCTGCAGCGAGTGGTTCCGGTCGCTGAAAAGGCCCGGGTCAAACTGGCCCTCCATCCCGATGATCCGCCGATCTCCCCCATCCGGGGCGTGGCCCGGATCATTCGAAGTGTCGACGCTTTCAAACGGGTCATTGAAACCGTTCCCAGCGATTATAATGGAATTACCTTCTGCCAGGCGAACTCCTCGGCCATGGGCGCCGATGTGCTTGAAACAGCCCGCTATTTTGCCGGGCGTAAGAAGATTTTCTTCATACATTTCCGGAACATCATCGGAGACAATGCCAAGTTTGTGGAAACTTTTCATGATGAAGGGCAAATCAATATGTACGAAGCCATGAAATGCTATTTGGAACTGGGCTTTGATGGTTTGATACGTCCCGACCACGCTCCGACCATGGAAGGAGAGGTCAATAATGTCCCAGGATACGAAATGTTAGGTCGGATCTTTGCGGTTGGGTACATGAAAGGGTTAATTGAGGCGATTAGTTCCACCCGATAGTAGAACAGGTTTGCCTTTCCGATCGCCATATGGTATGATGGAATCAATGAACCCAGAAATTGGGTTTAATACCATCCACAACCGGAGAGGACGCGGTCAAAGCAGAAGGAGGGTAATCTGCATGGGAGGCAGACTCGCTGTCTATGGTTACGGTTCACTGCTCGTCGACAGCGGATATGGCTTTGCCTGCCCGATGACTGACGGTATCGTCAAGTGCAATAATTTTCAGTAAAGGAGGCAATTTATTGGATGTTAAAGGTACAGCACTAGAAGTGCTCTATGCTACTCTGCCGATCACCGTTCTTGTTTTGATTTTGCATGCTGTCGTAGGCATGTTTCCCCCGGATGTGCTAGTAAGCTTCATTGGCGGTTCCGTGATGGTCATGGCCGGTTTGATGCTGTTTTTCATCGGCGTGAAAGTCGGTTTCTTACCAGTCGGAGAAATCCTCGGCGCCAAGATCGTTGAAAGAGGAAAATTATGGCCGATATTGCTGATCAGCTTCATCATTGGTTTTGCGGTTACGGTGGCCGAGCCTGACCTTCAGGTGTTGGCCTCCCAGGTAAACCAAGTATCCGCCGGGGCGATAAGCAGAAACATGCTGATTACAGCCGTGGCCGTTGGCGTAGGTTTCTTCGTCGCGCTGGCCGTATTGCGCGTGTTTCTTAATATACCGATCGTGTATTTGCTCGCCGCGGGCTATGCTCTGGCATTTGCCATCGGAGCGCTCGCGCCGTTGAAATTTCTGGCGGTCTCCTTTGATTCGGGCGGGGTGACCACGGGCCCGATGACCGTTCCGTTCATTTTAGCCCTTGGCGTGGGCGTAGCTTCGGTCGCCAGAAAGAGAAAGTCCGCGGACAATGACAGCTTTGGACTGGTCGGGCTTGCCTCCATCGGGCCTATTCTTGCGGGCCTGTTACTGGGGGTGCTTTTTGGATGATCTCATTGTTTTTTCGAGGATTTACCCATATTATCAGAGACGTGGCATTAGCTTTGTCCCCGGTGGTGGTATTGTTCTTACTTGCCCAAGTTTTTATATTGCGACTGCCAAAAAAACAAATTACTAGAATTATCAAGGGTGTTCTAATTGCGTTCCTGGGTTTAGTTCTATTTCTGCAGGGAGTAACCACGGGCTACATGCCGGCAGGACAACTCGCGGGAAAGGTCCTGGGAGGGCTTGAGCATAATTGGATTTTGATACCAGTCGGATTTCTCATTGGTTTTATGGTTATACTGGCGGAACCTGCGGTACTTGTGCTGAATGACCAAATCGAAAAAGTTTCCGGCGGTTATATCAACAAAAAAATAATGACATTTACGCTATGCATAGGAGTAGCCGTAGCGGTCGCGTTATCCATGTGGAGGGTTTTGGCCGGTATCTCACTTTGGTTTTTTATTCTTCCCGGATATGCCATCGCTTTTTTGTTGTCCAGATTTTCTAAACCCGATTTTACCGCGATAGCCTTTGATTCAGGTGGCGTGGCCACGGGACCAATGACCGTCACCTTTATCCTGTCGATGACGGTTGGGGTCGCCACGCAACTGGAAGGCAGGGATCCGCTCATGGACGGCTTCGGGACCGTGTCGCTGGTCGCCTTGACGCCGATCCTGGCGGTATTGATCTTAGGGTTTATTTACTCAAGAAAGGAGGACATGAGTGAATAAATCTGATTTATCTATAGAGTACAAGTTGATAATCACCATCGTAAAGAGAGGCAAAGCCAGTCAAGTAGTGGCCGCCACAAAAAATGCAAATGCCAAGGGTGGCACTATTCTCTTGGGCAGAGGGACGGCAAGTAAGAACATCTATTTGCAAATTCTAGGAATGGAATATGAACCTGAAAAAGAAATCATATTAACTTTGGTTAGAGAAGATATGGTCGGCCGCATGCTCCAGGTAATCAGGGAAGAAGCGCAGTTAGACGACATATTTCTGCAGTTAGCAGTCTGGGGGGATATCAGTGTCGGATTGCGATCTGGAGTTTGATCTGATAATAACCATTGTTTTGAAAGGATTTGCCGAAGACGCCGTCGACGCCGCCAGAAAAGCAGGCGCTGAAGGGGGTACCATTATCGAGGGACGCGGCACGGGGATTCATGAACATGCCAAGATCCTTGGCATAGCAATCGAACCTGAAAAGGAGATCGTTCTTACACTTATCGATAGAAGGAAGACACATCAGGTCCTGAACGCCATCTCGGACGCCGTCGGTCTAAATAAGCCGGGAAAAGGAATCGCCATTGTTCTCAAAGTGGAAGAGGCCATTGGCATATGCCACCTGCTCCAAAAATAGATAAGGCGTTTGAATGCCACCAGCAAGCAGCTGAAATTGCTGCTCCGATCGTAAAAAACGCCCGCCTTGTTCAGGCGGGCGTCAAAGTCTGCGGTCCTTTTACTGGGTCGGACCTTTTGCGGTGGCGCCGCAGTTTGGACACGTCCACCCCGCGCCCCGGCCGCCGCCGAAGCCGCCCAGGCCGCGTATACCGCGCATGCCGAAGCCCCTGCCCATGCGCATCCCCATGCCAAAGCCGGGACCGGTCCCATCCCAGTTCTCCATGCGCTCGGCCATGAGATCCAGGTTCGCCTCCATGGCTTTGCCCTGCGCCGCGGTGAGCTGCTTGAACTCCACCTGTTTCTTGATGATCTGCTTCTGGATCGCCAGGATCTGCTTCCGCAGGCCTATTAGCTCGTTGCGTTGGGCGTCGGTGAGAGTCGTCTTGGTCGTCGCGGCCCAGACCGCGCCGGTGAGCCCCAGCACCAGCACGGCGCCGGCGATGAGCGCCAGGATCCGCTTGTTCTTGAACATCTTCAATCCGCCTCCTCTGTTTATCCGGCGTTGCCGCCTCTGGTCTCAGTATGCCAAAGGCTTTTGGGATGGGCGTGAAGGAGATGTGAAGGTTTTGTGAAGAACAGTCCCGAGTCGCCAGGCGTAAGTCAAAAGACGCAGCGTTTTTGCATGAGAGCAAGAGCCGGAAGTCGTGTCGATCGTGCCCCGATCTTTCACCGCAGGGCGGGTGGTTTCCTCCGGTTGCCGATAACACCTTGCGCATGTATGCGGAGCCGGATCCGGGTTGACGACCCTCGCGCATCATGGTATGATGCATCTGGTGATGCATGATGGCAAAGAGCGATTCCGCAAAACCCCTCACCGTCCGCCTCTCCGCGGAGGAGTACACATACCTCAAGAAGTATGCCGAGAAGCGCCACATTTCCCTGAATTGCCTGGTATCCGAGGCCCTCGCGGAATACCGGGCGCGGATCGAACGAGACCAAGCCGTCGCGGAGATCCAGGCCTTTCAGGAGAGCCTCCGTGACGGCGGCCGGACGGCGGGCGGTGATTCCGTGGAGCTGCTGCATCGACTGCGAGAGTCCCGCACGTGACCTTGGGCATGGGGACGGCGAGGAGGCCGGGGAAACCGCGCGCCCCACGTCCAGGAAGGAGGAGGGCCCGGGGCGATGAGCATCTGCGTGGACGCGAGCCTGGCCATCAAATGGCTGGCCCATGAGCCGGGGAGCGAGCAAGCCCTAGCCTGGCTGAAGGCGCATAGTGGCGACGATCTGGTGGCGCCGGTCCTGTTGCCCATTGAGGTTGCGTCCGTGCTCCAGCAGAAGATCCGCCGGGCGGAGATAACGCCCGAGGAGGGGCGGCGGGCCCTCAAGCTGCTCGAAAGGCTGAGGATCTGCCTGGTCTGGGACTGGTCTCTGCTGGAACGGGCGCTCGCCCTGGCCAAGGAACTGGACCAGCCGACGGCCTACGATACCATCTACCTGGCCTTGGCCGAGAGGGAAGGATGCGAACTATGGACGGCGGATGCCAGGTTCGCGCGGACGGCGGCGGGGGCATATCCGAGGGTGAGGGTGATTGAAGTACTTCCTTGAGATCCGTTACTCAACTATAGTGAATTGACCACCTCGGAGATGCCCTGCGCCTTTATCCGTCTTAATGGACCGACCACCGAAATCACGGTCATCAGCATCACGACCGCCACGATCAAAAGCACCTGCGTCAGAGGGAATCTCCAGATCAAACGGAAATCGCGCAGCAGATTCTGGACCATCAGCTTATGCAACCAAATACCGCTCACGCTTCCGATTACCAAACCCATCAGGCTGTATGTCGCCGCCTCCGCCAGAACCATCCTGCCCAACTGAGCCCCGGACATGCCCACGGCGCGCATGACGCCCAAATAGCGGGTCTTGGCCGCAATGCTCATATTCATGGTGTTGACAATGTTCAAGACGCTGATGACGGCGATCAAGGCCACGAAGCCGAAGACGAAAAGCGCGATGGTGAAAAAGGCCTGATCGATTTCGGCGTTCTTCTGCCGGGCATCCAGGAAAACCAGCCCGGACTGGTTGGCAAGGTCCTTAAGTCTCCGCACCGTCCGCTCCTGATCCTTCCCGCGCATTTGGATATCGATAATCTCATACGCCGATTCTCCCGTCAATGCGGTGAACAGCTTTTCCGTGGTGATAAAGGTTGTCAGACTGGACTCCGCGTCGCTGAAGGGTGTCGTGCGCAGAATACCCACGACGGATAGCTTTCTGGTCCCGGCGGGGGTCGTGATATGGACTTGATCCCCCAACGCCAAGCGAGCATTCTCGGTCATGACCCCTTTTCGCACATGCCGCACGACCGCGATCACGCCGTCTTCCTTATTGATCGTATCCTCATCGAGGGTTCCCGCGAGCAGATCATCCCTGGCCCATGCCAATTGGTTATGGTCATAGGAGATGAGCCAGGATGGTTCTTTGGGAACGAACAGACCGTTCTCCCCGACCTCGATACCGCCCATGCTGGTTTGATAGGCAGCGGTCAATCGCGTCGCGGCAAAGGTGGCTTCGACATGGCTAAACATCCTGCCATATGCCCGAAGAACCCCTTCGGTACCCGCGACTCTCCGGTAGACGCCGCCGGCAATACCTTCTTTGGACACCAGGGAGACATCGGGGGTATAAGGCTTTGTGGTCTTCATCGAAGTGTGCATGAAGTCCACGAGGACTTGAAAGCCCAAGAACATGACGATACTGAAGGCGATCGAACAGCTCATCAGGGAGAGAGTTTTCTTTTTCATCACGGCATTATTGATCCCCAGCGCCACCTCCACCCTCAGTGCCCTGGTCAAGAGACCCCGCTTCTTGTCCTTCCTGATCTTGACTTCATTGCTTCCGAGCACCGCGCTCACCGGTGATACACGGGCCGCCTTTCTGGCCGGCGCCGAAGCGGCGATCAGTACCGTCAGCAAACCGACGGCTATCCCGGCGCCGATGCCCGGCACGCTAAGGGCAAACACAGGCATGGCCCCAAAGAGACTGGTGTTGTGATACTTCAATACGGTGGAACAAAACATGGTAATCAGCATCCCCGCAAGCACCCCGAGGGGAATGGCCCGCCATGCGATCGAGAGCCCCTCCCGCTTGACCATCCTCTTGATCTGAGACCGGGAGGCGCCGATACATCTCAAGAGTCCGAACTGCCGAACCCGTTCCATGACGGAAATGTTGAAGGTATTATAGATCATCACAATACCGGCAACGAGCACGATCAAGAACAAAATGGCGCCGATGGTATAAAAGCCAGTGGCCGCCTTATGGTCGCTCTGCCCGATGGCGGCCAGGAGGTGGTTGTTCCGGCCGATCCTGGCGCCGGCGATTCCGAGACCCTCCTTGATTTCCCGCTCGGCCCGCCGGATATTGACACCGCGCTTGAACTCGAGCAAAAGGATCCCCTGTTTCCCGGGAAGGATTTCGTCGGCGTATGCCATGGAGACAAACACGCCGGGCAGACCCTTGGCCTTGAGCGTGCCGATGTCGTGGTAGATGCCGCTGACGACAAATTCGCCGCGTTTCTTCCCGGCCAGGTTAATTGTGACCGTGTCGCCGATACCCGACTCGAGGGCGAGTCTTTCCACGGTCCATTCTTCGAGCATCACCTCATCCTTTGCAACGGGAAAGCGACCTTGAGCTAGGGTGATATTCATATTGGCGGCAAAACCGGGATCGATCGCCCCAATCAGGCAGTCGGCATGATTGATGGTTGCCGTGCCGAGGTTCTTCCACCTGCCGGCGTTCTTCACCTCAATCCGGCTGCTGATGACCGCTCTTTCCTCGGCGGAAGCCTCGTCGATCAGGATATGATAGTTGCCGTAATCGTGGAGCGCTTGGATTTTCTCATAACGCAACAGGTAATCCAGCATGGAGAAGACGCCCGTGATCAGGGCAACCGAGATGGCTACGCCAGCAACGATCAGCCTGGTTCTCTTCCCGTGCGCCGACAGATACCTGGGAATCAGCCCGAGATAATTCTTCATCTTTGATTACCCCCAAGTTCGGCGACCATACCGTCTTCGACGCGGAACACCCTGTCGGCATAGGAAGCATAGGTTTCGTTATGCGTGATCATGATCAGGGTCTGATTATATCTGTCCACCGAGAGCTTGAGTAGATTGATAACCTCCCGGCTGTTCTTGCTGTCCAGGTTGCCCGTGGGCTCATCCGCCAGAATCAGCGCGGGTTTAGCCGCGAGGGCGCGCCCGATGGCCGCGCGCTGCTGTTGCCCTCCGGACAGCTGATTGGGCAGGTGGTGTCTCCTGTCCGTCAGTCCCAGGACATGCAGCAGTTCGTCAATATATTGTCTATCGGGCTTTTTGTAATCCAGCAACAACGGCAGGACCATGTTCTCCTCGACGTTCAGTTCGGGAACCAGATTGTACGACTGAAAAACAAAACCGATATTGCGGCGGCGAAAGACCGCCAGTTCCTCCTGGGGCATGGCGAAAACATCCCTGCCGTCAAGGTAGACCCGGCCTGATGTCGGGGTGTCCAGAGCCCCGACCAGATTGAGCAGGGTGCTCTTTCCCGAGCCAGACGGCCCGACGACCGATACGAATTCGCCCTTCGCCACGGAGAACGACGCTTCTTTCAGCGCATCCACCCTCGTCTCGCCTTGCCCGTAGGTCTTGGATAACTTATTTACGTTTAAGATCTCCATCTTCTCACCCCGGCCCGGATAGTCTTGTGGCTGATGCCCCACAAGCTATATGTAACGCAAACTATCGCCGTTTCGCCGGACATCGTTACGATAGGATTAAAGAGCTTGCATATAAGATAGCAAATCAATCTTACGCCAAGATGAATCGAGGCTTACAGTTTTGTAAGCCTCGGCAGATTGACGGTGAATACGGCGCCTCTGCCCGGAGCGCTCTCCACGGTGATAAAGCCGTCATGCATCTCCACGATGGTCTTGGCCAAAGCGAGCCCGATACCGGTGCCCTGTTTCCTCTGCGAGTATTTGCTGCGGTAGAATCGCTTGAAGATATGGCTGATGTCATCGGGATGAATGCCCTCGCCGTTATCCCGGATGGTTATTCTGACCATCAGCGGCGTCTCCTCGATGACGATCGCGATATCATCCCCGGCCGCGGTATGTTCGACCGCGTTCTTGACCAGATTGCTCAGGGCCTCCAGCATCCATTCCCGATCGCAGGCATAGACGACCCGGCCGCTTGCCGATATGTGCACCGCCTTTTGCTCCTGCCGCAGTCTGGCCTGAAAGCTCTCCACGGCTTGCAGGACAATCTCATTTATCACCGCATCGCCCCGATTGAGCACAATTACCCCCGCATCCAGCCTGGCCAGTTTTAACAGATTGGCGATCAGGGTTTGCATGCGTTCCAGTTCGTTCCACGTCTTGGCCAAAAACCCGGTGATTACGTCGTTTGGTGTCTTCTCCGCCTGCATAATCTCTGTATACATCATCAAGGCCGCTAGGGGCGTCTTAAGTTGATGCGAGACGTTCGTCAGCGTGTACTTCAAAAAGATCCGGCTCTGCTTCTCTTTCTCGATATGCGTCCGTAATGTCGCCGTCAGCGCGCGGATCGACGCGGCCAGCTTGGACAGGCTCCCTTCCTCGTTCTCCCGCAGATTCGCCGGAGTTCCGCCGTCCGCGATTACCCGCACTTCCTCGATATAGGCCTCGATCCGGCGGTAATGCGCCCGGAGAAAGAGATAGGTCGCGAGCAAAATAAGAAGTCCAATCCCCGCAAGAGACAGTCCCAGGATGAGCCGCTGACCGCGATAGAGCCGATCCGCCAATGGCATTAAAGAGAGCGCCGTCTCCTGGCCGTATCCCGCCCGTGCCAACAGAACCCGGCCGGCCGCCGCCTGGCGCGCCGTTTTTTCCGCGGTGAATACGCCCGGGATCGTCAAGGCCGCTTCCGGATATTCCTCCTGCAAGTAGCCGGCCAACTCGTAATCGTGCCGGATGATCCCGTTCTTTATCTCCAGGGCGTTGATGTAGGCAAAAACCTGTGTCAGGATGATACCTGCCCCAAATATGGAGAGCATCGCGCCCAGGAGACCCCTGGCTTCCCTATTGCTGAAAACGCCCATCGCTAATCCCCTCGCACGATATTCCATCTATAGCCCATTCCCCGGATGGTGGTGAGCATCACGGGCTGTCTGGGGTGGTCTTCGATCTTCTCGCGCAATCTACTGATATAGACGGCCAGTGTATTGTCGTCGATGAAACTGTCCTGGTCTTCCCACAGTCTCTGCATAATCAGTTCTTTTGACAGAATAACGCGGGGGTTTTGCATCATGAGACATAGCAGCCGGTATTCCAGAGAGGTGAGCTCGATCTCGCGATTGTCTTTGAAGACTCTGCCCTCCATCAGCCGCACCGTAATGCCATTGGCGCTCAGGACGGCCGTCCGTTCGGCGCCGCGCTCCGATCGTCGCAAGGCCGCATGGATTCTGGAGATCAATTCGTTCAGCCGGAAGGGTTTGGCGATGTAATCGTCACCGCCGAGATCCAAGCCCATGACAATACTCACTTCCTCGTCGGCGGCGGTCAAGAAGATGATGGGGATATCGGATCTTTGGCGGACTGCCCGGCAAAGATCGTAGCCACTGCCGTCCGGAAGCATCAGGTCCAGCAGGATCAGATGATAGTCCGTTTGACGCAGGCAATTTTCAGCCTCCCTAATCGTGCGGGCGGCCGTTACGTCAAAGTCCTGCTTGGCCAGGGAGAATTTGAGTCCTTCAATCAGGCTCAAGTCGTCTTCCACCAATAATATCTTCTTCATCTTCATGCCTCCGGGTCATAAAGATCAAGATCTTCGCACTCAGTTAGCCAAGTCCAAGTACAAGTAAGGCCTAATAAAAAAGGCCCCGGAACCCATACGCCATAAGGCCTGCACGACTCGCCAAGTACCATGCGGTTTTCAAAAACACTGCGAAGAATAACCTATTTCATCCTCGGCAGCCGCAGGGTAAAGACCGCTCCCCGGCCGGGGTCGCTAGCGGCGGTCAGCGCGCCGCGATGGGACTCGGCGACGCCGCGGGCGATGGCGAGGCCCAGGCCGTAGCCGCCCGTCTCCCGGCTGCGGGAGGGGTCGGCGCGGTAGAGACGCTCGAAGATACGGGGGAGATGCGCGGGCTCGATCCCCGCGCCCTGGTCCGCCACGACGATCGAAGCCCAATCAGCGTCGGCGCGCAGGGTCAGGGAGACCGCGGTCCCGGCCGGGCTGTATTTCAGGGCGTTGTCGAGCAGGTTGCCCACGGCCGTGGTCAAGGCTTCCGCGTCACCAAGGACCGCGACCCTCTCCGGAGGGATGTCCCAGGTAAGACGGACGTTCTTTTCCTTAAACCGCAGGGCGAAGCGGTCGGCCATGTTTATCAGGAGGCCGTTCAGCGCCACCTCGATCTTGGGAGCGGCGGCGCGGTCCTGGGCCAGGAAAGCCGCTGGGATGCGTTCCGCCAGGCCCTGTAGACGGTCGACCTCCTCCCGGACCTGGGCCAGATGCTCGGGGTCGGCGGGCAGGACGCCGTCGGCAAAGGCCTCGTTCAGGCTCTTGATCACCGCCAGCGGCGTGCGGAGTTCATGCGCCAGGTCAGCGGCCAGGCGGCGGCGTTCGTCCAGGAGGTCCCGCGTGCGAGCGGCCAGGGAGTTCAGGGTGGCGGCGAGGTGGGCCAGTTCATCATCTCCGGGGACGTCCGCGCGGCGCTCCAGGTCGCCGCCGGCCATGGCCTGCGCCGCGTCCTCGATGCGCCGGATGGGATCGGTGAGGCGGCGGGCAAAGTAGAGCCCCAGCAGGATCGCCAACGCGGCGGCGGAGAGACCCGCGGCGAGAAATGCCCTGTTCACGCCGGACCGCAATTGCCGTTCCGCCGCGGTGGTCCATGGGATCTGGGTGAAACGAAACAAGGCATATCCCACCGTGACGCCGCCGACCTCGATCGACCTTCGTTCGAGCCCCGGGCCGCGAAGCCCCATCATCATGCCCCGGCCTATGGGCGGGCGAAAGAGGACGAGATTGCCCCGGGCGTCCGCCACCGCCATCAAGATGCCGGGCAGGAAAGTCCGCTGCAGGCCGGACCAGGTCCGGTGCTGCCGGTAATAGTCCGCCAGTTCCGCGAGGGCTGACCGCGCCGTGTCTTCCTCGGCCGTGCGCAGGTAGCCGGTGAAACCGCGCGCGATCAGGTTGTTCAGCACCAGGCTGGCCAAGGCGACGGCGGCGAAGGCCGTGACCAGGGTCAGGATCAGCACCTTGCCGCGCAGCTCAAGTCGCATCGCGCACACCTCCGAAGCGGTAGCCCAGGCCAAAGACGGTCTGGATCAGGCCCTGCCCGGCACCGGGTTCGATCTTGCGGCGAAGGTTTTTGATGTGCGCGTCGATGGCGCGGTCGCCGGCGGCGTAGTCATAGCCCAGCGCCGCCTCGATCAGCCTGGCGCGGGTAAAGGCCTGGCCCGGATGGGAGGCCAGGGTCTTGAGCAAGGCGTATTCCGTGGGGGTGAGGGTAACGGGCTGGCCGGCCACGCGCGCCTCGTGGCCGAGGTCGTCCAGCACCAGATAACCGCCGTTGAAACTGAGGACCGGCGCGGCCTCCGGCGTGTGCCTGGCGGCCGCCCGGCGCAGGAGGGCCTTGACCCTGGCCACCACCTCGGCGGGACTGAACGGTTTCGGCAGGTAGTCGTCGGCGCCGATGTCCAGGCCGAAGATCCTGTCCTGGGTCGAGCTCTTGGCGGAGAGGATCAGGATCGGCACGTTCGAACCCTGGCGGAGGCGCGCGCAGATCTCCTCGCCCCCCAGTTTGGGCAGCATGAGATCGAGAACGATCAGGGAGGGGTTGGCGGACAGGGCCAAGCGCAGACCCGCTTCGCCGTCGCCCGCCGCCAGCACGCGGTATCCCTCGCGCTCCAGGTAGGCGCGGAGCACGCCGACGATCTTCGCTTCGTCCTCGATGATCAGGATGGTGGGGGTCTTTGAGGCCAGGAAGATCCCTCCGGTAGTTATGGGTTTTAAGTTTTAAGTCTTAAGTTAACTTATCGTAGCGTTGGTAAAAAAGCGAGGCGAAGATCCCGCATCCCTGACTCGCACCTCACCCGGCATCCATGCCGCTCTCCCCCGGTATCCGATCACAGTATAACGCTTGCCTCGCGACGGCTGCAAGTGACGCGAGTTCAGCACTCCGAATGCCCGCACGCCAGGCATTTCGCGCAGCCCTCGAAGTACCCGAGCGCATACATCCCGCAGGCCGGACAGAGGTTGAAGCGCACCTTGGCGTTCCTTTCGTTGCCCTCCTCCGCGGCCTCGGGTCCGGCGGCGGCGTCTTCCAGGTTCAACTTGCCCTGGAGGGCGTCCGTTTCGAGCGGCGCGATGGGGTGGCGGAGGTACTCCTGGAGGAACTGCCCGATGGCGTCGGGCACGGACCGCACCCGCTGCGGGCCGAAGCCCACCGACCGGCTGCCGCCGATACCGGCGAGTTGCTCCGCCACGGCGGCCGGGTCGATGCCGCAGCGAAAACAGAGGGAGATCAGGCGTGCGATGGCCTCGGTAAAGGCCGAGATGTCGCTGCCCGCCTTGCCGATCTGGGCGAATAGCTCGAAGGGATGGCCGTTTTCGTGATTCAACGTCAGGTAGAGATTGCCCTCGGGCGTGGCTTTGGCGTCGGTGAGGCCGGTCAGGCGTACCGGCCGGTGAACGGGCTGGATCCGGCCCCATTCGCCCACGTGCCGCGCAGTCCCTGGGCGCGGCGGCGGTTCGGACTGAGCGGCCGCGGGTTTGTCCAGCCCCTTCCGCATGGGCTGGCCCGCGATGCTCCCGTCGCGGTAGACCGTCACGCCCTTGCACCCGAGCCGGTGGGCGAGGAAGTAGACCTCCGCCACGTCGTCGGGGGTCGCCTCGCGCGGGAAGTTGACCGTCTTGCTGACGGCGTTGTCCGTGTGCTCTTGAAAAGCGGCCTGCATGCGGATATGCCACTCCGGGCCGATCTCGTGGGCGGTGACAAAGAGCCGCCGGAGATCCGCGGGCACCTCGGGCAGGTCACGCACCGAGCCGCGGGCGGCGATCCGCGCGCTCAGTTCCGGGCCGCAAAAGCCTCGCTCCTCGGCCATGCGCGCGAAGAGGGGACTGACCTCGATCAGCCGGTCGCCATTGAGGATCTGACGGGTAAAGGCTACACTGAAAAGCGGCTCGATCCCGCCGGTGGTCTCGGCGATGATGCTCAGCGTGCCGGTTGGGGCGATGGTGGTCGTGGTGGCGTTGCGCAGGGGGACGCCGCCGGGCTGGTCGTAGACGCTCCCCGCGAAGTTGGGGAAGGGGCCGCGCTCAACGGCCAAGGCCGCGGAGGCCTCCTTGGATTCCCGGTTGATGAAGCACATGACCTCGCGGGCCAAGGCTACGGCTTCCTCGGAGTCATAGGCCACGCCAAGCTGAATCAGCATCTCCGCCCAGCCCATGACGCCGAGGCCGATCTTGCGGTTGCCCTTGGCCATCTCCTCGATCCGCGGCACGGGATAACGGGTCGCCTCGATCACGTCGTCCAGGAACCGGACGGAGAGATGTACCACGCGGCGGAGTTCGTCCCAGTCCACCCGGCTGTCCCGGGTCATGAGCGAGAGATTGATAGACCCCAGATTGCAGGCCTCATAAGGGAGGAGTGGCTGCTCGCCGCAGGGATTGGTGCTTTCGATGGCGCCAAGATGCGGCGTGGGATTGGCCGCGTTCATACGGTCGATGAAGACGACGCCCGGTTCGCCCCCGGCCCAGGCGGACTCCACGATGCGGGCAAAGACCTCGCGGGCGTTCAGGCGGCTTTCGGGCCGGCCGTTCCTGGGGTTGACCAGCAGATAGTCCTCCCCCTTGGCGACCGCGTCCATGAAGGCGTCCGTGACAGCCACGGAGAGGTTGAAGTTGGCGAGATCGCCTTTCTCCCGCTTGGCCTCGATGAATTCGAGGATGTCAGGGTGGTCTACGCGGAGGATGCCCATGTTCGCTCCCCGGCGGGTGCCGCCCTGTTTGACCGCCTCGGTGCTGGCGTTGTATACCTTTAGGAAGGAGACCGGCCCGCTGGCCACGCCGCCGGTGCTACCGACCGTATCGTTCTTGGGCCGGAGGCGGGAAAAGCTGAAGCCGGTTCCCCCGCCGCTCTTATGGATCAAGGCCGCGGTCTTCAAGGTCTCGAAGATGGACTCCATCGAGTCCTCGATGGGCAGAACGAAACAGGCCGCCAACTGCTGGAGGTCCCGGCCGGCGTTCATGAGCGTGGGGGAGTTGGGCAGGAAGCGCAACTCGTCCATGAGGCGGAAGAAATCTTCCTCGATCGCCCCGACCGCCGCCGGCGTCTTGCCGAAAGCGGCCCCTTCCACGGCCGCGATGTTCGCGGCCACCCGGCGGAGCATCTCCTCCGGGGTCTCAACGGGCCGCCCGTCCTCCGTTCTCAAGTAGCGCCGCTCCAGGACGGTGCGGGCATTGTCGGAAAGCCTCATGGCTGGATCCTCCTCGATTTACTATATATGGTGTTTCCTCAATTATACAATACTATATATTGAGAGTCCAGCTTCGCCATGGCCTTGCATAGAAGCTCTGGCTTTAATGCTGACAACGGCCCCCCTCTTTATAGTGGATCTGCTATAGTTTGTGGTCGAAAGCACATGCAACGACGTATAAAAGGTCTGACTATGTTCTGGATAACGGTTGATCCTGCGGCTGTAGATGCTCGGGCCGACGGCGCCCTGAGAGGACGCCCCTACACAAAGGCAGGGAAGCCATCCTGGCTACGGGGAAAGATCGGGATCCGGATCCTAGGGCATTTATGCCCTTGCCAGATCTAGTGTAGCGGTAGGCTCTCAGCCTACCGTCGGTAGAAACGATGTTTCGGAACAACCATTGCTCAGAACATAGCTAAAGGTCTTATGGTAAGTAGATTGGATCCAGGAGGCCCAGTTCCAGACCTCCTTCATGCTCCAGCACGTGGGACGTCACCATCTCACCGCAGGATAGCGGAAAGCCTAGCGACTGCCATGGATGGCACAAAGCAGGGCGGCTTCTCGACGTTAGCTTGGTCGCTCCCGGACCTCCATGTCCTACGCGACTTCGTGCTTCCGTGCACAGAGTTCCGCGCCCTCCAGGCGCTACTTACTACGCTTAACTGGTCTTTCGTCGGGATCGGAATCGGTATCGCTATCGGAATCGATACCGCTATACTCGATATCCTCGAAAAACCTTCGACCCCGATTCCGATACCGACCCCGATCTCAGTCTTTTTCATCTAAGTAAGCGCTTATGCCCCTTTATCCCCCGCAAGCGGGAGAGGGGGACTGAGGGGGAGAAGGGTCTTCATCGAAATTCTGAGCGCAGAGGGGGTCCTCTTGGTGTCCTGTCTTGGTGTCTTTGATTCTTGAGAAGAAGGTTAGGCGCATGGCTTCCCCGAATAAATAGTGTGAAAGCTTTTTGACTGGAGGTGCCGTCGTGATCACCGGTCGGCGCGTCGTCCTGCGCGAGTTCCGCCAGGAAGATCTGGAGGCCATTCAATCCTGGATCAACAACCCACATATACGCAAGTTCCTGGGTTTTTCGGTCTTCCCCCAGACGCTTGAGGAGTCGCAAGACTTCCTGGCCAGGCAGCTCCGCCGCCAGTCGGACAGGGAAATCAGCTTCGCCATATGTCTGCGGGAAGATCCCGAGCAAAGATATATCGGCGGCGTGGGCCTGCATGGGATCGATTATCTGCACCGCCGGGCGGAGGTCGGGATCGCCCTGGCGCGCGAGGAACTCTTCGGCAAAGGCTTGGGGGCCGAGGCGATCGAGCTCTGTTGCGCCTTTGGCTTTCTCCGCCTCGGCCTGCACAAGATCAGTCTGCGTTATTTTGCCTACAACAAACGCGGGGAAGCGTGCTACCGCAAGATCGGATTCAAGGAAGCCGGACGGTTGCGGGAGCACCATTTCTTCAACGGGGAGTTCCACGACGAGGTCCTCATGGACCTGCTGGACCGGGAGTTTCTAGTCAGGTACCCGGAGGCAAAGAGGCTGTTTGAATGAGCGAAGCGTTTTATGCTTCCGCATCGAAGCATCACGAACCCCCGTTGGGGATTGCGAAAGGTTCTAAATTCCCGGCCCGGAAATTCATGCCTGGGCGGAGATTAGGTGAGATACATGCTCATAACCGGCTTGGCTGAACGCCTGCACACCCTGGCCAAAAAGGAAGGCCTTTACTACCCGGTGAACCTTTTACGCGGCATCGAGGCGGCCTTGAGCATCCCGCGCCGCTTCCTCATCTTCCACGGGCCGCCGGGCGCGGGCAAGAGCCGCCTGGCGCAACTGATCGCGGAAGCCATGGCGGCCGAACTGCGGCTGGTGCCCGTCCAGGCCGGTTGGCGGGACAATGCCGCCCTGATCGGCGTCCATGATGCGGCCCAAGATCGTTTCCTGCCCGGAGAACTCGTCTCACTAATCGGGCGGGCCGCGGCGGAGCCGGGGCGGACTTTCATCCTGTGTCTCGAGGAACTCTCTCTGGGCGACCCTGACGGTTATCTTGCGAGTGTTCTCTGCGGGCTCGACGCCGACCCGCCACGGCTTCACCTCGGCATCCCCGGTCCCGAGGCGCGTTGCGGCGATGGCACAATTGGCGGCGAGTTGCCGTTGCCCGATAACCTCCTCTTCCTTGGCACGCTCTACATGGAAGCCGGCAAACGCAAGGAGTTGCCGCGCAAACTGCTCGACCGCGCGGCCTTGATCGAATTGGACCTGAACAATCCACGCCAATTCCTATCTACCCAGGACGCGTTACGGCCGGGGGACGAACCCCTGCTTGCGGTCTTCGAGACGCTGCAGAACGGCCGGGTATCAGCAAGCTACCGGGTCTTTCGTGAGATCAGGGCCGCTCTGGCCGGTAGCCCGATCGCCGGCGCCTCCCGGGACGCGGTCCTGGATCAGCTGCTTAAGAGCCGTGTTCTTCCGGCCATTAGCGGCGAGGCGGCGGACGTGGAGGACTGCCTGCGCGATCTGGTCAAGCTGTTGTCCCAGGAGGAGGTCAGGTTTCCCGAGACCCTGGACAAGGCCATGCGGATGCTGGAGGAGTTGGAGTTGCACGGCTACACGGCGGCGTATCTTTCATAAAAGTCGAAAGTCAAAAGTCGCAAAGTCAAAAAGTCTACTAATGATATAAAAAAGGTGCCGGAACGAAGATTATATGGATTATGCAGATTACCTAGAGTCTTAGTAAACCACGGGACACTGGCCTCTTACCTAATCTGCTGTTAATCTGCGAAATATGCGTTTACGGTTTGGACGGGTTTTTCACACTGCTTTTAAGAGATTGACAGGCACCTTCGATATCTCGGTCAAGCCCGGTTTGTTCTTGCCGGATTGGCCAGGGTCAGGATCCGGCTGAGCCAGCCGAAACAGTCAATGTTGGTGCCGAAGAGCAAGTTTCGGATCCCGGGCAGGCCGGATAACCAGATGGCCCGGTCGAAATCGTCGTCCTCCATGGTGGCGAGCCAACTGCGAAGCTTAAGAAAACGCGCCATTCTTGCCGTGTTCGGGGCGATCAGCATGTCGTAGTCCAGCCGGCGCCCGATGGCCCGCCCGGCCATGATCCCGCTGTTCAGGGACTCGAATTGACCGAAGAAAAAGGCTGGGTCGACGAACCCCGCGGCGTTGCCCGCAAAGAGGACGTTGCCGTGCCGGCGGCGCGTGCACGTACCGACCGGGAAGCCTTCGGTCTTGAACTCCGTGATGACATCGCCGCCTATCTCGGCCTCGCCGCAGAACCGCTCGAAGTATCGATCGAGTTCCTCCGGCGTGGCATCGGGCAGGGAAACAGCCACCGAGGCATGGCGATGATCGAATGGACCCAGATAGGCATAACCGGTCTTGGCGTAGCGGGTGTTGAACCACATCTCCACTTGATTGGGATCAAAACGGCCGCGCAGGACAGCCCCCTTGATGTGTAGATCCACCGTCCGCCGCCAGAGTCCGAGCGATTCCGGGATGATGCCGTCCCCGGTCGCCACCGTGACATAGTCAAAGTCGGCGGCGAGGTTCTGCCAAGACTCATCCCGGTTGAATAACACATCGGCCTTGATCTGGGAGGCGATCTGGCGTTCCCATGAGCAGGGCCAATGGCCGCGAAACGTGATATGTCCCAGGTTGCCGGCAAAGGAGACCCTGGTCCCGGGGCCATGGACGATCAGGCGATTGAGCGGGGCGGTCGGACGCAACGGCAGCCCCAGTTGCTCGAAGTAACGAAAAGCGTCGTTATGGGGCCGCTGGATCATGCCCGCGAGCGTCTCGACGTTCGGGAAGCGTTCCCCTATACGGTGTCGTATCTCAAAGATTGTGGGCTCGATTCCATACCGTCTCAACTCATGCGCGCAAGCCAGCCCGGCCAGACCGGCACCCATGATGGCGACCTTCAAGCGCAACGCCTCCCGTCATAACCTGTCCTCCGCGTCTATGGTTTATCCCGCCGAAGGTTCATCTCCACAGATAGAGCCCCGGGCAGGATCTCATCTCCGCTCGTCGAATCGAACCTCTGATAAGCCGATGTAGGGGGTCATATTCCTGAATGCCAGCCGGTTTCTGACGGCCGTGACATCCGACTGCGGCTACCGCGGCCAACTGGTGTATGTAAAGGAGATCCCGCCGCGGGAGGCCGAGTACGGGGAGCTGGCGCCGCCTTTGCCCGCGCCCCTGGCGGCGCGGCTCGGGGCTTTAGGCATCGAGCGCCTCTACACGCATCAGGTGGAAGCGATCGGCGCGGCGCGCGCCGGACGCAACGCGATCATCACCACCGGCACGGCCAGCGGCAAGACTTTCTGCTATAACCTGCCGGTGCTCGAACGCTGCCTGGCGGAGCCGGAGACCCGCGCGTTATATCTCTTTCCCACCAAAGCCCTGGCGCAGGATCAACTGCGCGGCCTGCACCGCTTGACGGGGGAGGGGGGGCTCCTGCCGCCTGACGCCATCGGCACCTACGATGGCGATACCCCCGCGCATCAGCGCCGTAAGCTCCGTGATGAAGGCCGCGTCATCCTGACCAACCCGGACATGCTGCACCAGGGTATCCTGCCGCGGCACCCCGGCTGGGCGCCGTTCCTTGGCCGGCTCGCCTTCGTGGTCCTGGACGAGATCCACACCTACCGGGGAGTCTTCGGCGCAAACGTGGCCAACGTGCTGCGCCGGCTGCGGCGCGCCTGCCGCCATTACGGCGCCAGCCCCGTCTTTATCTGCTGTTCGGCCACGATCGCCAACCCCAAGGAATTGGCAGAGAGCTTGGTTGGCGAGGAGTTTGTGCTCGTCGAGGAAGATGGTTCGCCGCGTGGGCCCAAACAATTCGCCTTTTGGAACCCGCCCCGTCTCGACGAGGGCACCGGCGAACGCCGCAGCGCCAACAGCGAGGCGGCGGACTTGCTCACCGCCCTGGTCGGTGAACGGGTGCGTAGTATCGCCTTTGTCCGGGCGCGGGTCGCGGCCGAGCTCTTGCAGCGCTATACCGCCGATCAGCTGGGCCGCCGCCACCCCGGCCTCGCGCGCCGGGTACGCGCCTACCGCGGCGGGTACCTGCCGGCCGAACGCCGTGAGATCGAACGCCAGCTCTTTGAGGGTGAACTCTTGGCGGTAACCACCACCAACGCCCTCGAACTCGGGATCGACGTCGGCAGCCTGGAAGCGTGCCTGATCGTGGGCTACCCCGGCACCATCGCCTCGGCCTGGCAGCAGGCCGGCCGCGCCGGCCGGGGACGGGACGGGTCCCTGGTGGTCTATATCGCGCAAAATACACCCATCGACCAGTATCTCGTCCGCCATCCCGAGTACTTCTTCGGGCGCTCGCCGGAGATGGCCGTGGTGGATCCGGACAATCCGCATATCGTGCTGGCGCACCTGCGCGCGGCGGCCTTCGAGGCGCCCTTGACGCCCGCCGATCTGCACGCCTTCGGCCGTTACGCGCCCGCCATCCTGGAAATCCTCGCCGACGACGGGCAGCTGGCCGAGGGCGCCGGCGGTTGTTGGTACTGGCGCGGCGGAGGTTTCCCCGCGGCCGAGATTAGCCTGCGCAATATCTCGGCCAACACGTTTACCATCGTGGACGTGGCGGATGGGGGCAAGGTCATCGGCACCATGGAAGAGGTGAGCGCCTTTCAGCAGCTCTACACGCAGGCCGTCTATATGCACGAGGGCGACCTCTATTTCGTGCGCGAGATGGACCTGGTGAAGAAGGTTTCCTTTGTGGAACGGGCGGATCTGGACTACTATACCCAGTCCATCACCGAGGTCAAGGTCTGCGTGGAAGGCAAGGAGCTTGAAAAAGAATGGCGGGTAAGCCGGGCGGCCTTCGGCGACGTCTCGGTCATGCTCAAACCGTATCTTTTCCGCAAGATAAAGTTCGGGTCCAGAGACAGCATCGGCTTCGGCCAGATCGACCTGCCGCCCCAGAACATGGCCACCGCCGCCTTCTGGCTCCTGCCGCCGCCCGCGGCCCTGCGCCGGGTCCGGGAGTGCGGACGCGACCCGCTGGAGGGCCTTTTTGGCCTGGCCAACGTACTCACCGAAGTCCTGCCGCTCCTGGTCATGGCCGATCCCGCCGACGTGGGCTCCACGGTGGATATGGCCAATTTCGGCCAGGCGGCGCTCTTTGTCTACGACAAATACCCGGGCGGCCTCGGCCTGGCGCACAAGGCCTACGATCTGGTGGAAGAAGTCTTCGGTGCGGCGCTCGATCTCCTTGGTAACTGCCCCTGCGTGGACGGGTGTCCGTCGTGCGTCGGCGCGCCCGTGCCGCCGCAGGCCCAACTCGATCCCGAGACCAGCGGCCGGGGCCGGATCCCGGACAAGGAGGCCGCGCTCTGCCTCCTCCACGACCTGTTGCAATTATCGCCGTACGTACCGAAACCAAAAGAGACGATGATGCCGGCACTGCCCGAGTTCGCGGCCGCGGCCCCGTCGCCGGTCCCCCCGCCGCCGCTCGTCCCGTTGCCTGAGGCGATCGAGCGGCGGATCCGCAGACAGCTTCACCAGTTCAAGCAGGGGCGCACCCGCTAATGCGCGCATGGCTCGTGCTGCTGCATTACCGGTGGCGTGCCCGGCGGGGCGGCGACAGTCCTCTGTCGGGGTCAATCGGGCGGCTGGGAGCCTATGCCTTGCCATTTTTCGCTCTGCAGAACCTGGCCCTAGCCTCCCTGGCCCTTTATGCCCTTTTCGGCCTGACCGCGCCCGCCTTGCGGCCCGTCCTTCTGACGCTGTCCGCGTACGCACTCACGTTTGGCGCCATGGTGCTGACATTGGCGGCGGGCGCCAACGCCGTGCTGGGTAAGGTTTATGAGGCGCCGCACTTGCCGCTGGTTATGTCCTGGCCTATTCCCCCGGGCGCGATCTACGCGGCGGGCTTCTTCGATGCGCTCGGCGCCTGCCTGGGCGTCTTGGCCGGCTTCATCGCGCCGGTTTGGGTGGCGTTGGGACTGGCAGCCCGAACGGGATGGGGTTTTGTCATGATCGGGCTCGCCGGACTCCTGGCCGAGGTTCTGCTCGGAGCGGCCGTTATCGGCTTGGCCTTCTGCGTTGTGCTCCGCCATGTCCGGACCGCGCGCCTGCGAAGCATACTCATCGGTGCCATGCTGGCCGGCCTTGTGGCGCTGGTGTTTGGCCTGCAAATCCTCTCCGTGCAGGTTTTGAATAACGGCTGGCGTACAATGGCGGCATCTCTGGCCAATACTCTCAGCCGAGGCGGATTGTTTCCCCACGGCTTGGCCGCGCGGGCCGCTTTGGCCGCAAGTCTCGGCCGGATAGGATCCGGCTTGGGGGCGCTTGGCTGCCTTTGTGGCATGGCGATTATGCTGACCATCGCCACTTTATGTCTTGGCGGGCGGACCTTCCAGATCTGCTGGTCCAATGCGCAGGAAACGTCTTCCGCCAAGGCGCGCGCCTCGGCCGGCGCCCGCCGGGGCGGGCGGCTGCCGGCCAGCCTGGCGGTCATGGCCAAGGATTGGCGCATCCTGCTGCGCGAGCCGCTCTTTTGGGTCAATATCACGATCTATTTCTTGATCGTCTCGTTTTACGCCTGGGCCGTGGCGAAGAACGCCGTCATCGCCGGCGCCACGGATCCCGCCATGCGCGCGTCGCACCTTTTTTTCGTGGCGCTGTTCGCCACGGGCTGGCTGGCGCAGGCGGGGGCGATGGCTGTCAGCCGCGAAGGACACGCCTGGTGGATCGTGCAGGCCGCTCCGGTGCAGGTCTTACAGTTGCTCGTGGCCAAGCTCCTTCTCGAAGTGACGGGCTTGGTGGCCCTATTCCTGCCGGCCCTGATGGTGATCCGCGGCGCCGGCCTTCCTCTGCCGGAACCAGTGTGCAGCATTCCCCTGCTGGCCGGACTGATCCTGGCGCTCTGCGCGACCGGGCTGGTGGCCGACCTGATCCTGCCCGATTTTACGCTTAGGCTGGACATAAAGATGAGCGGTGCGCACGGCGGCGGCAAGCTCAAGGTTCTCCTGGCGATGATCGCCGACTTCGCCGCGACCGGATTGACCGGCGCGACGTTCGTCCTGGGGCAGGCCTTGATGTCGGCTTTCGCGGCGGCGTTGCTCGTGCTGGCGGAGGGTATCCTGCTGATGGTGACGGCGGTTGCGATCGGTGGATGGTTGATGCGGAGAGTTTTGGTCATGAGCTAGAAGCGGCGTGAAAAAGCCATTTTCTCGCGGCTCGAAGATGTACCCTCTCCCCTTTATTTCCCCTCCTCAGCGACAGGATGGCGTCGAAGTCGCACGCACAGGAGGTGAGAAAGTGCGAACCCCGCGAGCGGGGGAGGGGGACCGAGGGGAGAGGGCCTGCATAGATTCAGCGCTAATGAGGTTTTACACATCGACCTGGGTATTTCCAGCAGGAGGGATCGGTCTTGATCCAAGCACTCGCGCTGACGAAGAAATTTGGCAAGCTCACGGCCGTTGATCGCCTGGACCTCCAAGTCCAGGCGGGGGAACTCTTCGGCTTCTTGGGAGCCAACGGGGCAGGCAAGACGACCACCATCAAGATGTTGATCGGCATTCTCCGCCCGACATCGGGGCGGGCATTGGTGGGCGGTGTCGATGTCGGCACGGATCCCGTTCGGGCCAAGACCTTGCTTGGCTACGTTCCGGATCAGCCCGACGTCTACGAAAGGCTGACGGCGGTGGAGTTTCTCCGCTTTGTGGCCGATATTCGCCGGCTCGAGCGGCGTCAGGCCGATCGCCGCATTCTTGGATTACTGGAGCTCTTCGATCTGCGCGACCGGGCCGGTGAATTGCTCGGTGGTTATTCCCACGGCATGAAGCAGAAGATCTGCCTGGCGGCGGCACTCTTGCCGGAGCCCCGAGTCATCTTTCTCGATGAACCGACGGTGGGCCTGGATCCCAAGAGCGCCAGGCTAATCAAGGATATCCTCCGTGGTCTCTGCGCCAAAGGCACCACCGTCTTTATGTCCACGCATATCCTTGAGATCGCCGAACGCATGTGCGATCGGGTCGGGATTATCCAGAACGGACGGCTCATCCAGGCCGGCACCCTTGCCGAACTGAGCCGGTTCGCCGCCAACGGCGCCGCGCAACCGGAGATGTCCCTCGAGGATCTGTTCCTGCAGTTGACCGGCGGTCCGGAGTTTGAAGAGATCGCCCGCTTCCTGGAGGCCTGAACGTGCACGAAATCATCTTGATCTGGCGCACCTGGGCCTTGGGCGTCCGCAACGCCCTCCTGCGCAGACGGCAAAAGAACGGCCCGCGCGGGATACTGGCCGGAATCTTAGCCGCCCTCGTCTTCGGGACGCTTGTTTTCCGCGCCGTGATGGGTTTCTTGACTTACGCCTGCGGCATTCTACGCTATGCGCCCAACGATGAGGCATGGCGCATTCTCTGCCTTAACCTGGCGACCGGGCTTGCCCTGGCCAGTTTATTGTTCTTGTTGATGACCGCGGTCGGCACGGTGCACGCCATCTTTCTGGAGGGCGGCAAGCTGGCTTTCCTATTGTCGCAACCCATCAGGCCGCGGTACGTCTTCGTGGCCAAGTTCGCCGAGTCCCTGGCGGGCACGATCGCGGGTTTGGTGCCTTTCATTCTGCCCTCGTGGCTGGCCCTGGGGGCGGTAAACCAGGCGGGCGCAGGGTTCTATCTGGCAGTATGCCTGTCTTTGCTGGCCGGGAGCGTGATCTTTCTTTGCCCCTTGGCCCTCTTGCTGCTGATCCTCCTGCGTTTCGTCCCCCGGCAGCGCGCGCGGCAGGTCGCCGTTACCCTTTCACTGCTGGCCGGGCTTGGTCTGGTCTTTGGGGTCCAGTACCTAAATGCCCTCGTGGTAAGGTCCGGCGCGGGCAGTCCCGCGTGGCTGGCGGAGATCAAGCCTTGGCAGGTTGGAGGTGTCGCGTACCTTCCGCATGTCTGGATGGCGCGGGCGCCGTTGGCGGCGCTTGGCTGGCCCGGTCTCCGCCTGTCGCAGACCGCCGTCCCGCTGGCGGTCACGATGGTTGTGGTCTTCGCGTGCACGGTCGCTCTGGCGGGGCGGATCTACCTGGCCGGCTGGTCCAACGGTCAAGACGAGGAACCGCGGCGTCTGTTCCCGCCGGTATCGATTCCCCGCCGGTTCCTGGCGCGCCTGACCGGTCCTTTCTACGGCATCCTGCGCAAGGATCTGCTCATGGCACGACGGGAACCGTTACTATGGTACATTCTGGCCGCCTCAAGCATCGTGGTCGGCTTCTTCATCTGGAACCTCTCCACCCTCGGTTGGCCCACCGCTCCCGCCTCGTCCTGGCGCGAAACGTTCTATGCGTGCCTGGTGGTGCTCTGCACCGCGGGCTGGAATGCCCAGATCGGAGGGGTATTGATCAGCCGCGAGGGCGGTTGCTGGTGGGTTACACAAGCATCACCCCAACGGGCGGAAGCGATCTTTGGCGCGAAACTGGCTTTTGCTTTAGTACCACAGCTGATCTTCGTCTTCCTGGCCAACCTGTCTCTGGCGGTCTTTGCCGGGATCCGGGATTTCAACCTTTGGCGGAGCACCTTTACCAGCGCGGCCCTCTCCGCCGGGCTCGCCGGATTGTCACTGCTCCTGGACGTGTTGGTGCCCAACTTCCATCTCAGACTGGACGGGAAATGGAGCGGCGGCCGGAATGCCGGCCTGGCCAAGCTCGCCTTGACCAGTTGCCTGGGGCTGATGGTGGTGCTGATCATGGGTTTCAGTCTCGCTCTGCCGCACTATCATAGGTCGCTGCCCTTCGTGGGGCGGTTGGACGCCGGGCTGGCGCGCTTCATCGCCGCCGGAGTCTTCCTCCTGGAGACCCTGGTCTTGCTCGGGGTTTCCTGGGCGGTGGGGGTGGCCCGGCTGAAGAAGCTCATGACGGAACCGGGGTAGGTTGAACAAACCCCCGGCTGGGTTCAAGCTCCTTTTCCGGCGATAAGCGACCCATGGATTGGGACGAGAGTTCACGTCAATGAACCCAGATCGGATTGGAAAATATCCATCCCCATCTACGCTTCTTGTCCCGGTAGACCTCAACCCGGTAAACACCGGGCTCCGGGTCATGGAGGTCAAGACTCCGGCCATAGGCGGAAAAGATCTCGGCGCCGTCGCACCTCAATACGATCCAACCCGGACGCGGCGCGGCCGCCTTGACTGACAGGCCGCTTTTGTATGGCGCCGTTTCGCCCATCGTCCAAGACTCTTCTCCAGCCTGGGCAAGGAAGCGGAAGCCTCGGGCGCAACCCCGGGCGTCATTGGCCACGAAACATGCTCCCCGGCGCAGGGCGGCGAGGATGAGGCGCTCATCTTCCGGGAGCCGGCCGGTCAATGGTTGTGTCAGGAGCACGTGCGTGTTGATCGCCCTCAGGAGCAAGCGGTAGGGGAGGATGACCAGCGGCACGCCGCAGGGGCGCCATCCGAAAGCGTGGGCGTCGGAAGCGCCTAGCCCCGGGACGGCCAAGCCCCGGCGGTGGAGGGCGTCCCATTGCGCCAGGGTTTCGCCGGGCGGCGAGGTGATCGCCAAGCCCGGTATGACGAGGTAGAGCAGCTTGGTCAGGGGGGCTTGCATCTTCCCCAGCCATTGGGAGGTGTAGTTCCAGAGCGAGAGACCGTCAAAGCCCGTGCATTCCCAGTCGGGCCAAGAATACCGGAGGTCGTGCGGGTGGGCGATGATGCCAAGGCCGCCTTGCCTCGTTGCGGCGGCGATCATCGCGCGCGGCTCTGTTTCCAGGCTTGCCTGGTCCAGGCCAAGACCGAGGCAGTGTCCCGCATGCGTCCCGAGTTCTTCCCCCACAAGCAGCAGCAGCCCGTCCTGCCAGCCCTGATGCGTGCGTCCCGCCAGAGTCTGGTGATCGGTCACAATGAGGAAGTCCAAACCGGCACGGCGCCCGGCGCGGCGGACTAGGTTCACGTCGCCGGATCCGTCGCTGTACCGCGTGTGAATATGGATATTGCCCACATACTCGTGCTCCGGCATGGCAACATCCCTCCTCAATATATCAAGCACATCGGGATCGGGATCGGAATCGAGGGCGATCGGATTTCCAACGTCTTTGAATTCGGTGGTTCCGATTTCGATCCCGATTTCGATCCGGATTCCGGCCCCGAGATCACAATTCAAGGGAATCTTCGGCAAATCGGCGGTTCTTCCCTGCCACCGATCGTTCTCCCGCTCATGGGATGAGTTTACGAGAGGATATTCGGTTGATAACACTAATCTCTACCGTATATGTCACACCAGAAGAGGCATGCCTTTACCGCCCGGATGACCAAGGCCCGTTTTATCCAGCAGTATTCGCTCATGTATACATCGCATCAGGCCTGCTCCAAGCTTGACAATCATCATACAATTACGTTATGATCGGTGTAATGTGAGCCTCGAAGAAGCGCGTAACGCCGGGGCTTCGGGGCGGGTCCGCCGCGATATGCGGGCATGTATATACATGATATTGCACGAGGATGCCAATAACGACTTTTGGGCCAAGGGGGTAATGGGGGGTAACCGGCTGCATAGCCATGCCAACCGTCTTGTGGCCATTGACACATAATCCGCAAATCAAAAAGGGAGGGGAACTGATGAAGAAGCTCCTGGTCGTTATCTGTTTGTTTGCCCTGGGCGCGGCCGTCTTCAGCGGCTGCGGCGGTGCCAAGGAAATCTTGATTGGGGCCAACTACGAGATCTCCGGCGCAGTGGCTACCTTTGGTCAAGCCTGCAGGAACGCGGCCCAACTCGCCATCGATGAGTACAATGCCAACGGCGGCTTGCTCGGCAAGCAGATCAAGCTCATCGAGGCCGATAACAAGAGTGACGCCGCCGAGGCCGGCAACATGGCCACCAAACTCATCACCCAGGACAAAGTGGTGTTAATCCTCGGACCAGTCACCAGTTCCAACTGCTTTAGCGCCGCCCCGATCTGTCAGGACAAGGGCGTGCCGATGATCACCCCGACCGGTACCAACCCCAAGGTCACGACGTTCGGCGAATATATCTTCCGCGCCTGCTTCATCGATGACTTCCAGGGCACCGTCATGGCGAACTTTGCCATCGATACCCTCAATATCAACACGGCCGCCGTCTTGGTGGACAACCAGAGCGACTACGCCAAGGGCTTGGCCAACTTCTTCAAGCAGACCTTTACCGAGCGCGGCGGCACCATCGTCGCCGAGGAAGCCTTCATGCCCGACGACAAGGATTTCCGCGCCCTCCTCACCAAGATCAAGGCGAAGAACCCGGGCCTCATCTATGAACCTTCCTATTATCAGCCGCTCGGCCTCATCGCCAAACAGGCCCGGGAACTCGGCATGAACATGCCCATCCTCGGCGGCGACGGTTGGGACAGCCCCGCCCTGATCAAGATCGCCGGTCCGAAACCGCTCAACAACGCCTTTTTCAGCAACCACTTCTCGCGCGACGCCGAGAATCCGAAGGCCGCGAAGTTCATCGAGGACTACAAGGCCAGATTTGGCATCGAGCCTGACGCCCTCGCGGCCCTCGGCTATGACGCGGCTTTGATGGCCCTCGACGCCATCGAGCGGGCCAACAGCACGAATCCCAAGAAGATCCGCGAGGCTCTGGCCGCGACCTCTGGATTCGAAGGCGTCTCCGGCATTATTACCCTCGACGAGAATCGCAATCCGACCAAGAGCGCGGTCGTCATCGAGCTTAAGGACGGTGTCCAGAACTACAAGATGACCGTCAACCCGTAAGACGTCCCATGACGGCGGGGATGGGCGAGTCGCCCATCCCCGCTTGGTCAGGAGTTGATTTATGGTGGATGCTACCCCGGGTTTTGGCGTCCAACTGATGCAATACCTGATCTACGGCCTCTCACTCGGGGCCGTCTATGCTGTCATCGCCCTCGGTTATACCATGGTATACGGCATCGTCAGGCTGATCAATTTTGCCCACGGCGACGTTTATATGGTCGGGGCCTACCTGGGCTTTTTTGCCGTATCCATATTCCGGCCCCTCGATCCGGGCGGGCGTTGGTTTTGGTTCGCGGCCCTATTGGTGTCCATGGGCGGGTGCGCCTTAGCCGGCGTGATCATCGAACACGTGGCCTACAAACCCCTTCGCATGGCCCCGCGTATCGCGGCGCTGATTACGTCCATCGGCGTTTCCCTCTTTCTCGAGTACGGCATGATGCTGTGGCAGACGCCGCAACAACAGTACTACGGCAAGATGCCCCCCCTTATCAGTGATAGAACGATTCAGCTCACCAGCAGTCTGATCGTGCAGAAGCATCACTTGATCTTCTTAGGCTTTTCTGTTTTGCTCGCCCTGGTGCTCTACACGGTGGTCAAGTACACCCGCGTCGGCAAAGCGATGCGCGCAGTCTCTTACGACAAGGAAGCCGCGCTCCTGATGGGCATCGACGTCAACACCACGATCTCCGCCACGTTCGCGCTTGGTTCGGCCTTGGCGGCCGCCGCCGGCGTCGTCTTTGGCTCTTTCTACCCGATCGAGCCCCTGCTGGGCGTGATGCCCGGCCTCAAGGCGTTTATCGCTGCCGTGTTGGGCGGGATCGGCGTCATTCCAGGGGCGATGTTGGGCGGCCTGATCATGGGGGTGGCGGAGTCGCTGGTAACCGGGTTCCTCTCTTCCACCCTGCGGGATGTGGTGGCGTTCGCCATCCTGATCCTTATCCTCCTGGTCAAACCCACCGGGCTCCTTGGCAAGCCCAGCGGCGAGAAGGTGTAGGTGAGCCATGGCGCAGATCTTTAGTCGACTGAATACGAGAGCCGGTCAGATCAAGGCGGTCCTGATCGCGTTCATCGTGCTGGAGCTCTTTATCTGGCTCGGCGTGGTCAATGAATACTGGGCGCTGGTCGTGATGTCACTGGGGATCAACATCATCCTCGCCGTCAGTCTGAATCTGATCAACGGCTTTACCGGCCAGTTCTCTCTGGGCCACGCCGGTTTCATGGCCATCGGCGGTTACACGGCGGCGGTCTTCAGCCTCAACTTCGTCCCCAAGCTGATCGAGGCCGGCGTCTTGCCAGTGCTGGAAAACATCAGGCAGACGGTGGGGCCGCTGCCCGAATTATACCTACCCTTTGCCAAACTGTTCTTCCCCGGCGGGATCGTGCTGCTCTTCACCATGATCTGCGGTGGTGTCCTGGCGGCCTTGATGGGTTTTCTCATCGGCCTGCCCACCTTGCGCCTCAGGGGTGACTACCTGGCCATCGCCACGTTGGGCCTGGGGGAGATCATCCGCCTTTCCATCCTCAACATCAACTACCTGGGCGGCGCGACCGGCATGCCAAGGATTCCGCAGTACGCCACGGTCTTTAGCTGCCTCGTCGTGGCGGTCGTGACCGTGATGGTGATTCAAAACATCATCAAGAGTACCCATGGACGGGCCATGTTGGCGGTGCGCGAGGACGAGATCGCGGCGGAAAGCATGGGAATCAACACCACCCGGTACAAGGTGGCCGCCTTTACCATCGGCGCCTTCTTTGCCGGGGTGGCCGGCGCGCTCTACGCGCATACCTACTACCTGGTCTATCCCAACTCGTTCAGCTTCATGAAGACCATCGACGTGCTCGTGATGGTCGTCATCGGCGGCCAGGGCAGCATCGGCGGTTCGATCGCCGGCGCGATCCTGTTTACCGTGCTGAACGCGTTTCTCAGCAGCTTCCCAACGGTGCGGATGGTGGTTTTCGCCGTTTTCTTGGTCGTCGCGATGATCTTCCTCCCGCGGGGACTCTTGTCGGTCAAGGACTTGGTCCAGCCGCTATTCAGGAAGGCAGGTGGAACAGCGAATGCTTCTCGTCACCAATAAGCTGACCAAAGCCTTCGGCGGCTTGGTCGCCGTGTCCGCCGTCGACATCAATATCCAACAAGGCGAACTTGTGGGTTTGATCGGCCCAAACGGCGCCGGGAAGACGACCGTCTTCAACCTGCTCACCGGCCTGACCCCCGTGACCTCCGGAAAGGTCGTATTCGAGGGACGCAACCTCGTCGGGCTCAAGGCATATCAGGTGACCGCGCTCGGCATCGCCCGGACGTTCCAGAATATAAGACTTTTCAAAGAGCTGACGGTCCTCGACAACATCAAGATCGCCTGTCACCTCCACGCCAAGTACGGGTTGGCCGGGGGGCTGACCCATCTGGGCCGCTACGCCCAGGAAGAAAAGGATATTGAGGCCAAGGCGCTAAAAGTACTGTCCGTCTTCAAGCTTGAGGGCCGCAAGGACGAGATCGCCGGCAGCCTGCCCTATGGCGCGCAGCGGCGCCTGGAGATCGCCCGCGCCCTGGCTACCGAACCCAAGCTCTTGCTCCTGGATGAACCCGCCGCGGGCATGAACCCCCAAGAGACATCGGAACTCATGAAGACCATTGCCTGGTTGCGCCATGAGTTCAAACTGACCATTCTCTTGATCGAACATGACATGCGGCTGGTCATGGGTGTCTGCGAACGCATCTATGTCCTGGATTACGGCCAGCTGATCGCGGAGGGTACGCCCGCGGAAATACGCAGCAACCGCCGGGTTGTGGAAGCATACCTGGGCGAGGAGGTGTCGTAGAATGATACTGGAAGTAAACGACATCAATGTCTACTACGGCGCCATCCATGCGATCCAGGGCATCTCGTTCAGCGTCGCGCAAGGCGAGATCGTTACCCTTATCGGCGCCAACGGCGCGGGGAAGAGCACCACGTTGAAGACGATCTCCGGACTCTTGCGGCCCAAGACCGGGTGCATCCGCTTTGCCGGGCAGGATCTGACCCGGGTCCCCGCGCACCAAATCGTGGCGCTGGGAGTGTCGCAAGTGCCCGAGGGACGGCGGGTCTTCGCGAACATGACCGTCATGGAAAACCTGGAACTGGGGGCTTACCGGCGCCGGGACGCGGCGGAGGTTCGCAAGGACCTCGACCGTGTCTTCACGCTCTTTCCGCGTTTGGCCGAGCGCCGGCGGCAGATCACCGGGAGCCTTTCCGGCGGGGAGCAGCAGATGCTGGCCACGGGCCGCGGTCTGATGTCCCGCCCGCGGCTGATCTTGATGGACGAACCGTCCATGGGGCTCGCGCCTTTGCTGGTCCAGGAGATCTTCCATATCATCCAGGAGATCAACGCGGCGGGCACCACCATCCTCCTGGTCGAGCAAAACGCCCATATGGCGCTATCCATCGCGCATCGTGCCTATGTCCTGGAGACGGGAGAGATCGTGCTGAGCGGTCCAGCAAAGGAACTCGCGCAGAATGCCCGGGTAAAAGAGGCTTATCTGGGCGGATAGAATCCGCGACGAAAGCATGTGCCAGCCCCTTCCGACTGGAGGGGGTTTTCATTAACCCTGGCAGAGCTGTAAGAAGGCCCATGATCCCGCAGAGAGCGGAGACGCGGGGAAATATGTCTCGCAGCTTACCAGGTGGAGCCGTTTCGTTTTCCGCTGCGCCTTTGCGACTCTGCGCGATGTAAAGGAGCGATGCAGATGTTCGTCAGAACTTGCATGACCAAAGACCCGGTGGCGGTATCCGAAAACACCCCGGTCTTCGAGGCCGGAGAGATCATGCGCAAACAAGGCTTCTCGCGCTTGCCGGTTCTGCGCGACGGCAAACTGGTCGGTATCGTGACCGAGATGGATCTGATGCGGGTCAGCCCGTCCCCGGCCACGACGTTATCGGTTTTCGAGGTCAATTACCTGCTCTCCAAACTAACGCTCAAAGACGTCATGACGAAGGATCCCATCACGATCTCGCCCGAGGCGACCCTGGAGGAAGCGGCCGTCCTCATGCGGGATCACGACATCGGCGCCCTCCCCGTACTCGAAGGCGGCAGGTTGGTCGGGATCATTACGGAATCGGGGATCTTTGACGCCTTTATCGGCCTCATGGGCTTGCGCGAGGCCAGCAGCCGCGTCACCTTGGACATCGAGGACCGCGTGGGTGTCCTGGCCGAGATCACGCGGATCATCAAAGAGCACGGCATAAACATCATCACGATGGCCACCTTTACGAATCCCGAGAAACACCACGCCGAACTCGTCCTACGTCTCGACGCCAAAGACCCGGCGCCGCTGGTCAAAGAGTTCGAGGCCCGGGGATTCCGGGTCCTGCATGTGGTCAATTGGAAGGATCGGGCCTGAAAAGGCCCGTTTTCTTGCGGTGCCAGCGGGGCACAATAAAGGAAATCCTGGCCAACCGCCGAATACTATGAGCGATAGCCACAACGATGATGATATCCGGGGTGTAGACTAGATGCGTCGGGGTTTATCCAGCATACTGGCGGTCCTATTCTCTTGCCAACTCTGCGTGCTTGTCTTTGGACAAGGAAGAATCGACGGTGCCTCCGAATCACCTTGGCATCTTGAGCCGCGGACGATCGCCCCGGCTTCGCCCGCCTTGGGTTCAGATCTCTCAGCCGGCGGCGAACAGGACCCGGAGCCGCCGCCCTTGCCGCCCGATCCGACTATCCTGCCGGAGTTTACCATGCCGGCGCCACCCAAATCTGTTCGGCCCGTGGTGCGCGGCATTTATGCGACCGGATACTCAGCCGGCTCGAGTAAAAAATTGGGAGAGATCCTGACTTTTATCGGCAAGACCGAGGTCAACGCGCTGGTGGTCGACGTAAAGGACGACAGCGGCACCCTGAGCTATGTCAGCAGCGTGCCTTTGGCACGCAGGATCGGGGCCGGCCGGGCCAAGTTCTCTCCGGAAAAGCTCATAGGTCTCCTGCAACAAGCGAACGTCTACCCGATCGCCCGCATCGTGGTCTTTAAGGATCCGATCCTTGCCGCCAAGCGCCCGGATCTGGCCGTCAAGAGCAAGGCGGGGGGTTTATGGCGCGACCGTAAGGGACTCTGCTGGGTTGACCCGCATAACCGCGAAGTCTGGCAATATGTCGTCGATGTGGCCAAGGAGGCGGCGGCCAAAGGATTTCGGGAGATCCAGTTTGATTACGTGCGCTTTACCAGTGACGGCAAGCTCTCCGATTGTGTATACCCGTTCGCCACCGGCCAGCGTAAAGCGGATGTGATCAAGGATTTTCTCCTTTTTGCGCGCCAGCAACTGAAACCGCTCGGCGTGGAGGTCTCCGCGGATGTCTTCGGTCTGACCTGCAGCGCCCAGGATGATCTGGGGATCGGCCAACGTCTCGAACCAATTGCCGCGGCGGTGGACATCATCTCGCCGATGGTCTACCCTTCGCACTATGAACGGGGGACCTATGGCATCCAGGATCCCGACCTGGCGCCGTACGAGACCGTGCTGGCCAGCCTGAAGGCGGCCACCAGCCGCGTAACGGGCCTTGGCGTCCGCTTGCGTCCATGGCTGCAGGATTTCAGCCTGAGGAACAAGTACGGCCGCGCTCAACTCATGTCGCAGATCAAGGCCGTTTATGACGCCGGTCTGACGGAGTGGATCTTTTGGAACCCGGGCAATACTTACAACTCGGCCAACTACAACGCGGAATGAGACGCCTGGTCATTATGACGGTCTTGCTGACGGCCGCCTGCGTTGGGCTGGCGGCGGAAGACCGTTACTTGCTGACCTTGCGCTTCACTCCGGGACAAGTCGTATCGTATGACGGCAGCTATATGTTGCAGGTGCCCGCGGGCAACGGCGGTAAAGGCTTGACGCTGGCCGCCGTGAACTATGGACTGGTTCTAAGGGTGGAGGCGGTGGACGGGCAGGGAGCGACGATCGACGCCGAATACGATCGCTTCGATTCCTACCTGCGTTTTTCGCTCCGCGAACAGTCCCCCGGGTCCTCGTTCGCGGGGCGCCGCTTTAGGTTCAAGATCGCTCCCGAGGGCAAGATGCAGCCGCTGGCGGGGGCGCCGTGGTCGCCTGATTGGGGCGGCCTGCCGCAACCCTGGACCGGCTGGCCCTCGGGGCCGCTGCTACCCGGTGAAGGCTGGCGCGAGGACGATGCCCTGGAAATGCCCGGGGGCGGCCGGACCAGACTCAGCAGGGAATATCGCCTTTGCCAGATCGACGCTCGGGCCGCGCAGCCCCTGGCCTTGCTCGACTATACCGAAGAAGGCGAGATCGCGGCGGTGCCCGTGCGCCTTGCCAACGGCCGCGCCTTTCTCGACGGCCGGATCCTCGGCGTGGGCCAGGTCAAATTCGACCTGGATGCGGGCCTGATCGTCGGGGCCGCTTCCGTGAGCACGCTCACTGGTCTGCTGCATGAGGAAGAGGCCGCCGGAACGTCTTTGGGGTCGATCAGGCTTGAAATCGAGACCAGGGTGACATTGAGAGCGAATACGGCGCCGTAGATCGTCCCGGTCCCGTGGTTGCCTCGCGTTGGTGGCAATGGTAGAATTAGCACATGTGAGTTGA
Source organism: Bacteroidota bacterium (assembly GCA_050260415.1). GTDB lineage: Bacteria > Bacillota > UBA4882 > JAAYXC01 > JAAYXC01 > JBLNCE01. The sequence continues at coordinate 7,049 of JBLNCE010000160.1, read as the reverse complement.
TCGGGTCATCATGCAGGAGGGCTGCGATCACCGTGCATAATAGCGATGGGCCATGAGGGGAGGTTGGGAGTCCATGGCGTTGAACGCGGATATGCCGATTGCCGAGGTCCTGAAGGTCAATCCGAAGACGGTCGAGGTATTTCAGCGTTTTGGCATGCACTGCCTGGGTTGCATCGCCGCATCGGGGGAGACGGTCCGGCAGGCGGCCGAAGTCCACGGCATCAATCTTGATGAACTTCTGGTGGAATTGGAAAAGGTCTGATCCGACGAAGCGCCGCGGGATAACACCCGCGGCGTCGCCACGCATGCTGGACAATGGGCGCCATACGATTCCGCATTTGTCATGCAAGATGAACGATGAAGCCCAACTGAGGGAAGAAAATCTTGCCCGGTCTACCCGATTATCTTGCCTAGGCAAGGAGCATTGGCGGATGTGAAGCGACCGGGTTTCCATGAATCTTGAACGCGCGGGTGGAGGATGAAGATGAAGAAACGTCTGATATGCCTGCTGCTCTTGGCGGTGTGCATGACAGTTCTCGCCGGGGCCGCGGAGGCGCCTGGTTGTAGTCCGGCGGACAAGGCCCTCTTTGAGGAAGCGCTGGCGGTCGTGGAGACCAAGATCTTGAAGACGGCCGCCGCCTATGAGCCCGGTCGTTTTCCCCATGTCACCCGGGCGGATGGACGGTGGGAAACCACGCGCAACGCCGGCTGGACGGGCGGGCTCTATGTGGGCATGCTCTGGCTGGGCTATCAGCACCTGGATGATGCCAAGTTCAAACAGGAAGCCGAGCGCTGGACCAGGGGGCTCGAGGCGCGCCAATATGACACGGGCACGCACGACCTTGGATTTCTTTTCATCCCAACCTTTATCAAGGCTTATCAACTCACGCGCGAGCCTTATTACCGCCAGGTAGCGCTCCAAGCGGCCGCCAGCCTGAGCAGACGGTATAATCCAAACGGGTTTGTCCAAGCCTGGGGCCGGATCGGGGATCCGCAGCAGGGGGGCCGGGCGATTATCGATACCATGATGAACCTGCCGTTGCTGTGGTGGGCGGCCACCGAGGGTAAGGCGCCGCGGTACGCGGAGATGGCGGAAAAGCACGCCCTCACCGCCCTGAAGTACCTCGTGCGGGAGGATGGAACCAGTTACCACGTGGTGGACTTCGATCCAGCCTCGGGAGCGCTCCTCGGGCAGGGTACCAAACAGGGTTTCGCGCCCGATTCCACTTGGGCGCGTGGTCAAGCTTGGGGGATTTATGGATTTACCTTGGCCTATGAGTACGCGAGGCGCTCCGAGTTCCGGCGGACGGCCGCGAGCATGGCCAAGTACTTCTGGGACAACCTGCCCGCGGATAAGGTTCCGTACTGGGATTTTGACGCGGTCAAAGTCGAGGGACCCGACACGCAACGCGATTCCTCGGCCGGCGCGATCGCCGCGGCCGGTTTTCTCGATCTGGCGGCGACCGCGGCTGACCCGGCGGAAGCCGAGGACTACCGGCAAAAGGGCCTCGCGATCCTGCGTGGTCTGACCGCGACTTGCCTTGACCGGTCCGGTCAAAGCGAGGGAGTGCTCTTGCACGGCTGTTACAATCGGAATAGTGGAAGCGCCGTTGATAACTCCGTGACTTGGGGCGATTACTATTATCACCAGGCCCTACTCAAGGCCTTGGGCCTGCTGGGCGCGGGGCTTTACTAGACCGCGTCCCGTCGCCGGCCGTTCGTCGCGTGGGACCCCGCCGGGGTTTATATTTGTGGTGTTCTATCCCGCTTCAGGCACGCAGTGCCACATAACAGTCCCGGCAATAGACCGCCCGGTCCGTCCGCGGCTGGAAAGGAACCTGCGTCGGGCGTCCGCAGGCCGCGCAGACGGCGTCGAAAAGCTCGCGGTTGTTTGCCGAGGCCTTGCGGGCCTGGCGGCATGCCTTGCAACGCGTCGGTTCGTTCCGCAGGCCTTTCTCGGCGTAGAATTCCTGTTCGCGGGCGGAGAAGATGAATTCACCCCGGCACTCCCGGCAGGTGAGCGTCTTGTCGGCAAAGGCCAACTTGATCGGTCTCCTTCTCTCAGGTAGTCTCTTGATCAAGTTGGACCGCGCGAGTACTCGGGGGCAACTTGAACAACAGCCATCAAACAGTATAGTTGGCGCGCCAGGATATGGTGATGGATCAAAAAAGAACCCGCTCCGTCCGTGCGGGTTCTTTTTGCTGACGGATAATGCCCTGTCCTAGACGATTCCCTGCGCCATCATGGCGTCGGCGACTTTTAGAAAACCGGCGATGTTGGCCCCGGCGACCAGATTGCCGGGCATCCCGAACTCCTTGGCCGCCTTGCTGGCATTATTATAGATATTGACCATGATATCCTTCAGTTTCGCGTCGACCTCCGCGAAAGTCCAGTTGTACCGCATGCTGTTCTGGCTCATTTCCAGGGCGGAGGTGGCCACGCCGCCGGCGTTGGCCGCTTTGGCCGGCGCGAAGAGCACCTTGTTGTTCAGGAAGACCTCGATCGCCTCCGGTGTGGAAGGCATATTGGCGCCCTCGCCCACCGCGAAACAGCCGTTCTTGACCAGGGTCATGGCCGCGTGCTTGTCGATCTCGTTCTGCGTCGCACTGGGCAGCGCCACGTCGCACTTGATGTTCCAGATACCTTGGCAGCCCTCCTGGTACTTGGCTTTCGGGTGCGCCCTCACGTACTCGCTGATGCGCTTGCGCTCAACTTCCTTGAGGCGTTTGACCGTATCGAGATTGATGCCGTCCGGATCGTGGATATAGCCGTTGGAATCGCTGAGCGCCACGACCCTGCCGCCGAGTTGATGGACTTTCTCCACGGCGTAGATGGCGACATTGCCCGAACCGGAGATTACCACGGTCTTGCCGGCGATGGAGGCGCCGGCCGCCCGGAGCATCTCGTCCATGAAATAGACCAGCCCGTACCCGGTCGCTTCCTTGCGCACGAGACTCCCGCCATAGGTCAGACCCTTGCCGGTCAAGACGCCCTCATAAGAACGGGTGATCTTCTTGAACTGGCCGTACATGAACCCAATCTCGCGGGCGCCCACGCCGATGTCCCCCGCGGGCACGTCGATGTCGGCGCCAACATACTTATACAGTTCGGTCATGAAACTCTGGCAGAAGCGCATGACCTCGGCGTCGGACTTGCCTTTGGGGTCGAAGTCGCTGCCGCCCTTGGCGCCGCCGATCGGCAGACCGGTCAGGGAGTTCTTGAAGATCTGCTCAAACCCGAGGAATTTGATGATACCGAGATAGACGGAGGGGTGAAATCTCAGTCCGCCTTTGTAGGGGCCGATGGCGCTGTTGAATTGGACCCGGAAGCCCCGGTTCACCTGTACCTGGCCGCGGTCGTCGACCCACGGCACGCGGAACATGATCTGCCGCTCCGGCTCCACCATCCGCTCGATGAGGTTGGCCTCGACGAATTCGGGGTAACGTTCCAGGACTGGTCCCAGCGTATCGAGGACCTCGCGTACCGCCTGATGAAACTCGGGTTCATGGGGATTGCGCCGGATCACCGACTCCATGACGCGCTGCGTATACGCGTATGGATTCTCGATCAGTTCCGCCGGTACTGACATTGGAAACCATCCCTTTCTCCAGCATACCGCTGGGTGGAATAAATTTTCACACCACATTAGGCTTATTTTAAGGAAGCGCCTCGGCCCTGTCAAGGTTGGAGACGCAGGAATACGTAATACATTACACGGTGGATACAGGGTACAATGTACGTATCTGCCAGGGTATTTACAGAAAATAACAAGCCACGCGGCCGCTTCCGGCAGGAATGACACCGTGGACGGCGAAGTATACTACGAACATATGTTCTATAATCCACGCCATCCTCTTGAGAGGCGGTCATGATGGGCGCTCTTTCCCGGGCGGCGAGCGACGAGCGACAAACCACGAGCTTCGTCCATCTGCACGTCCATTCCGAATATAGTCTCCTCGACGGGTGCGCCCGCATCCCAGCCTTGGCGGAGGCCGCCCGGCGCTTGGCTTTCCCGGCGCTCGCCCTGACCGACCACGGCGCGGTTTACGGCGCGGTCCCCTTCGTCAAGGCCATGCATGCCGCCGGCGTCAAGCCAATCCTGGGTGCGGAACTCTATGTGGTGGACGATCACGGCCCCCCGCCGCGGCCCGGGAGTCCGTATCACCTGCCGGTCTTGGCCGCCACGGAAGAAGGCTACGTCCATCTGCTGGAACTCATCACCCGCGGGCAGCTGGATCACTTTCACAAGAAACCCCTCGTCACTCTGGCGGAGATCGCCCCGCGCGCCGGGGGGCTCATCGGTCTGAGCGGGTGTCTGCGCGGGGAATTGGCCCGGCGGATTCTGGCCGGGGACACGGCCGGCGCCCGCGCGGCCTTGGGTACTTACCGGGAGGTCTTCGGGCGCGGCCGGTTCTTTCTCGAACTCCAGCGCCACGGTTTGCCGGAGGAGGATCAAGTCGCCCGGGCGCTGATTGAGTTTGGGCGGGCGGAGGACACAGGTCTCGTGGCCACCAACGACGTGCACTACCTCACCAGGGAAGAAGCGGGCACCCACGACCTGCTCCTCGCGGTGCAAACCTTGAGTCTGGTTGAACAGGCGAACCGCCTGCGGCTGCCGGCGCCCGAATACTACTTGAAGTCCGCTCGGGAAATGACGGCGTTGTTTGCGGACGTCCCGGAGGCGCTGGCCAATACGATGCGTGTGGCCGAAGCGTGCCGGTTCGAACTGGCGCTGGGACGGCGCCGGATCCCGGCCTTTCCGGTGCCGGACGGGATGACCGAGAGCACTTTTCTGCGCCGGCTCTGTCTGGAAGGCCTGGCCAGGGCCTTTCCCGGCCAGTCCGATGAGATTCTGGGCCGTCTGGACTACGAACTCACGACCATCGACCGGCTCGGGTTTTCCGGGTACTTCCTCATTGTTTGGGATATCATCGCGTACGCCCGCCGGGAGAAGATCCCGGTCGGACCGGGCCGGGGCAGCAGCGTTGGGAGCCTGGTCTCCTACCTGCTCGGGATCACCAGTGTCAATCCGCTGAAGTACGGGCTGCTCTTTGAACGTTTCCTCAACCCGGAGCGAGCCGATCCACCGGACATCGACGTCGATCTCTGCCACCGGGGGCGGGCCAAGGTGCTCGAATACATCAGGGAGCGTTACGGCCGCGACCACGTGGCCCACCTCGCCGCGTTCACGACATTGCGGCCGCGCGCCGCGGTGCGGGATGTCGGGCGGGCGCTCGGGACGGCTTATGACAAGATCGACCGTCTGGCCAAGGCCATCCCCTTTTCCGCGCCGGACTTGGACAGCGCGCTGCTTGAATCCACGGAACTGCGGAGCTTGGAGCACGATCGGGAGATCGCCCGCATCGTCTCCATCGCGCGCGGCATCGAGGGACTTCCACGTCACGTCACCCAGCACGCTGCCGGAGTGGTCGTGGCCGCGGAGCCGCTCACCACCTACCTCGCGCTCGAGGAGGCCGGCGAGGGGCAGGTCGTGACCCAGGCCGATATGGGACCGGTCGAGGATCTCGGGCTCCTCAAGATCGACCTGTTGGGCTTGCGCTATTTGACCGTCATCCAGGATACGCTGGCTTTTCTGAGCCATGAAGGGATCACCCTGACCGCCGAGGAGATCCCGCTGGATGATGCCGCGACCATGGCGGCGCTGGCCGAGGGGCGGACCATCGGCACCTTTCAGTTGGAGAGCAGCGGCATGCGGCAGTTGCTTGGCCGCTACCGTCCGCGAAACCTGGACGATCTGGTCATCATCCTGGCTCTCTACCGGCCGGGCCCGCTGGGCAGCGGCATGGTGGAGAGCCTGATCAGGCGGCGGCACGGCGAGGAACCGGTAACCTACCTCCACCCCGCGTTGGCGGACGTGCTCGGTGATACCTACGGGGTGATCCTGTACCAGGAGCAAGTGATGGAAGTGGCCCGTGTGCTGGCGGGATATACTCCGGGGCAGGCGGACTTGCTTCGCAAGGCAATTTCCAAGCGGCGGCCGGAGGTACTGGCCAGGGAGAGGGAGACCTTCACCGCGGGCGCGCGGGGTAAAGGCGTACCGCCGGCCGTCGCCGAGGGGATCTTCGACCTCATCGCCGAGTTCGGCCGTTACGGATTCGCCAAGGCGCACAGCGCGGCTTACGCCTTGACCTCGTACCGGACGGTCTATCTCAAGACGCATTACCCGGTGGCATATCACGCCGCGCTGCTGACGCTCAATTGGGGGGGAGCCGAAAGCCGGTTTCCCGGCTACCTCAGCGAAACCCGCCGGCTGGGCATCAGGCTCCTGCTGCCGGAGATCAACCGAAGCGTCGCGGGTTTTCGCCCCGAGGGCCCGAATATCAGGGCCGGGTTCGTCATGGTCCGCGATCTGGGGGCGCGCGGGATCGCGTCGGTTCTCAGAGAAAGAACCGCGCACGGGCCCTTCGCGTCCCTGGGCGATTTCTGCCAGCGTCTACGGGGCAGCGGGGTGACGGCCCGCGCCATCGCCAACCTCATCCGGGCCGGTGCGTTCGACTGCTTCGGCGGCCGCGCGGCGCAGCTCTTGGAACTTCATACCGTCTGGACTAAGGGCAAGGTCAAGGCGCGGTCCAGGCGTTCCGGCCAACTCAGCCTCTTTGACGTGGAGGCTTTGGCGCCCGCGCGCGCAAGGGGTCAGTCTCCACCTGAATACGGAGAGGATACCCGCCGCGAGATGGAACGCGAAGTGCTCGGCCATTATCTGACGCACCACCCACTCGAAAAATACCGGCCGCTCATGGCGCGCCTGGAGGTGGCGGCGGTCGAGGCCTTGGCGGAGGAGGGCGGACCGGACCAAGTACTTCTCTGTGGACTGATCGGAGGAATCAGATCCCACCGCACCAGGCAGGGCCAGAGGATGGCCTTCGCCAACCTGGAGGACCTGACCGGCCAGGCGGAACTGGTCGTCTTTCCATCGGCCTTGGAGCGTTACGGCCACCTGTTGCGGAGCGGAGCGCCGCTTTTGGTCTGGGGCCGGCTGGATCGTACCGCGGAACGGATCTCGGTCAAGGTCGAGCGGGTGCGGCGC
>JBLNCE010000159.1:0-6873 GCA_050260415.1 Bacteroidota bacterium | reverse complement strand
CGTATACCTGATCGATAAAGTGGGTAATGAAGATGATCCCCACACCCCGAGCTTTCAGTTCGCGCATGAGCTCGAAGAGTTTTTTCACCTCATCTTCGTCAAGTGAGGACGTCGGCTCGTCTAAGATGAGAATCTTGCAGTCCATATCGACCGCGCGGGCAATCGCGATCATCTGTTGAACAGCAATTGAGCAGCTTGAGAGTTCTTGGGTCGGGTCCGCTGGAATACCGAGGGAGCTTAACATTTGTGCCGCCTTTGCGTTCATCTGCTTCCATTGAACGAAAGCGTTCCGGCCGCGACCGATAAACATATTCTCAGCCACGGTCAAATTGGGGCAAAGCGCTATTTCCTGAAAGACCGTGCTAATTCCCATGTCCTGCGCATCCTGCGGCGACTTGAAGTGAACCGGCCTTCCATCCAAAACAATCTGGCCGGCATCCTTTTCGTAAACACCGGTCAAAATCTTTATCAGTGTGGACTTACCCGCTCCATTTTCGCCCATAAGGGCATGGATTTCACCCTTTCGGAGCACGAAGTCTACGTTATGCAGAGCTCTGACCCCTGGAAAGGATTTGCTGATACCCTCCATTTTAAGAAGTATGTTTTCTGACACCAACCAAAGACCTCCTTACCGGTGTCACATAAATTAACAGCAGTGCGGTTAGCCGGATAAGATCCGAACAGACCGCACTGCGTGAAATATTACAAAAAACTATCTTGTTATTACACCCTTGCCAGGATCGGCATTGATACCATATTTTTCGATATCTTCGTCGGTTATCGTGTCAGTCGTTAAGATGATTTCTTTCTGGTAGACGATTCCTTTGGGGATCTTGCCGCTCTTGATCCACCTATCAATCTCGGCTGCCTGACGCGGATTGCACTGTACATCGGCGTCCCAGTAACCGGCCTGTACGTTCCTAAGGGCAAAACGGTTAAAGTCAAAACCAAGTATCTTGACCTTGCCATTCTTGCCATGGCTGATACCGGCCGCATCGAGCGCCTGAACAGCGCCTTGCGCCATACCGTCGTTCTGAGCGTAGATGACGTTGAAATCCTTTTTCGCTGCAATCGCGGCTTCAACCACTTTGCGGGCTTCCTCAAGGCTCCAAGTATCTCCACCCGTTCCATCAGCCACAATGGTGAGTTTACCTTCTTTTGCGGCCTTGAGCACTGCGGCGCTGCGGCCTATTTCAGCTGCGCTACCCAATTGGCCACGAATGAGGATCAGTTTGATCGGCTTCGGAACATTTTTCAGCACCCATTCTGTTGCCAGATTACCCTCATAATGCATATCCGAGAGAAGTGCCGCCTCATAGTTCGAGGGATCCGTATCAATTGCACGGTCAAAGAGAATAACCTTAACGCCTGCTCTTTTTGCCGACAGCAGGACGTCGTCCCATCCGGATGCGTTGGCGGCCGAGATCAGGAGATAGTCCACTCCATCTCGAATGTACCCTCTGGCCGCAGCCATCTGCTCGCTGTTGTCGGCGGTGTTGGTCTGTTTTGCGTCATAGCCGTTTGCCCTGGAGAAGACCTTGTTCATGTCTTCAACATTGGCCTGACGGTAGCCGGATTCTTCCGGTGGTAAATTTACAATGCCGACCTTAATCAGGGCTGCTCCATACGAGGTAGACAGAGCTAAAATAAACACTGCCAGTAATAGCCCAACTTTTACCAACTTCTTCATCCATAAACCTCCTCTAATTTTCTAGACCAAAACAAGGTTTTGTTTATCTGGCCGTAAATACCCCCTTTTTTCTCTGTATTCCGGCCGCTTCCAGGATAGTACCGTATTTGATATCCTCGCGGTCGGTTTTGGTCTGATATACTTGGCGGCCTAAATATCGTAGAATTCATGGACCGCATTGGGGTTGTTGGCCGGACATACTTTGACCTCGTCGTTTTTGGGCGCGCGATTGAAATGACCGTACAAGATACCCGACATGTACGCCACCTTCATGTGCCCATTGTAGCGCGCGGCGCAGGGAGGCCGGAATGGAGGTTTTTTTTATTTCCTTCGTTTTTTTTGCCCGCGCGGCGGTGGCGGAGGCTCAAACGCCCGAGGCGGCAGTACGGACGCCGCCCGGATGGAATTTTCCGGGAGCGGTGCCGGTTCTTGCAGGAAAGTCAGGAAGTATGTATAATTTAAATGTCCGTACAACCCACAAGCAGGTGAAACGATGCCGCCGAAGGCTGTGCCGAAATACCATCAATTGCGGGAACATATCAGAGAGCGCATCCAGCGCGGGGAGCTGAAAAGCGGCGACCAATTGCCTTCCGAGCACATGCTGGCCAAGGAGTTCGGTCTCAGCCGCCACACCATCCGCCAGGCCCTGGGCGACCTGGAGAACGAGGGCCTGGTCTATCGGGAGCAGGGCCGGGGCACCTTCTGCGCGCGGGGCAAAGGCAGGACGATCGCCGTTATCACCACGTACATCTCGGAATACATCTTTCCCTCGGTCATCAGGGGCATCGAGGACGTGTTGAGCGCCGCGGGATACGCGCTCGTCCTGGCCAACACCGCCAACGACAAGGCCAAGGAGGCTCTCTGCCTGGAGAACCTCTTGCAACGCGAGATCGCCGGCTTGATCGTGGAACCGACCAAGAGCGCCCGGGAGAACGTCAACCTCGGGCACTACCGGGAGATCGAGCGGCGCAAACTGCCATACGTCATGATACACGCGACATACGGCGAATTGGAGCCCGCATATATAGTCATGGACGACGAACGGGGCGGGTACATGGCCGCCCAGTACTTGCTGCAACTGGGCCATCGCCGGATCGCCGGTGTCTTCAAGGCAGATGATCTGCAGGGCGTGCGCCGCCAGGCCGGCTTCACCGCGGCCCTGCGGGATTACGGCCTGGCATTGGCCCCGGAGTTGCTCGGCAACTACGAGACCGAGCAGATGTCATCCTTCCCGTACCAGTTCGTGCACGGCCTGTTGCAGCAGGCGGAACGGCCGACCGCCATCGTCTGCTACAACGACCAGATCGCCCTGACGGTGCTGGAGGCCATCAGGGAAAACGGGCTGCGCGTGCCGGAGCATATATCCGTCGTCGGCTACGACGATTCGAGCCTCGCCGTCTCGACCGAGACCAAGCTGACCACGATCAGGCATCCCAAGACCGAGATGGGCCGGCAAGCCGCGCGCTTCATCCTGGACATGCTCGGCGGGCGCGTGACCAAGCCGCGCTTCGTCTACCAGCCGGAGCTGGTCATCCGTTCCTCCTGCCGGGCGTGTCGCTAGTGTATCTTTGATCTGTGTTGTGCTGCTCGTAATCGTTCTCGCGATCGAGGTGGGTATAGCGTTCTCCGCGCCTCTGCGGTGAACCGCAACTCTTCTTTCTTGGCGGTTTGTCTTCAATCCTGGGCGCACGTCCGGCCCCGGCCGGGCACGCATAGAGAAAATCGAGGAGGCATCGGCCATGACTACTTTGGGTGTTATCATCGGCAACCGTGGTTTCTTCCCCTCCGAACTCTGCGAGGAGGGCAGGACCCGGATCCTGCAGGTGCTGCGGGAAGAAGGGTTCGACGCGATCGCCCTGCCGCCGGAGGCCACCCCGTACGGGTCCGTGGAAACCTTCGCCGAGGCGCGCAAATGCGCGGAGCTTTTCAAGGAGCACCGGAACAAGATCGACGGCATCCTGGTCACCCTGCCGAATTTCGGCGACGAACGGGCCGTGGCCGACAGCATTCGCCTGGCCGGCTTGGATGTGCCCGTCCTGGTCCACGCTTTTCCCGACGAGATCGGCCGGCTCGCGCAGGCCAACCGGCGCGACAGCTTTTGCGGCAAGATGTCGGTCTGCAACAACCTCATGCAGTACGGCATCCCCTTCAGCCTGACCGAACTGCATACCGTGGCGCCGGAGGCGGACAGCTTCCGCGCTGATCTGCGCCGGTTCGGCGCGATCTGCCGGATCGTCCGCGGTCTGCGCGGAGCCAGGTTCGGCCACCTGGGGGCGCGGCCCACGAACTTCAACACCGTGCGCTACAGCGAAAAACTGCTGGAAATGGCGGGCATCACCGTGGAGACCATCGATCTCTCGGAGGTCTTCGGCCAAGCCTGGCGGCTAAAGGACGACGCGCCCGAGGTCCAGGCCAAGTTGAAGTCGGTCAAGGGATACGTGAAGACCCACGGCATCCCGGACGGCGCGCTCCTGAAGATGGCCAAGTTCGCGGTGGTCGTCGACCGCTTCATGGCCGAGCGCGAATGGGCGGGCACGGCCCTGCAATGCTGGACGGCCATGGAGGACTACTTCGGCGTGGTGCCGTGCGCGGTCATGAGCATGCTGAGCAACGCGCTCAAGCCGAGCGCGTGCGAGACGGACATCACCGGCCTGATCGGTATGTATGCGATGGTTCTGGCCTCGGGCCGCCCTAGCGCCCTGCTCGATTGGAACAACAACTACGGCGACGATCCGGACAAGGCAATCGTCTTCCACTGCAGCAATCTGCCGCTCGATTTCTTCCACGGCGAAGCGGCCATGGACTACCAGGCCATCATCGCCGGCACCGTCGGCCGGGAGAACACCTACGGCACCATGACGGGCCGGATCAAGCCCGGCAAGATCACCTACTGCCGCGTCTCCACGGACGACGCCGCGGGCGAGATCGCGGCCTACGTAGGCGAAGGGGAGATCGTGGACGCGCCTCTGGATACTTTCGGCGGCTATGGTGTGATCCAAGTACCGTCATTCCAGAAACTGCTCCGCTTTATCTGCGAGAACGGTTTCGAGCACCACGTGGCCCTCAACCCGAGCCAGACCGCGGCAGCCGTGGCCGAGGCCATGGACAAATACCTGGGATGGCGGGTCTATCACCATCAAGCCTGAAAATCACGCGCTCATCCCCTCCTCATGTTCCCGTACCCGGGCTGGGGGAGCCTCACGGCTCCCCTCCCGCGCCGGGGCGGAAGGGGTGGGCTTTGGAGGTATGTGCAATGACCGGCGAACCATTGGTACTGGGCCTGGACTATGGGACCGATTCCGTGCGGGCCCTGGTAGTCGAAGCATCCACAGGCCGGGAACTGGCCAGCGAAGTCGCGCTCTACAGACGTTGGGCCGCGGGCGAGTTCTGCGACCCGGCCGCCAACCAATTCCGGCAACATCCCAAAGATTACCTGGAAGGCCTGGAGGAAGCGGTCCGCGGCGCTTTGGCCAAGCTGCCGCCCGGGACCGGGGACAGGATTGCCGGCATCGGCATCGACACGACCGGATCGACCCCCTGCGCCGTGGACGCGAACGGCGTCCCCTTGGCGCTGCTGGATGAGTTCGCAACGAACCCCAATGCCATGTTCGTGCTCTGGAAGGATCACACGGCCGTGCGCGAGGCGGAGGAGATCAACCGCGCCGCCCGGACCTGGGGCGGTACGGACTTCACCAAGTACGAGGGCGGTATCTATTCCACGGAATGGTTCTGGGCCAAGATCCTCCACGTCCTGCGCGCCGACTCGCGGGTGCGCGAGGCCGCTTTTTCCTGGGTGGAGCACTGCGACTGGCTCCCCGCCGTCCTGACGGGCACGGAAAATCCCCTGACCATGAAGCGCAGCCGCTGCGCGGCCGGGCACAAGGCCATGTGGCACGAGGAATGGAACGGCCTGCCGCCCGAGGATTTCCTGGCCGGGCTCGATCCGTTGCTGGCCGGTCTGCGCGCCCGCTTGTACCGAGAGACCCAGACCTCGGACGTCAAAGCCGGGGGTTTGACGAGGGAATGGGCGGACCGCCTGGGACTCCGGGAGGGCATTGCCGTGGCGGTGGGCGCCTTTGACGCGCACATGGGCGCGGTCGGCGGCGGCGTCCGCCGGGGCGCGTTGGTCAAGATCATGGGCACCTCGACCTGCGACGTGATGGTCGCTCCCTACGAGGAAGTGGCCGGCAAGCTGATCCGCGGCATCTGCGGGCAGGTCGACGGCTCGGTGCTCCCCGGCATGATCGGCCTGGAGGCCGGCCAATCGGCCTACGGCGATGTCTATGCCTGGCTCAGGCGCATCCTGCTCTGGCCGTTCGAAGCCCTGTTGCCCGAGTTCGCCTGGCTGAACGGGGCCGACGCCGACCGGCTCAAGCGGGAAGCGGAAGCCGCCATCCTGCGGCGCCTGACAGCTGAGGCCGAACAGCTCGACGGGACCGGGCTGATCGCTCTGGACTGGCTGAACGGCAGACGCACGCCCGATGCCGATCAGACGCTCAAGGGAGCCATCGCCGGCCTGACGCTGGGCACGACGCCGGCCAAGATTTTCCGCGCCTTGGTCGAGGCCACCGCCTTCGGCGCCAAGGCCATCGTGGACCGGTTCACCGGCGAGGGGGTGGCCATCGGGGAGATCATCGCCATGGGCGGCATCGCCAAGAAGAACCCCTTCGTTATGCAGGTTCTGGCGGACGTCCTGCAGATGCCCATCAAGGTCGTCCAGTCCGAGCAGGCCTGCGCGCTCGGGGCCGCCATCTTCGGCGCCGTGGCAGCCGGCCTGTACGATTCGGCCACCGAGGCCCAGGCCCGCATGGCCAGCCCCTACAGCGAAGTCTACGACCCGGATCCCGCCAATGCGGCCAATTACCAAGAGCTGTACCGGAAATACGCGGCCATGGGAGAGATGCTCGGGGAGACGTTGCGGGGGTTGTAACCTAACCCCCAACCCCTTCCCTGAACAGACCTGTGCCAGATTATCGCATAAAATTTGGCATCAGGCGAGGGAAAGGGAGTGGTGATGTCGAAACGATACGGTAAGACTTTATAGGGAGCCGATACCATGAGTTTTATCCCCTACCAGAGCAATCCGCAATTCCTCTTGCCACCAAGAGTGGGCGACTTCATTCCGCAGGATGACCTCTGCTGGGTCACCGCGGAGGTAGTGGACATGCTCGACCTAAGCGGGA
>JBLNCE010000158.1:0-4966 GCA_050260415.1 Bacteroidota bacterium | reverse complement strand
GTCTTTCGGCTTTTCCATCGGCATGCCAAAGTGCCCGCCGCCGCCGAACGGGCCTCCCCGGCGGGGACCCCCCATGGGGCCCATCAAGGGGCGCTGGCCGGATTGCCTGTGTTTGTCGTCGTTCATGTGCTCACCCTCATATCCGCGAGTTAGAACTGGTTTTGTTTTTCTCTGCGCCTCTGCGTCTCTGCGCGAGAAAAGGTTTTTAGGTTTATCACATCGCTTCTAGGAGCGGTGTGAAAAACCTCACCACCGCGATCCCAGGGTTAAAACCCTGGGGCGGCTTTGGTACATCCCTGTACGTCGCTCGCCCTTGAGCCCTTCCTGAGCAGGGCTACATAGGAAAACCATTCTCAAACCCGTACGTCCTGTACGGGTTCGGCGGTGCTTCGAAGCCTATCCGAGCCCTGTCAGGAGGACAGGGCTTTGGAAAGATCGTTCAGGTGTAGCCCGGGGATTTATCCCCGGGTAAAGAGACGGGTTTTTCACACCGCCTCTAAAGGCGGTGTGAAAGAGGTACCGGAATGCAGAACACCCAGATGACAAGAAGTTATAGAATCGCATGAAATCGGTATGTTGCCTAATCTGCGTAATCGCTTTACGTGATTAGAAACGATTTAACAGGATTAACATGATTTTTCAGGATTTACACGGATTATTTGTCTATTAGATTATCTTTATTGATGATCTTAATCTCGAATCATGTTAATCCCATTAATCATGTAAATCATGTGATGTCGTTCCCTGACAGGCGTTCCTCTTCTTGCCTCAGCCCGCCGCCGGCCCCGCGCCAATCTGCTTTTGCCCGCGTGCACTCCAACGCCGCCTGGCGTACTGGCAAAAAACGCAGATCGCGATGATCGCCAAGCCGAGCACATCGGTCCAGATGGCGGGATCGATCAACAGAAGCCCGCCGGCCAAAAAGAGAGCCCTCTCCCACCAGGGTGAATGGGTGAGGAACCAGCCCGCCACGGCCGCCCCCACGCCGACCATGCCGGCCACCGATCCCAGAATGATCCTTGCGGCTTGGAGCCAGTGCACATCGATCAACAGCAATGAGGGCGAGTAGATGAAGAAGTAGGGGACCAGGAAGGCCGCGATGGCCAGCTTGGTGGCGTTCACCCCCGTCTTCATGGGATTGGCCTTGGCGATGCCCGCGCCGGCAAAGGCGGCCAGGGCCACCGGCGGGGTGAGGTCGGCGATAATCCCGAAGTAGAACACGAACATGTGCGCCGACAGCATCGGTACGCCCAGCTTGAGCAGGGCCGGCGCCGCGATGGTGGAGGTGATGACGTAATTGGCGGTGGTGGGCGCGCCCATGCCGAGGATCAGCGAGGATATCATGGTAAAGAAGAGGGTGAGGATCAGGTGGCCCCCGGCCAGCTGCACCAGGCCGTCGGCCATCTTGAGACCCAAACCGGTCAGGGTGACGGTGCCGACGATGATGCCGGCGGTGGCGCAGGCGACGGCCACGCCGACCGCGCCGCGGGCGCCGTTCTCCAGCGCCTTGACGCAGTCCCAGAAAAACTGCTTCAAGGTTTCACCGAGGCGCTTGGCGCGGATCGCCGCCACGATCGTCGCCAGGAAATCCACCGCGATGGCGGTGTACAAGCCGAACAACGCGGCGAAAGTCGGGGTGCGCCCCTCGACCAGCATATAGATGATGGCGGCCAGCGGGAGGAACAAATAGCCCTGCAGCCGCATGAGCCGCCAGAACCTGGGGAGTTCTTCCCGCTTCATCCCCTTGAGCCCGCGCTTTTTGGCCTCCAGGTGCACGCCGATGAAGATGCCGGTGAAGAACAACAGGGCGGGAATGATCGCCGACTTGGCGATCTGGGCGTATGGAACATTGATGAACTCGGACATCAGAAACGCCGCGGCGCCCATGATCGGCGGCATGATCTGGCCGCCGGTCGAGGCGGCCGCCTCCACCGCCCCGGCGAACTCCGGTCGATAGCCAAGCTTTTTCATCATGGGGATCGTAAAGCTCCCCGACCCCACGGTGTTCGCCACCGAACTGCCCGAGACGGTTCCCTCGAGGGCGCTGGTGATGACGGCCACCTTGGCCGGACCACCCGAGGCCGATCCCGCCAAGGCATTGGCCAGATCGATGAAGAACCTGCCGATCCCCGTCTTCTCCAAAAAAGCGCCGAACATGATGAACAAGAAGATGAAGGTGGCCGAGACGCCCAGGGGGATGCCCATGATCCCCTCGGTGGTGAACCACATGTGCCCGATGACCCGGTCCAGGGGAAAGCCACGATGCCGCATGAAACCCGGGATATACTTGCCGAAGAAGTTGTAGAGCAGAAATATGCCGGCGATGATTACGATGGGCACGCCGACCACCCGGCGCGCCGCTTCGAGGACCAGGAGCACGCCGAGGCCCCCGACGACCAGGTCGATGGCGTTGTAGTCGCCGGCGCGATAGAGCAGATCCACGAAATTGACCACCACATAGGCGGCTCCGCCGGCCGCCAGCACGGCCAGCGCCACGTCGGCGACGGTCAGACGCGCAGAGGATCTGCGGCGGGCGGGATAGAGGAGGAACGCCAATACCAGGACGAACCCAAGGTGAACCGCCCGCTGGATCTGGGCGGTGAAGACGCCGAACTGGGCGGTGTAGAGCTGAAAACCGGCGAACGCCAAGGCGATCACGGAGATGACGACCGCCATAGCGCCGGAATACTTGCGGTAAGCGGATTCCTTATCGTATTTGGCCAGGACTTCCTGGACCGCGGTCTCGGATACCCGTTCCGCTGAAATGACGTCCCTCTTGCCGATGTCTGCCACGGTCTCATCCCCCCGGCCTTTATAATCGATGTGAAATACCCACCGCAGAGACGGCGCGAATCCTCACGCTCGAACCAGCCGGAACGAGGCTCAACAGGGGCAGGGTGCCGTCATGGAAGCGAAGCTCGTGCCGGGCGATCCCCCCGACGGCCAGCGAGAGCTCGCCAAAGACCCGATTCATGCCGGAGAGCTTCATGCGCTGCCCATCCAGGACCAGCTTCTCTCCGGCCAGCGGTTCCGTGGGCAGCCCGGCCCCGAATGAATCATACGAGGCCTCGCGCAGGATCAGCCGGTTGTTTCTCGAGACGAAAAAGACTTCCTCGACCGGGCGCCGGGCCACGGAGTGAATATAGCGCAGGATGAACCGTTCACCCGGGCGCACCGGTCTCTGGTGGAGCAAGCCTCCGTCCGCGCCGCGGATCTCTAGCACCCGCGCGGACGGCCAAAGCAAAGCCGCCAAGACGAACACCGCCGGGATCAGGAATAGGCAACGCGGTATGCGCATGGCGGGGGCGCCGGACGATTCGCCCGGCGCCGCCGAACAGGAAACCCGTCCCGACATCCCTATTTGATCTTCATCTCTTTGAAGTATTTGAGCGCGCCGGGATGGAACGGCGTGGAGACACCCACCACGGCTCCCTTGAGCGATATCTCGCCGGCCTTGGCGTGGCCCACCTCGCCAAGATTCTCGAAAAGCACCTTGGTCAGGTTGTAGACCAGCTCATCATCGAGATCCGGGCGGCAGATCAAGGTCGCCTTGACCGCCACCGTCTTGACGGGCCTGGTCTGGCCTTTGTATGTGTTGGCCGGAATGGTCACGCTGCTGAAGAACTTGAATTCGTTGGCCAGTTTCTTGAGGATCTGGTTGGAGAAATCGAGGATCCTGATCTTGTGCTGGGCGGCCACATCCTGAATGGCGGAGTTGGGCACGCCCGCGACCACGAAGAACGCGTCGCACTGCCCGTTCTTGAACTGGTCGGCGGACTCGGCGAAGGACAGGAAGAGCGGAGTGATTTTGGTGTAATCCAGCTTGTAGATTGACAGGATCTGGCGGGCATTGGCCTCAACGCCGCTGCCGGGCGCACCGACCGAGACCCGCTTGCCGCGGAGATCGGCCACGCTCTTGATCTTGCTGTCGGCGGAGACCACGACCTGGACGACCTCGGGATAGAGGGCGGCGATGACCGCAAAATCGGTGATCTTTTCCTTGAAGATCTCGATCCCGTTGTAGGCGTAATGGTTGATATCATTCTGGACATAGGCCAGGTCGACCTGTTTCTTGGCGATGAGCCTGATGTTCTCGACCGAGGCTCCGGTGGCCTGCACGGAGACGTTCACCCCTGCGACCTTGGCGTTCCAGAGCTTGGCCATGCCGCCGCCGAGCGGGTAATAGGTGCCGGAGGTGCCGCCGGTGGCAAAAGTCAACTGGGTGGTGGCGAGAACGGGCACCACCCCGACCGCCAGGACCGCACAGAACACCAGGAACAGCCGGAACGACTTGCGCATTACCATCATCAACCCCCTTTGGAATTAGGCTCCCAGGCCTCCTTTGTCTTTCATACGTATTCTATCTGGATGTATGACAATCCTCCCTCGCCGGCTCAATGCCATAAAAATGAACTGGAACTGGACGCTATCCGTATAAAAAGCGCGTCATCTTGCATGACGCGCCCGCCGTTTGCCGCCCGGTCGTGACATCCGCGAACGCGCATATGACCACCTCGGAGCAACGAGAGAGGGCTCCTCGCAGGCGGCACCGAAGTTATTCATAACAGGCCCCGGGAAGCGGCGCGAAGGAAGGTGCGACATGAACCGGATCCTCTTGGTCGAGGACGACCTGAGCCTCATCGACGGGCTTACGTTTTCCCTCCGCAAAAACGGCTTTGAGGTCAGCGTCGCCCGGACGGTGCGGCAGGCGCTGGCGCAAATAGCGGAGCAGAGCTTTGCCCTGCTCCTGCTCGACCTGGCCCTGCCTGACGGGAGCGGGTTTGAGATCTGCAAGGCGGCGCGCAGGTCGTCGTCCGTCCCCATCATCTTTTTGACCGCCGCGGACGAGGAGGTCAATATCGTCATGGGGCTCGATCTGGGCGGGGACGACTATGTTACGAAGCCGTTCCGGCTCAACGAGCTGATCTCCCGCATCCATGCCTTGCTGCGCCGGGCCGGGCCGGCC
>JBLNCE010000157.1:0-24467 GCA_050260415.1 Bacteroidota bacterium | reverse complement strand
TAGAAGGATTTTTTGCTTTGGTGCCGAATACGGGGTCGGTAGTTTAAGGAGGAGTAGTCGATGCTGTTTTGGTTCTTGGCCGCGCCTGCCCAATCCACGGCAAATGCGGCCGCACCCCAATCCGCCAACCTGTTCGTGAGTCTGTTTCCGTTCATCCTGCTCTTTGGGTTCATGTGGCTCCTGATCATCAGGCCGCAGAAGAAACAGCAGGAAGCCCACCGCCGGATGCTAGCCGCGCTCAAGAAGGGCGATCGCGTGGTGACCGCCGGGGGTTTGGTCGGCGAGGTCACGGAGATCGACGACGACGAGTTGCGCGTGCGTATCGCCGACAAGGTCGAGGCCAGGTTCGTCAAGAATGCCGTCACGCGGGTGATCAAGGGCTGATCGCCGCCGCGGACCGACTGGCGGATACGAGCACCGGTCAAGATATGTAACGCAATACACCAGCGCATCCTGGCCGAAAATCCCGAGGCAAAGCCGCGTTTACACGGCCCGGTGGTTTCAGGAAGTATTGCGTCATATATCGGCCGGTGACTTTTTTTCTGCGCTCCTCTCGAGATACGGTTGCCAGAGGGAAGGCCTGGTGTGACCGGGGAATCCTTCTATTAGGCTGGAATTGACAAGCACTGGTGAAAGATTTATAATTATAACTGCGCCTTTTGCCGCGAAATGGCGCGGTTCTTGCCCGTTCGGCGAAAAATCGCCGGTTCGCGGAAACCTTACGCAGCCGGCCGGCTATGTCTGCCGGTCTTTGATTGTAATTGACATTTTTCCCAAAGAACATCGGCGCAAGGGGGGTTGGGCGTGAACGCGGAAACCATCGGCGTGCTGATCTTTGTTTTGGTTGTCTTCGGTCTTTTTTATGTGGCCAGCGCGAAGGCGGAGAACTGGGTGAAGAAATCGTACGAGGAGAAGCGCCGGGCGCAAGAGCTTGTTCTCGCGACGAAGAAAGCCAAGCGGTGACCGCTTGCCGCGTATAAGGAGGAGTTTAGATTGCGTGCGGAGTTTCAATGGAAGCTCGGCGTGGTTCTGGCGCTTGTTTTAGTCGCGGTGCTGGTCCTCTACCCGCCGCTCGTCGCCAAACTAACGGGCGGGAACGGCCCCTTCAACGGCCAGCCGATCCGCCAAGGTCTGGACCTCAAAGGCGGGCTGGAGGTCATCCTGGGACCCGACTATCGGGTTGACCTGAGCGTGTTGGACAAGGTCGGCGCGACGGTACAAGAACAGATCGGACAGGTGAACGTGGCCGCGCCGTCCATGGCCAAGCTGGGACTCATGGAAATGGGCAAGTACGAAGGCCTTAGATTCATCTTTGCCACGGCCGACGACGCCAAGCGCGTCATGAACGCTGGTGTGATCGAAGATGAAATGACGCTGCGCGACGGGGACAAGGACGCGCATCTCACGCTCCGGCCGAAACAGGTCGGACGGGAGATCGAGGTTACGGTGGCGCAATCGGCCAAGGACTTCCCGGAGGATGCCCTGGCGCGCGCGGAGACCATCCTCGAGGATCGCGTCAACCGTCTGGGACTCAGTGAACCCGATATCCGCCTTGACAAGGAGCATAACCGGATTACCGTCCAGTTGCCTAGCGTGACCAGTGAAAAGGAAGCGCAGGACATCCTGCAGCGGACCGGCCGGCTCAACTTCCGCATCGACGGACGGAAGGTCCTCTACGGCGACGACCTGAAGAGCGCCAAAGCCGCCTATGACGGCGGCAGCGTGGTGATCCACTTCGAGTTCGGCACCGAAGGCGGAAAGCGGTTCCACTTCCTCACCAAGCAGAACCAGGGCAAGAACATGGCGATCTACCTGGACGAGGAACAGCTGATGAACCCGGTGATCGAAGAACCCATTCCGAACGGCCAAGGCGTGATCAGAATGGGTAACACCAGCATCGAAGAGGCCAAGAAATACGCCATCCTGATGGAGGCGGGATCGCTGCCGATCTCCCTGCGCAACCTGGCCGTGAACCAGGTGGCGCCGACCCTCGGCAAGGATATGATCCGGCAGAGCGTCGTGGCCGGCGTGGCCGGCATTGCCCTGGTCGTGGTCTTCATGGTCTGCTTCTACGGCCTGATGGGGGTCCTGGCGGACATGGCCCTGGTGCTCTATGCCGCCCTGGTCCTGGTGGTGATGGCGCTCTTGCGCGGGGTCCTGACCCTGCCGGGCGTGGCCGGTTTCATCCTCTCGATCGGTATGGCGGTGGACGCCAATATCATCATCTTCGAGCGGATCAAGGACGAGATCAGAACGGGCAAACGGGTGCGTCCGGCGGTGGATGCCGGTTTCAAACGGGCGTTCTGGACCATCTTTGACTCCAACCTGACCACGCTCATCATCGCCGGCGTGCTGCTCTTCTACGGTTATGGCGCGGTGCGCGGGTTTGCGGTGACGCTTACCATCGGTATCCTGGTCAGCATGTTCACCGCGTTGTTCGTGACGAGGCTCTTCATGGAAATGTTGATTGACCGCGATCCGGACAGGTTCGTGGGCCATTTTAGGGCCTAAGGAGGGTGTGACGAGATGAACCTCATGAAACATCGCTGGCTCTTCATCTTCATCTTCCTGGCCACCATGGCCGCGAGCCTGGTGGCCTGGGCGGTATTCGGTCTCAACCAGGGCATCGATTTCACCGGCGGCACGGTAATCCGCTATCCGTTGACCAAGGCCGAGTACGAGAGGGTTAGTTCGGACGCGGTCAAGAAACTCCTCGTCTCGGGTGAGTTGGCGCCGCTGCGCCTCAAGCCGGGTCCGCCGCAGCCTTACTCGCAGCGGGATGTCACCACCGGCGAGGACGTTTACGGGATCCAGATCAAAACGCGCGCCCTCAAGGGCTTTGCCGAGCAGCGGGCGATCCTCGACGTCCTGGACCGCCACTTCGGCGAGGCGGTCAACCGGGAGAAGCTTCAGGTCTCCATGGTTGATTCGGCCATCGGCGCCGAGACGGTCAAGAACGCACTTCTGGCGACCTTGATCTCCTGTTTCCTGGTCTTGGTGTATATCGCCATCCGGTTCGAGTTCAAATCCGGCGTGGCCGGCGTGGTGGCCTTGGTGCACGACGTGCTGTTCGTCATCGGTGTCTTCGCCGTGCTGCACAAGGAGATCAGCTCGTCCATCATCGCGGCGGTGCTGACCATCATCGGCTATTCGATCAACGACACCATCGTGGTCTTCGACCGCATCAGGGAGAACGCGCGCAACCGCCGCAAGGGGCAGCGCTTTGACGACCTGGTCAACGAGAGCATCCTGCAGACCATGCAACGTTCCTTGAACACGAGCGCCACCACGGTCCTGGCGATCCTGATCCTCTACGTGGTGGGGAGCGAGAGCATCAAGGAGTTCTGCCTGGCTTTGATCCTGGGCATCACGGCGGGCTCCTACTCCTCGATCTTCGTCGCCAGCCCGATCTGGGCGGTCTGGAAGAACGGGGAAGAACGGCGGCAGTCGGCCGGGAACCGGCCAAGCCTGGCCACGAACAAATAACCACCAGGCGCCCTAAAGGCGGGCAGTAAATGCCAGTCTATTTTCAGGTCAATGTTTTAGGACGGCGTGAGCGTATTGTTGGTTATGGCGCCCTGTAAGAAAGGCGCCATAACCATATTATGGAGGTGGCGGCCTTGACCGTCTGGCAGGCACTCGTGCTCGGTCTGGTGCAGGGTCTGACGGAATTCCTCCCCGTCAGCAGTTCGGCCCATCTCATTTTCGTCTCCGATCTCATGCGCATCCCCCCGCCGCCGCTGGCCTTTGACGTCCTGCTGCACCTGGGCACGCTCCTGGCGGTGGCCGGGTACTTCCGGCGCGATCTCTTGCGTTTGGTCAGGGATTCTTGGCATGGAACGGGCGGCGCGCGGCGTACGGTGTGCCTGCTGGCGGTGGGGACGATTCCCGCCGGCGTCCTGGGATTAATGGCGCACGATCTGATCGAGCGCCTCTTTGCCTCGCCCGCCGCCACGGCCTGGCAGCTCGCGGTCACCGGGGCGCTCCTTTTCGCCACCGATGCCCTGCGGGGGAAGGGCCGCGGCTTTGAGACCCTTACCTTAGCCGAATCAACTTTCATCGGACTCGGGCAGGCCTTGGCGATCGTGCCCGGGATCTCGCGCTCCGGCGCCACCATTTCCTTCGGCGTCTGGCGCGGGCTGTCTCGCACGGAGGCGGCCCGGTTCTCGTTTCTCCTCTCGATTCCCGCCATCCTCGGAGCGGGGCTGGTCGAAGCCCGTTCGATCACTTCCTTGTCCGCCGAGGGGGTCGGCCTGGCTTTCATCGTTGGTTTCTTCGCCGCGCTCGTGAGCGGGGCGGCGAGCATTGCCTTGCTCCTACGGTACCTCCGTGACGGCAGGCTGAGGCCATTCGCGGTCTATTGCTGGTTGGCCGCGGCGGTGTTTCTGATCTATTTGGTGGCCCGTTGATGCCTGACGCTCCTTCCCGGTGATACTAGGGATATGACAGATCGGGGAGGAATTTGCTTTGTCGGACAAGAACGATCCCATTGACGCCCAGGGTGCGCGCAAGGAAGCCGAGCTTTTCGAGGAGGAGAACCTGGTGGACGGGGCATGGATCCCGCTCGGCTTCGCCTGGAACAGCCCGACGGAGATCAGGACGCGGGCCAGGGAAATCGAGGAAGAGAAGACGAACGGAGATTGAGACATTGGGGGTGGTACCTTGCCCGTACGACTGCGCCAGGCGCCAGAGGTCGTCATCCGGCGGTTGCCGGCCTATCTTCGTGTGCTCGAGGCGCTCGATCCCGTCGAAACCCCCATCATCTCGTCCCAGGAATTGGGATCCCGGACCGGCATCAGTTCGGGCCAAGTGCGCAAGGACCTCACCACCTTCGGGGTCTTTGGCAAACAAGGCGTCGGCTACCGGACGGGCGCACTGCGTTCGGAACTGAGGACCATCCTTCACCTCGATCAACCCGTTCCCGTCGGTTTGGTCGGCGCGGGGCATCTTGGTCTGGCTGTGGCCCGCTACGACCTGGAAAGAGAGCGCCGGAACCCGGGAGGGACCCAGCTCACAGCCATATTTGACAAGGACCCGCGCAAGATCGGGCAAGCGGTCGGTACGCGCGTCATCAGGGATGTGGCCGAGTTGGAGGACGCCATTCGCGCGGCGGGGATCAGGATTATCCTCCTGGCCGTGCCGGCGATCGAGGCGCAGTCGATCCTGGATCGGGCGGTCAATGCCGGCGTCAGGGCCTTCCTCAATTTTGCCCCGACCAGTCTCACCGTCCCGGAAGGGGTTCAGTTGCACACGGTCGATGTCGGCCTGGAACTGGAAGCACTGGCTTACTATGCCTGATAAGATCGCCGACCGGCGGCGCGGGCCGGACGAATCATGCCCGGCATCGGCATCCCCGGGCCATGGGCAAGCGTCCCTGGCAAGGTTGGCGCGTACCGCCGCGCTTCTGGCCTTGAGCCTGGCCCTGCTCGTGCTGGAAAATAGGTTTTTCCCACTGGCCATGGTCCTGCCCTTGCCAGGCGCCAAGCTGGGTTTGGCCAACCTGGCGACGTTGATCGCTTTGGAACTGGATGGGCTGGGCGCCGCGGTTACGGTCTCGATCTTGAGGGTCACATTGGCCGGGATCTTGGGCGGCACATTGGGGGCTTTCTGGTTCAGCCTCGGCGGCGCTCTGCTGAGCCTGGCCGGGATGGCGCTCGGCCGCCGCCTGCCGGGTATCAGTCTGGTCGGGGTGAGCATGATCGGCGCCGTCTGCCATAACGCGGGTCAGCTAGTGGTCTTGCGTTTCCTGATGCCGGGCGCGGGCGTGGCCGTCTTCCTCCCCTGGCTGATCCTGCTGGCGGTGCCGGCCGGGTTACTCACCGGCATCATGGCAAGACGGATCGCGGCAAGATTGCGCCCGGATAAACACGGAGGGGGATACTGAAGCGCGATGCCGATCGGGCTCTACGTTCATCTCCCATTTTGTCACAGTAAGTGCGCTTACTGCGATTTTTGCTCCTATCCCGGCCTCATGGACCTGCTCCCGGCCTATATCGACGGGCTCATGGCGGAATATGACGCCTATGAACCTTCCCTGCGGGGAGAGGAGCTAGCCAGTGTTTATCTGGGCGGCGGGACGCCGAGCTTGTTGCCGGTGGAGCTCTTGACCCGCGTTCTGAGCTTGTCCTCGCGGCTGCCCCGGAAGAGCGGCCTGGAAGTGACCATGGAGGCCAACCCGGGCACCGGCGACCGTGAGAAGTTGAGCGCCTTCGTCGAGAGCGGGGGCACCCGCTTGAGTGTCGGCGTCCAGACGCACGACGATGGTCTGCTGCGGCTGCTGGGACGCGGCCATACGGCGCGCGATGCGGCGGCACTCGTCGAGTGCGCGCGAAGCGTAGGCGTGCGCCAGATCAATCTGGATTTGATCTATGGTTTGCCGGGTCAGACCGTGGCCAATTGGACGGAGACCCTGGCTTTTGCGCTATCCCTTTCGCCCGAGCATCTCTCGCTATACAGCTTGGAATTGCATGATGACACGCCTCTGGCGCGGGCGGTCGCGGAGGGGGAGCTGCGACTCCCCGCGGAAGAGGAGAGCCTCGCCATGTTGCAGACGGCCATGTCGATGCTGCCAGCGGCCGGCCTGCGCCAATATGAGATCGCCAGTTTTGCCGCGGACGGCGCGGAATGTATACATAACATCAACTACTGGCGGAACGGGCACTATCTGGGGCTTGGGGCCGCCGCCCATTCGCATCTCGGCGCGAGGCGGTGGGCTAATCTGACCGACCCCCGGGCGTACCTCGCCGCCCTCGCGCGAGGCGGCCTTCCGGTGGCCAGTGAAGAACACCTCGCCTTGGCGGACGAGTTAATGGAAACCGTCATGTTGGGTCTCAGGCTCAGGCAGGGTTTGGATCTTTCCCTGCTGCAAGCGGATTATGGCCTGGCGCCTTCGGCCCTCTTCGGGGAGAAGCTCGGCGAACTCTCCGGCCTTGGCCTCGTGACCGTCGAGGGGGGATGGCTCCGCCTGACGGATTCCGGGGTGTTCCTGGCGGATTTCGTCCTCCGCAAGCTGGCCCGTGCGCTGCCTTAGGAATTGGGGCTTCCGATCCGGCGCCCCTTGACAAGGTGCCATCGCCGTGCTATTTTTTAGATGATGTTTAGCACTCTCCACCGAGGAGTGCTAACAAGGCAGGTGGTAATCTTGGCCAAGGCTATGGATGAGCGAAAGCGACGTATTCTCAAAGTCATTACCGACGACTACATCGCCTCGGCCGAACCGGTCGGGTCGCGAACCATCGCGCGCAAGTATAACCTTGGTTTGAGTCCCGCAACCATCCGCAATGAAATGGCCGATCTCGAAGAAGAGGGATATCTTGAGCAGCCCCACACCTCCGCCGGCAGGATCCCGTCGGACCGGGGCTATCGCTATTACGTGGACGCATTGATGGAGCACCGCCGGCTCCGTCCGGACGAGACGGCCGCCATCCGCCACGAACTGGCCGCCCGCGAACGGGCTTTGAGTTCAATCATCCATAATGCCGCGCATGTCTTGGCGCAGCTAACCCATTATCCATCCCTGGTCGTCTCTCCGGATCGCCGAAAAGCGCTATTCAAGCACGTTCGACTGGTCAAACTGAGCGAGCGTAACGTTTTGATCCTCCTGGTCATGGATACCGGCGAGGTGGAGCACAGGATCATCACCTGCGAAGAAGGTCTTGGTGAAGCCGAACTCGAGCGGCTCTCGAATATCCTGAACGAACGTCTGCACAACCGCCCGCTTTCCGAGAGCAAGGCCTCGCTGGAACGTGAGCTTACCGCAAGGATGCTGGTCGGCGAGAAGCTTTTGCATCAGGCGCTGCAGGCGCTGGTGGATAGCGCGTTGATGGATCCCTCGGAGCAGGTGGCGATGGACGGCGCGGCACAGATCCTCGATCAACCGGAATTTGCCGCGCGGGAGCAGTTCCGGCCGCTCCTCAACCTTCTTGGTCAAGAGCACGCATTGTACCGGCTCCTTACCGAGACATGCGGTCCCGAGAAGGTAAGGATCTCAATTGGGCAGGAGAACAGGGAGAAAGCGGTGCATGATTGCAGCGTCATCACCGCCACGTATGAGGTCAATGACCGATCCCTCGGCGTCATCGGCGTGCTGGGTCCGACGCGGATGGATTACAGCAAGGTACTCGCGGTGGTGGAGTTCATGGCCACGCACTTGACGGCGATCCTGAACGATTTGGCGGGACGATAGTTGAACGAGATCGAGACCGGCGAAAACGAAATGAGCGAGGGTCATCGGACCCTCCTTTCCAATCTCGCGGCGGTCCGCGCCGTTACCAGCGCCATCGAAGGAACGCTCGGCCCTAAGGGCCTTGACTGCATGCTCGTGGATGAAAACGGCGAGGTCATCCTCACCAATGACGGCGTCACCATCCTGCAGCATCTGGAGGTCGCGCACCCCGCCGCGCGTTTGTTGATCCAAGCGGCCCGGGCGCAGGAGCGCGCTGTCGGGGACGGTACGACCACCGCCACCATTCTCGCGGGCGCCCTGATCGGCGAGGGCATCGATCAGATACTGCGCGGCGTGCCCGTAACCAGAGTCATAGACGGGTTGCGCGCCGGGATCGCCGAGGTCCTGGCGGAGCTGAACGCTTTGCGGCGCCCGATAGACGGACTTTCGGATCCGGCCCTGAGGTCGGTGGCGCTGGTGGCCGGCCGGTCGGACGCCAGTCTGGCCGAGACGGTGTTGGCCGGGGCCGGATTACTCGGTCCGGCTAGGCTCGCGGCCGCGGGTTTCTCCCTGGCCGAATGCGTGCTGGGGATGGAAGGCGCGGCGGATGAGGCCTACCCGGGCGTGATCGTTGAGCGCGAACCGGCTTCGCTGGAGATGCCGGTCCGCCTGGGCGAGACCAGAGTGATCCTCCTCGCGGGTGCACTGGAGCCCGACCCTTTGCCGCCGGAGGCCTTGAGCACCGCCGCCGGTCTCCACCGAGCGGAGGCTAGGCAGGCGGCTTTTCGCGCGGAGTTGGCCTCTCTGGCGGATGGAGGCATCGGCCTGGTCTTCGCTGGCCGGGGGATGGCGGAGTCCGCGGTGCAATTCTTTGCCGAGCGAGGGATCCTTGGTGTGCGTAGGGTGGCCGATCGCGATCTGCGACGGGTGGCGTCCCTGTGCGGAGCAAGGCTGGCGCGCCGGGTCCCCGAGCCGCCGCTGAGCGGCGCAAACCCTTATATCGGCCGCATTGCCTCGGCCGAGTTCGATGTCAATGCCCGTATATTGCGGCTTGCCGGTGGTCCCGGGCCGGCGGAAGCAACCATCGTCATCGGCGGCCGCACCACTGAGGTCGTGGCCGAGCGGGAAAGAATCGCCCGTGACGCCGCCTCTTCCGTGCAGCAGGCCATAAAGGGGGGCGTGGTTCCCGGCGGCGGCGCGGTGGAGTTGGCACTCTCCCGCGCGTTGGCGCGCCATAGTGCTGGAGGGCTGGCCGCATACGGTCTGGCCTGTGTGAGGGAAGCGCTCAAGCGGCCGCTTGCTCAACTCGCGGCCAACGCGGGTTACAACCCATTGGCGAAGGTGGAGGAGGTCTATACAGCCCAGGAACGCACCGGACAGGCGAGCCTGGGGTTTGACCCGGAGACGGGGAGCGTGTTGGACGTGGTCGAGGCGGGGGTCGTCGACCCCTATCCGGTCAAGGAACACGCCCTCCGGACCGCCGGCGAGGTGGCCACGGCCATCTTGCGCATCAACAATATTCTCAAGATGCATACCGGGTCGCGCGAGGATGGAACCTGGCATGACCCGAACTGAGACTCGTTTTCGGAGGGTGATCCAAGTTGAGTTCAGAAGCGATGGAATCGGCCAACGATCTGGCGGCACAGCAGGGGCCGGGGGAGGAACCGACGGAAGTCTCTGAGGCGCCTGTTCGGTCGGAAGCGACTGACGGGATGGATAGCCAGCGGGATCCTTTGGCCGAGTTGCAGGCGGAGTTGGAGGCAGAGCGGCGCGCGCGCGAGGCGGCCGAGGAACGCGCCTTACGGTGGCGCGCTGATTGCGAAAATCTACGGCGCCGTAGCATGCTCGAGTCCGAGCAACTCCGCCTCAACTTGATCCAGGATATAACGGGACGTTTCATACCAGTCCTGGATGATCTCGATCGGGCTTTGGCGTTGGCGGGCAAAGAGGCGCCGCCCAGTTGGGCGTCCGGGCTCGAGATGGTGCGTAAACAGTTTCTGGCCTTGCTGGCTGAATATGGTCTGGCGCGGATGGAAACCGTCGGCCAGACCTTTGACCCGGAAAGGCATGAGGCCATGTTAAGGGTGGAAGATTCGGGGCAGCCGTCCAATACCATCCTGGAGGAACTGCGGCCCGGCTACGTTCTGGGCGCAAGGGTAATCAGGCCGGCCTTGGTCAAGGTACAAGCATAGAGGTGAGAACTTGGAAGTAGGAAGTGGGACCGGGAGGTAGATGTTTTCCTCATTATCGCCCATGAATCCCAACGGGAAGGGCGAATTTGGCTCTCTAACATCTAACCTCTTACTTCCCACTTCTATAATAGGAGGTTGTCTCGAATGGCATCTGGCAAAGTAATCGGCATCGACTTGGGGACGACGAACTCATGTGTGGCCGTGATGGAGGGCGGCGAGGCGGTGGTGATCGCCAATGCCGAAGGCGGGCGGACGACACCTTCGGTCGTCGGCTTCAGCAAGAACGGCGAGCGCCTCGTGGGGCAGGTGGCCAAGAGGCAGGCCGTGGCCAACCCTGACCGTACGGTGGTCTCCATCAAACGCCGGATGGGTACGGACTTTAAAGTCAAGATCGACGATAAGTCCTACACGCCCCAGGAAATCTCGGCCATGATTCTACAAAAGCTCAAGACGGACGCCGAAAGCTATCTGGGCGAGAAGGTCACCCAGGCCGTCATTACCGTACCGGCCTACTTCGCGGATAGTCAACGGCAGGCGACCAAGGACGCCGGCACGATCGCCGGCCTCGAAGTGCTGCGGATCATCAATGAACCGACCGCGGCCGCCTTGGCGTACGGGCTCGACAAGGGGGAGGACCATACCGTTTTGGTCTTTGACCTGGGCGGCGGAACGTTCGACGTCTCCATCCTCGAACTCGGCGAAGGCGTATTCCAGGTCAAAGCTACGAGCGGCAATAACAGGCTTGGCGGGGACGATTTCGACGAGCGGGTCATGAACTGGCTGGCCGAGAACTTTAAGCGCGAAAACGGGCTCGATCTGCGCAACGATCGCCTGGCCTTGCAGCGCCTAAAGGAGGCGGCCGAGAAAGCCAAGATCGAGCTGTCCGGCCTGAGCACCACCAATATCAGCCTTCCCTTTATCACCGCGGTCAACGGGGAGCCGCGGCACCTGGAAGCCACCCTGACCCGGGCCAAGTTCGACGAGCTTACGGCGGACCTGGTCGAAGCCACCGTTGGGCCAACCAAGCGCGCGCTGGCGGATGCCGGCCTCGAGCCCAAGGATATCGACAAGGTGATCCTGGTCGGCGGCTCGACACGGATCCCGGCCGTCCAGGATGTGGTCCGCAAGCTCCTCGGCAAGGAGCCCTTCAAGGGCGTGAATCCCGATGAGGTGGTCGCCGTCGGCGCGGCTATCCAGGCGGGGGTCCTGGTGGGCGACGTCAAGAACATCGTCCTCCTGGACGTAACCCCGCTTTCACTGGGTGTGGAAACGCTTGGCGGCGTCTTCGATCGCATCATTGACCGCAATACCACCATTCCCACGACCAAGAAGAAGATCTATTCGACGGCGGCCGACAGCCAGACTTCCGTCGAGATCCACGTTCTACAGGGCGAACGGCCGATGGCGACGGACAACATTACGCTCGGCCGGTTCCATCTGGACGGTATTCCGCCGGCGCCGCGCGGCATCCCCCAGATCGAGGTGGCGTTCGACATCGACGCCAATGGCATCGTGCATGTCTCCGCCAAAGATCTGGGCACCGGCAAGGAACAGAAGGTGACGATCCAATCGAGCCATCTCAAGGACGACGAGATCAACCGGATGGTCAAGGATGCCGAGGCGCACGCCGAAGAGGACCGCCGGCGTAAGGAACTGGCCGACCTGCGCAACGAATGTGATGCGATGACGTATTCTGTCGAAAAGACCCTGAAGGATCTGGGCGATAAAGCGGATCAGTCCCTGGTGGCACGGGCGAACGAGGCCAAGGAGGAACTGGCCAAGGCGATGGCCAAGGATGACGTCCAGGAAATGAAGAGCAAGAAAGAGGCCCTTGAGCGGGCGCTGCATGAACTCTCCGCCGCCGTCTACCAGCAATCCGCGCAAGCCGGGGCCGCCCAGGCCGACGCGGGTCCGACCGGTTACGGGCCGTCCGGGGAGGGCGCCAAGACGGTGGACGCCGATTTCAATGTGGTGGATGACGAGGGCAAGAAGGGTTAAGAGCAGGCAAGAGGCAAGAGGTAAAAGGCAAAAGGCCAAAGGCAAGAGGCAAAAAAGGCAATAGGTGAAAAACGGAATTGGGTGCTGCGGGTAAGGCGCAACAGACTAATGCTTTATCTGACTTAAGGCTTCCTGCCGCCAGATCCTCTTGCCGTTTGCCTTTTGCCTCTTGCCTACTTTAATGGAGGTAAGCATGGCCAACAAGCGCGATTACTACGAAGTCCTGGGCGTCAACCGCCAGGCCGGCGAGGACGAGATCAAGAAAGCCTATCGCAGGCTCGCCCGGGAAGCGCACCCGGATGTGAACAAAGGGGACCCCAAAGCCGAGGAGAAATTCAAAGAGATTAACGAGGCGTACGAGGTTCTCAGCGATCCGCAGAAACGGGCGGCCTACGACCATTACGGCCATGCGGCGACCGACCCCGGTTTCGCCGGGGGCGGCGGTTTTGACTTTGGCGGTTTCGAGGGCTTCGGGGACACGATCTTCGACATGTTCTTCGGGGGCGGCGGCCAGCGCCGGCGCGGCGGTCCCCAGCGCGGGGGGGACCTCCGCTACGATCTGGAGATAAGTTTCGAGGAAGCCGCCTTCGGGTTGGAGAAAGCAATCGAGGTCCCGCGGGCGGAAGTCTGTCCCGTTTGCAATGGCAACGGCGCCAAACCCGGGACGCCGATCCGCACCTGTTCCGCCTGCAGGGGCAGCGGCCAGGTCCAAGTGACGCAAAACACGGCTTTCGGGCGGTTCGTTAACGTGCGCGCCTGCGATCGCTGCGGCGGCGAGGGCAAGATGGTGGAGACGCCGTGCTCCGAGTGCCAGGGCCGCGGCCGGGTCAGGCGTACGCGCAAGCTCAATGTGAAGATACCTGCCGGCGTGGACAACGGTTTCCGCGTGCGCGTGCCGGGTGAGGGAGAGGCCGGCACCAAGGGCGGGCCCACGGGCGACCTCTACGTCTACCTGTTCGTCAAGCCGCACTCTCTATTCAAACGCGACGGCGACGATATCCATACCGAGATGGAGTTGACCTTCGCCCAGGCGGCACTGGGTACGACGGCCATGGTCGAGACCCTGGACGGCGAGGTGGAGCTCAAGATCCCGGAGGGCACCCAACCGGACACTGTTTTCCGCCTGCGCGGGCGGGGCGTGCCGAGGCTCCGCGGCAGCGGGCGCGGCGATCATTACGTCCGGGCCAAAGTGCGGACACCCACCCGGCTCAATAACGAACAACGCGAGCTTTTCCGCCGTCTGGCGG
The DNA here is from genome assembly GCA_050260415.1 of Bacteroidota bacterium. Classification (GTDB taxonomy): domain Bacteria; phylum Bacillota; class UBA4882; order JAAYXC01; family JAAYXC01; genus JBLNCE01. The sequence continues at coordinate 10,866 of JBLNCE010000157.1, read as the reverse complement.
CGATCGACGAAGAAGGGGAGAAGGGCTTCTTCGGCAAGGTCAAGGAGGCGTTCGGGAAGTAGGCAGGTTATTGTCTTGTCTCCGCGGGTTGAGTCCATGGCGTACACAAAAAGTCGCTCCTAGAAGGGCGGCTTTTAATATATCGCTTTTCTCGGCATATATCTGGCCGGTCATTTTTCGACCGTCTCGTCCATGCCCTCAACCTTATATCCTTTGGCGCTCAACACCGAAACGAGTTTGAGATAGGCCGTTCTCTCCACGCCTGACGTGGCTTTGCCGAACGTCAATAACTGGCTGGCACGTTGGTAGTTGCCCAGTTCGCTTTCGATCATCGCCAAGGCAAGGTGCAGTCTGCCGGAGTCGCCGGGCTCCATCTCCAGCGACACCTCCAATAGCTCACGCGCCCGCGCGGCTGGGATGATCGTTGTCTTGCCCTGGATGAGGATGGACGCCGCGATGGCTGAGATGCCTTCATGCCGTCGTCCCGTGGAGAGCAGCACCATCCCCGCGCCTTCAAGGATGTCCGGCAGTGTTGGGTTGATCGCCAGCGCTTGTCCGGCCTTTCGCCGGGCTTCTTCTTTTCTACCCATCAGCAGCAGGGTATAAGCCTCGCCCAGTTGATAACCGGGACGGTTCCGGTCGGCTTTGGCGGCGGCGCGGTAATCCGCCAGCGCGTGCTGGAACAGACCGGCCTTGCGGTAATATAGAGCCCGCTCGGCGAGCAATTCGGCATCATACGGGCGGACGCGCAACGCCTCTGAGAGCAGTCCGATCCGGTCCTCTGTATTCGTGCTGGCGGCAACCGCACGCGCCAGCCGATCGATACGCGATTGGCGCCATTGGAGGACGCCGACAAGGATCAGAAGCAGGAGCCCCAATGCATAGGCGCCAACCCATAACCAGCGTTGTTTGCCGGCTTCGCGCCCGGTATGCGGCACGTTCCTGGGGCAGCCAATGCCGAGGAGCAGCCAGAACCAGAGCGCCCCCTCCGGCACATCGAGCGTGATATCGAGGCAAGCGTGCGCCAGAAGGACCAGCGCGGCGAGATAGAAGGGGAAACGCCGCTCGGCTTCCGTCTTGAAAGGCAGGTTCTTCATCCACGTAAAGCAAGGCGCCAGGACGGCGAACGTGAAGGCGATCAGCCCCACGAGCCCCAATTCCGCGAAGGTCTGCAAGAAATAATTATGAGCGTACTTTGAGTAGACGGGCCAATGCGCAACGCGCGTGTGCGTGGCGGCGAAGGTACCGTGGCCGGAGCCCAGAAGCGGGGACGAAAGACCGATCTTGACCGCGTTTTTCCAGTAAGCCAGACGCGGAGAGATGCTTCTCGTTTCGACCGCGGTCGCTTTCTCATTCGCGGCCCAGCGGGTGATCGCGTTCTGATTGACCACATGGTCCACACAATAACCGGTGGCCATGCCAATTGTGACCATCATGATGATGATCCCCGTCACCCAGTACTCCCTGCGCAAGACATTCAGGATGGCTAGGACCAGGAGCGTACCAGCCGCGATCAGCCACGCACCTCTTGAGAACGTTTGATAGAGCCCCGCGATTATGATTGCGCCATAGATAACTTCGAGCGCGAGTTCTGTCATACCGGGACGCCGCTCGCCGAGGAAGATCAGGGGGAGGAGGCTGGCGAGAAAACCTCCGTAGATATTCTTGTTATAGAAGGTCGAGAAGATGATCGGCGTGCCGCCGTTTCCTTGGAAGATGCCGGTCATGACCTCATAGAGAACGGTGCCGCAAGCCGCCCAGATCAGGATTTTTCTCAGTATTGACAGGGAGTCGTCGCGCGCGAGCAAGCGGGCAAGGAGGTAGCTCGCAATGGAGATTGCAAGCCAGGAGAGGGCCTTCTCTGTGAGGCCGCGGTTGACGCTGTATGCAAGCGAACAAAACGCCCAAAGAAAAAAGAGGACGGCTCCAGCATCGCTCTTTGTCACGGCGGTTAAAGCATTCCGCTCAAGTACCAACTTCAAGAGGGCGAGTAAAGAAATGAGCAGTAGAATATACCAGGAAAAAGCGGGGAGATCGTTTCCCAAGAGCGGAACCATGACGCAAGCGAGGGCAAATGCCAGCTCTGGAAGTAATGGCCGGAGTGGCAGGCGATCATGGGCGATAGCCTTCATAAGATCGACGCTCCCAAAACGGTGAATGGATCTTTGCAATGGGGCTGATATTAGTGCTTCGAATCCGGAACCTCATTTCCTGCCGGACCATGAAAAAACGCAGCTAGAACTTGGGAGCTCGCTCCCCCTAGCGGGAGCTGAGGCTGTCTTGTGCCCTAGCCGACTAGATAGGCTTTTGTAAAAGAGCATTCGTGCCGATATAGATGATATAATAAGGATGTTCACTCATGACGGCATGTTGCGCTGCTCATGCCGCATGGCGCGAAAAGCCCGGGCTTTAGACGAATACGTATTAACGCAAGGGACATAAGAAGCAGGAACTTGTTGTGGTTGGCGGACGGCCTCGGCAAGGCCGCCGGCTATTGGACGGCGCGCGAACTTATGCTGTCTTCGTCTATGCGCTCGGCAGCGGGAAGGTGATTGCTTTGCGCAGATCGGGCGTACTGGGTTTTTCCTATATCGAATTGGTCATTACCTTGGCCATCGTCGCCGTGGCCCTTACGATGGGCTATGGCGCCTTCGAGGGTTACAAACAGCATTCCTGCGCGAGGTTCGCGGCGCAACAGATGGTGGAGGATTTGCGCTATGCGCGCGAACAGGCATTGCTTCGGAGTTCTGATATTAGGATCAGCTACAGTCTTGATAGTGGCTATGATATTATCGCGATCGACGGCAGTACGATTAAACACAATGGTTTGAAAGAAAAATACGGCAAGCCTTTACGGATGTCGCCGACCAGCGGGTTGATTATGCTGGATTATCGCGGAAGGCTCAAGTCTTTTGAAGCGCCGGCCGGTACTCCGGCCACGCCGCATGTGCTCAGTTTTGGCACGGTCCCGAATGTCGACCGGCAGATCGAGATCCTGGACACCGGCTTCACCCGTCTGCTAGGTGGTGACTGAGATGCGTGGCACGCGCGAATTTTCCCAACGCGGTATGAGCTTGATCGAGGTAGCCATCGCGTTGGGATTGCTGGCCCTGATCGTAACCTTCTTGTTCGCGGATATCCAGGTCATGACCATGCGGGAGCATATGCGGGTCGAACTCAGGTCCAAGGCCAACGCCTTGGCGACGAGGCTGATCGAGGAACAGCGTGCGCAGGTCCGCGCCAGTTCGTTCGCTTTCTTGCTGGGTGATTCCATTACGCCCATCGCCAATCCCCTGACGGTTGCCTCGGGAACGATCGCGGTCGACGGCTTCAGCTACAATACGATAGTCACGCTCAGCGCCGGTTCGGTGCAGAACGGCAGTTTCGTGCAATCACTGGCGGGCGCGCCCGACTACGGCGGGGTGCCGCGCCGGGCCAACGACCCAGCCACCGTGGAAGACGAATCGATTCTCCCTGCTTTTTACGCCGCGGCAAGGGTTACGGTCACGGTCAGCTGGACATACAGCGGCCAAAACAATAGCATCAGCCGGCAGACCATTATCGTTCCACTGTAGTCAGAATACGGGAAATCCGGTGGAGGTGAACGAATACGCTCGCACGCGACCCGATGAAGGGCTTTTCGCTCATCGAAGTCATGATGGCCTTGGGTTTCACGCTCATGCTCATGCTGGCGCTGCTCAGCCTGACGAGTGTGGTGGATCGGGCTAATACTGGCGTCGATCAAAGATTAGAAGCGGAACACTCGGGTCAAGCCACTTTGGAGCATGTCCTTCGCGATCTGCAGACCGCCACTGCCTTTTATAAGAGCCAAGCGACCCCGACCTCCATCGGTTACCGGATCTTTGACGGCGGTAATCGATACTACCGGCTGGTCGTCAATGCCGAGGGCAAGCTTGAGAAGATAGAGTATCTTGATGATGAGTTTGATGAAGATGAAAAGATTGCGTCCGATGTGATTTCCGACGGCATCAACGACCTCCGGTTCCGGTACTTCGCCAAAACGGAGTTGGGGAACATCGAGGAGATTACACCCGGCGAGACGACCAGTATCCCTATGATGTTCTATATGATCGAGGTCGATTTCACCGTGCGGGTGGGTAATGCCAGCGTGCACCTGGGTTCCGCGGTGTCCACGCTCAATGTGACGGGAAGTGGAGAGTTTGATGAGGTGACCTGAGGAGGAAGGGAATCATGCGGATAGATGTATTGAAGAGCAATCAACGCGGGATCGCCTTGATCATGGTCGTAAGCGTCTTGATCGTTGTCTCCCTGGGCATGATCGTCTTGTACAACGGCGTAGGTAACATGAACCGGTCCGCGCATATCTTCGGCAGCTCGGATGAATCCTACAACGCGGCCAGCGCCGGTCTGAGCGTGGCGCATGGCTATATCGCGGGGCTTCCTTTTGGGACGGCGCCGCCGGCATGCGAGGTAAAGACTGGCAGCGTGGGCAACGGGCAATACCGGATCGTCATCCAAAGCACGCTGTTCTCCCAAGACACGGATTGGGTGTATCTGGGCACGGATCCGTCGGACCCCAATACAGAATTATACAAGCAGGATACGGTCTACGATTGCAATGTATCTTCCACCGGCTCAAGCAATGACGCCAGGCGGGTCCTGGAAACGAATTATATCGTCACCTTTAGGAATCTTAGAAAAGACAAAACTGAGATAAAATTTCATTCGCCGGAGCCGCAGCCTCCCGTAAAGGTACCGTATATTGTCAGCACTTATGATATTTTGACCGGCGGCTCGCTGACTATGGAGGGTGATGTCGACGCTGGCAGCAACAGCAAACTACACACAAATCAAGATTTCACGGTGAACGGCAACGTCAATTTCGGCACGGTCGAGGTGTCAGGCACCGCGTCAAAGAAAGGCAATGTCGGCGGCACCATCATCTCGCCGGTGGCGCCGGCGGTGGTACCGGACGTCGATTGGGAGGCCGTTCAGAGTAGTTCGCTGACCGAAGTCAAACCAGCCACGTCTTATTCCGGGAATACGACCGTCAGTATTCCCGCGGGCAAGGAGAATCTGTTATATACGGGCGATCTAACGATTAAAGGCAATTTCGAATTTTCAGGGGTCAAGAACCTTTATGTCTTGGGGGATTTTACCTGCATGGGGAATTTTAGCGCCACGATCAATATCTTCGTCCTGGGAAAGGTGACGATCTCGGGAAATGATACGATCTACGGCATGCTTTACTCAGGCTACAATAATACGGCGAACGATGCGATCAAGATCTCCGGCAATGCCAAGGTCTATGGCGGCATGATCACCAAAGGCACCATCTACGCCAAGGGTAACGTTTTTTCCGCAGCCGTGGGCTATACCCAGAGCGCGCAGACGGAGACGTTCTACGTCTGGCAACCCCAAGAACCTATCCCGGCTTGGGAGGAAACCGTGATCGTGCCGTCGTTCGAAACGGTGCAATGGCCTACCCAAGTCGGTCTGGTCCGTGACGTGCCGGTCACGGCACCCACGACGACCCCTTAATGCCATCGGCGATGAATAAGGCGGATATCGCGACTGGGAGGCGGTTCGGCGGGAATTGCGCGTTATATGGCCTATTCGGGCATCCGGTGGGCCATTCGCTCTCGCCCGCCATGCAGAACGCCGCGTTTGCGGCGTGCGGGCTGGAGGCGGTCTACCTGCCATTTGCCGTGGCACCGGCCGAGTTGGCGGCGGCGGTGGCGGCGATACGGGCACTCGGCATCCGCGGCGTGAACGTTACGATTCCCCATAAGCGCGCGGTCGTTGAGTACCTGGACAAGACCGACGGTGAAGCGGCACTCAGCGGGTCCGTCAACACCATCGTCTGGCGGGATGACGCGTTGGTCGGATACAGCACCGATGGGGAGGGATTCATCCGTTCCCTGCGTGAAGAGACCGGCTTCGAGCCGGCCGGCAGGAAAGTCTGCCTCTTGGGCACCGGCGGCGCGGCGCTTGCCTTGGCGGTGCGGCTGGGCCGGGAGGGCGTGGGCGGGCTCACGGTGGTAACGCGGCAACAAAGCAAGGAAACGCTTGGCTGGCCGCTCGAGGCTTGTCCGGATAAAGTCTTGACCTACGAGCGGGTGCGGGCCGAGCCGGGAGCTTTGGCCGCGTGCGATCTGATCGTCAATACCACGCCCTTGGGCATGAGCCCCCATGAGGACGCAATGCCGGCGCTTCCCGCCACCGTTTTTCATCCCGGCATGATCCTTTACGATCTAATCTACCGGCCGGCCGTGACCAAGCTGATGCGCGTGGCCAAAGAAGCCGGCGCCAAAGTTAGCGGGGGTCTCGGTATGTTGGTGCACCAGGGCGCGATCTCGTTTGAGCTCTGGACGGGAAAGCCCGCCCCGGTAGCCGAAATGCGGGCGGCGGCCATAAACGCCCTGTCTCAATAATGGATTTTGCGTAGATGGGTAGGAAAGGCCGGACTGGCAACGAATTATTGTAACAATGCAGTGAAAGTTCGGTATGATATCCACGCCATGGACGGGCTCTACGGGCTCTACGGGCTCTACGGGCTCTACGGGCTCATAGGCGAGGCAAGGTGGTGCGGGAGTGGCAATCGGGGTCAAACGGCGTCTGGGCGAGCTTCTCATCGAAGCCGGTTATATAAACACCAGCCAATTGGATGAAGCCCTCGAGCAGCAGAAAGCGACCGGGGAGCGTATCGGCGCGACCCTGGTCAAGCTGGGCTACCTGGACGCGCAGAGCCTCATCGAGGTCCTCGAGTTTCAGCTCGGTATTCCGCACATCAATCTCACCAAACGCAAGATCGATCCCGCCATCGCCTGCCTCGTCCCCGAGCAAGTCGCCAAGAAGTACCGATGCTTTGCCGTGGAGCGGCAGGGTAAGAAGCTGCTCCTCGCCATGCTCGACCCGACCGACGTCTTTGCCCTCGACGATCTCAAACTGACTTTGGGTTATGAGATCGTCCCCGCCATCACCACGGAGGACGACTTCAGGCAGGTCATGGAGACCTACTACGGTATGGCGGGCTCCATGGAGGACGCGGTCAAGGACCTCGAGATCGAGATCGAGGAAGAGGCCAAGGCCGAGGAAGTGGACGAACTCGCCCTCGTCCAGGAAGCCCCGATCGTCAAGTTCGTCAATGTCGTCATTACCCAAGGCGTAAGGCTCAAGGCCAGCGATATTCATATCGAACCCACCGAGGTCGGCGTGGTCATCCGTTATCGCGTCGACGGCAAACTGCGCCAGGAACTGACGAGTCCACGCAATACCCAGGCCGCGATCATCGCCCGTATCAAGATCATGTCCAATATGAACATTGCTGAGAAACGCGTGCCGCAGGACGGCAGGATCCAGATGCGGGTCGAGGGATACTCAGTGGACCTCCGCGTCTCATCGTTGCCCACTATCTTCGGCGAGAAGATTGTCATGCGGATCCTCTTCAAAGGCAGCGGTACAACAAAACTTGACGCGCTTGGCTTCCTGCCCGATAGTCTGAGCACGTTTCGCTCGATGTACATGCGTCCGCACGGCATCATCCTCGTGACGGGACCGACCGGCAGCGGCAAGAGCACCACCCTGAGCTCGGTCCTGGGCGAGCTCAACTCGCGCGAAGTGAACATCTGCACGGTCGAGGACCCGGTCGAGTACCAGATCAACGGCATCAACCAGGTGCTCGTGAACACAAAGACCGGTCTCACATTTGCCGCCGCCTTGCGTGCATTTCTCCGCCAGGACCCTGATATCATCATGGTCGGCGAGATCCGCGACGGCGAAACGGCGCGCATCGCGACCCAGGCCGCGCTCACCGGACACTTGGTCCTTTCCACCTTGCATACCAACGACGCCCCAAGTTCGATCACGCGCCTGATCGATATGGGGATCGAGCCGTTTCTGGTCTCGTCGACGGTGATCGGCATCCTTGCCCAGCGTCTGGTGCGCGGGATCTGCCGCAACTGCCGGGAGTCTTATGAGGTGACGCCTGGCGAGAAGCTGCACGGCATGATCGTCCGAGCGCACCAAGGGGAACTGCCTGCGGACCAGCCGATCACCCTCTACCGTGGACGAGGCTGCGGACAATGCAATAATCGCGGTTATTCCGGCCGGACGGCGATTCACGAGCTATTGATGATGAATCTTGAAATTCAGGCTCTAACGAATAAGCAAGTTTCAGCCGAAGTAATAAGGGAGGCCGCGATCAAGAACGGCATGCGCACGCTGCTCGTGGACGGACTCATCAAAGCGGTCAAAGGCATGACGACCGTGGATGAAGTGATGCGAGCCGCCTATGTCGGCGAAGGTTGAGGAAGGATCAGGAGGACAAGCCTTGGAACTGGAACGGCTTTTACGGGAAACGGTGCAGTCGGGGGCCTCGGACCTCCATTTAACGGCGGGCTTGCCGCCGGTGCTTAGAATCCATGGCGAATTGACCCCCATGACAAACGAGATGCCGCTGTCGGCGGTGGATCTTGAGACCGCCCTCAAGGGGCTGCTCAACGAGTCGCAGCGTGAGGGATTGCTCAACGACGGCCAGATCGATCTGTCCGTCGGCATTCGCGGGCTGGCGCGGTTCAGGGTGAACGTATTTAGGCAACGCGGTACATACGCGTCGGTCATGCGGATCATACCGACGGAGGTCATGTCTCTCGAGGCCTTGGGCCTGCCGGAGATAACAAAGACGTTTACCGAAAAATCACGCGGCTTGGTCCTGGTAACCGGTCCGACCGGGAGCGGTAAGTCGACCACCCTCGCGGCCATGATCGATCTGATCAATTGTACGCGCAGTTGCCACATCATCACGTTGGAGGATCCGATCGAGTTCTTGCACCGCCACAAACGCAGCGTCATCAACCAGCGGGAGATGGGCACCGACTTTTCCGGTTTCGCGGAAGGTCTGCGCGCCGCGCTCCGCCAGGATCCCGACGTGATTCTCGTCGGCGAGATGCGCGACCTCGAGACCGTCAGCACCGCCATTAGTGCGGCGGAGACGGGCCATCTCGTCTTCGCTAGCCTGCATACCAACGATACCGTGCAGACGGTCGACCGTATCATCGATATGTTTTCGCCGCATCAGCAGCAGCAGATCCGGGTGCAGTTGGCGGCGGTCATTCAAGGAGTGCTGTCGCAGCAACTCATTCCGCGCATCGACCGTCCAGGCCGGGCGCTAGCCACAGAGATCCTGGTGGCGACCCCGGCGGTCCGGGCGCTCATTCGCGAGTCCAAGACCCATCAGATGTACTCGGTGCTCCAAACCGGGGCACGCATGGGGATGCAGACCATGGATGCCTGCCTGCGCGCGCTGTACCTTGGCCGCCAAATCAGCCTCCAGGAAGCGATCCTGCGGGCGACCGACCAGGATGAATTCAAACGTAGCGTTTCCGCATAAGCCCTTTTGGGATACATGCGATACCCATGCAATATGAAACATGAGAAGGTGGTGAGATAGTGCCTGCCTTTGTCTATGAAGCGCGCGATCGATCCGGTAAAGTGCTGAGCGGGACAGCCGAAGCCGATAACGCGGTCTTGGCGGCGGCCAAGTTGCGCGAGGCAGGCCTATTTGTCACCGCCCTTCGCCAACGCGTGGATAACACCACGAAATCCGCCCCGTTGTTCGGGGGAAAGATCAAGCCCCGCGACATCGCCATTCTCACGCGGCAGTGGGCGGTCATGATCCGAGCCGGATTGAATCTGATCACCTGCCTACGCACGCTCCACGCGCAGGCCAGTGCCCCCAAGCTAAAGGAGGTCCTGGGACAGATCAGGAATGATGTGGAGGCCGGCCATACGCTTGCCGGGGCGCTCGGCAAGCATGGGAAGGTCTTTAGCCCCATGTTCGTGCACATGATCGAGGCGGGCGAAGCCAGCGGCCAGCTGGATACGGTACTTGAACGCCTGGCCGAGTATGCCGAGAAGGAATACGCTCTGCGCCGCAAGATTGTCGGCGCTCTGACCTACCCGGCCGTGATCATCACCGTGGTCATTGGCGTCGCGGGTTTCCTGATCACCTTCATCGTACCGCAGTTCGCCAAGATCTTTGTCGAGTCCGGCAAGGCCTTGCCGACCATCACCGCCTTTGTGATCGGGGTCAGCAATTTCGTGATCAAGTTCTGGTGGTTGTTTCCCCTCGTGGCCGCAGGCGCCGTCTTTGGCCTGATCCGATATAGGCAGACGCCGGCGGGAAAGTTGGCCATCGATCGTCTCCTATACCGGTTGCCGGTCATCGGGCCGGTGGTGCAGAAGGTCGCGGTATCGAGATTTACACGCACTTTCGGCACCTTGATCGAGAGCGGCGTTTCCATCGTACCCGCGCTGGAGATTACCCAGCGCGCGGTGGGCAACGCCGTCGTCAGCAAGGCGATTTCCCAGGCACGCGTCAGCATCAGTCAGGGGCAGGGTATGGCCAAGATGCTGGCGGAGACCGGCGCCTTTCCACCGATGCTGACCGAGATGGTGGCCATCGGCGAGGAGACCGGGGCCCTGGAAAAGGTGCTGACGCAGGTCTCGGATTTCTACGAGACCGAGGTCGAGACGGCGGTCGAGGGCCTGACGGCGATGATAGAACCGATGGTCGTGGTCATGCTCGGCGGGGTGGTAGGTTTCATCGTCGTGGCCATCATCATGCCCGTGCTTGAGATGGGCAGCGCGATGGGTTGAAGTGCTCAGTATGGGTTCTGCGGGGTGTGGCCTTGATACCCACGTTTTCCCGCCCCAAAAGACCCTTTGTGTCTTCTGAGAGAAAGGGGGTGAAGAAATGTTCTGTAAGTTCCATAGCCGTAGCCAACGCGGTTTCACCCTGATCGAGCTCATCATCGTCATCGCCATCCTGGCCATCCTGTCCGCCATCGCCCTTTCGCGGTTGAACTACAACCGCGCCACGGC
>JBLNCE010000156.1:0-35844 GCA_050260415.1 Bacteroidota bacterium | reverse complement strand
GGGGACCGAGGGGGAGAGGGCCTTCATCGATTCGGCGATAGCGGGTTTTTCACACCGCCTCTAAAGCGCGTCGGCTCCCCTCTCCCGGCTCAACGCCAAGAGCTCTTCCATGACCGCCTCGATGGTTAACTCCGTCGTGTCCAGGAGCACGGCGTCGGCCGCCGGCCGCAGAGGCGAATCGGCCCGGTGACTGTCGATATGATCCCGCTCCACGATCTGGCGGCGTACATCGTCCATACTCGGGGAGAGACCTTTGGCTTGGAGTTCGGCCAGCCGGCGTCTGATCCGTTCCTCCAGGCCGGCGACCAGGAAGACCTTGAGTTCCGCGTCGGGAAGCACGACCGTGCCGATGTCCCGGCCGTCCATGACCACGCCGCCCCGTTGCGCCATGGCACGTTGCTCCCGGACCAATGCCCGCCTCACGCCGGAGACGGCCGCGACGGGCGAGACGGCGTGGGTCACCGCCGCGCCGCGAATTTCCTCGCTGACGTCCTCGCCGTCCATCTCCAGATGGCAGATCGGGGCGCCGCCGGCTCCGGGACGCGTGCCAAGAATCCTGAGCTTGGTCCGTCCGGCCAAGGCCGTCAAGGCGTCGGCGGCACCCGGGTCGATGCCTTCGCGCAGGGCTTTGAGGGTGATGGCTCTATACATGGCGCCGGTATCGATATAGATGTAGCCTAGTTTCTCGGCCAAGAGCCGCGCGGCGGTGCTCTTGCCCGAGCCCGCGGGTCCGTCGATGGCAATCCTGATCCCGCCCATCTAGTCCCGTCCCGCCAGATCGCCCTGGCTCTTGCGCACTACCCGCAGCGTCTTTTCCAGGCTTTCTTCGAGTTGCACCAGGATACGCTGCGCGTAACTCCTGGCCTCCTCCTCGATGGCCGCCGCCTCGTGGCGGGCTTCGGCAATGATCTTCTCCCCCTCGTGCTCGGCTTGGCGGACGATCTGACTGTCCTGGATGAGCTTGGCCGCATAGTTTTCCGCGTCCCTGAGGATGCGTTTCGCTTCTTCCTGCGCCTCGTAGAGCAAGCGTTCCTTCTCGCTCGTCAGCCATTCCGCCTCGCGGATCTCGTCCGGCAAGGCGGTCCGGATTTTCTGAATGAATTCGACCGCCGCGTCCGCGTCCACCCAAGCCCGGCCGGCCAGGCGGACACGCCCGGCGAAGAGTTCCTCCAGCCGGTCCAGCATGATCATAACGCTGAGGCGAACCATGGGCGTCACCTCTGAAGCAGGCCGCGCTTGGCCAGTAAAGCTTCTTCAACCGCGGGGATGACGAGACCGGCCACGTTGCCGCCGAACACGATCAGTTCCTTGACCGCGCTCGAACTGAGAAATGAATACTCGGGCCTTGTCACCATGAACATGGTTTCGATCTCGGGCGCCAGATGTTTATTGGTCAGCGCCAGTTGGAACTCGGCCTCAAAATCCGACATCGCCCGCAAGCCCCGGATGATCACTCTCGACCCCTGGCGCCGCGCAAACTCGACCAATAGGCCGTCAAAGTGCATGACCTCCACATTATCGAGATGTCCCGTTGCTTTGCGCAGTAAAGCACAGCGCTCGGCGGTGGAGAAGAGCGGCGCCTTGACGGGATTGTCGAGCACGGCCACGATCGTGCGACTGAATATGGCCGCCGTACGTTCGATGATATCCAGATGGCCCATGGTGACCGGATCAAAACTGCCGGGGCAGATAGCGATATCAGTCACCATCGGTCGCTTGCTCCTCTCGTGTAACCAGTCGTCATGCGGCCCCCGGCATAACAAGGAATGAAAATCCAGGCCGCCACGATCGACAAGTCCTGGTCCATGCTCAGGTTAGAGATTTCGCACCCCACCCTAAAGACCGGGGTAGGAAAAAAAAGTAAGGGCCGTATCACCGTAGACCCTCCGGTCGATCTCCGCCAGTATTGGCGGCGCCTTGACGAAGTCCGAGGCTCTGTGCTCGACTACCACCAGCCCGTCCGTTGCGACCAGACCTTCCCGGGCAAGGGCGGCCAAGGTGGCATCAATGACACCGGCATCATAAGGCGGGTCCATGAGCACGAGGTCGAATGGCTCGCCCCCGGCCGACCGCCGTATGCCCTCGCTTGCCGTGGCGGCGATGATATTGGCCTCGCCGGGATTCAGCCTCAGAGCGGCCAGATTGGCTTGGAGCAGCGCAACCGCGCGGCGGTCGCGTTCAATAAAGACCGCGCGCATCGCCCCCCTGCTCAGGGCCTCGATACCCAAGCTGCCCGTCCCGGCGAAAAGATCGAGCACCCTGGCGCCGGCTATCCGCCCGCCAACGATGTTGAAGAGGGATTCCCGCACTCGGTCGGCCGTAGGCCTCAAGCCTGCGTGGGTAGGTCCTTTAAGCCTGCGTCCCCCGAAGCGGCCCGCGATAACCCGCATTTAAGAAACAGGCACCGCCATGATCCCGATCGTGCCTGGACCGGCATGAGCGCCCACAATCGGGCCGACGGTCGAGACAAAGGTCTCCTTGGCCTTAATGTAATTGGGGACCATTTCCAATAAACGCGCGGCTTCCTCCGGCACATCGGCATGCACCAAGGCGGCGGTGCAGGGGCGATCCCGCATGGACTCGCCGATAAGTTCGAGGAGCCGCATGTTGGCCTTGGCGGAACTGCCACGGTATTTCTCGCGCGGCACGATCAGGCCTTCGCTGAAGCTCAAGATGGGCCTGATATTCAAGAGACTGCCGATCAAGGCCGAGGCTTTGCCGATCCGGCCGGTCCGGTTGAGGTGGGCCAGGGTCTCCACCGTAAAATAGAGATCCAACTCCGTGCGCGCGCGCTCGATCTCCCCCAAGACCCCCGCCAAGTCCGCGCCGGCCTCGATGGCGCGCGCGGCCAAGACCACCATCAACCCTAGACCCATGGAGACCACCGTGGAATCGATGACGGTGACCGGGATCCGATCGCGGACCATCTCCGCGGCCATATGGGCTGATGACAGCGTACCGCTGAGCTTTTCGGAGATATGGAGCGAGACAATGTGATCGGCCTCATCCGCCAATGCCTCGTAAACCTTGACGAACTCGGCCGGCGACGGTTGTGAAGTGTTTGGGAGGGTGGAGTTGTTCTTCAGGCGGTGGTAGAACTCCTCCGCCCAGATCTCCTCGCCGTCTCTGAGAACTTCCTCACCGAAATGAACGTTAAGGGGGACGACTTTTATCTTGTGATCCCTGACTGCCTTGGGCGGTAGGTCGGCCGTACTGTCTGTGACGATCCTAATCGACGTCAATGAAGTCACCTCCGCTCATTCAACGGACAGAATGTAGTAATAAAGCGGTTGTCCGCCGTAATAAAGCTCCACGTCGGCCTCGGCGAACTGGTCGGAGATCGCGGATAAGGTACGCCTGGCCTCCTCTTCCGGTACATCCCGCCCGTAGTAGATCGAGATCAATGAGTCCGGCTTGGTTACCATCTTGGCGAGCAGCGCCGCGAGGACTTCCTCGGGTTTCTTTCCGACCGTCACGATCTCCTCATCGGCCAGACCGATGATGTCCCCTTCGGCAATGGCGAAGCCGTTGACCTTGGAGGCGCGCACGGCATAGGTGACCTCGCCGGTCTTGATCTCGCCCAGCGCCCTTGTCATGGCCAATACGTTTTCTTGCAACGGGGCAAGCGGGTTAAAGGCCATGAGCGCCGCAATCCCTTGCGGGATAGATTTACTCGCGACCACCGCCACCGGCAGCTCCGTAAGCTCGCCGACCTGGCCCGCGGTCATGATCACATTACCATTGTTGGGCAGGATGAGGACCTGCTTGGCGGCGACCTTTTCCACGCCGCGCAGGAGATCCTCCGTGCTGGGGTTCATCGTCTGACCGCCTTCGACGATCTCATCCACCCCCAGGCTGCGGAAGATCTGCGCGAGCCCATCGCCGATCGCCACCGCGACCAAGCCGATCTCCTTTGGCTCAACCGCGGGTTTCTCGGCCTGTTGCGCCTGCTTGATCCGTTCCAGTCTCGCCTGGCTCTGCTCGACCATATTGTTGATCTGGATCTCGCTCATCTCACCCAGACGCACGGCATAATCCAGGATGAGGCCGGGGTTGTTGGTGTGGAGATGGATCTTGACCGTCCGCTCGTCTCCCACCACCAGAAGGCAGTCGCCGTGGGGCGCGAGGTCAACCTTGATCTGTTCCACGTTCAGGCTTGTCCCGCGCAAGAGGAATTCGGTGCAGTACTGAAAGCTGATGTCTAGCGGTTCATCGTCGGCCACCGTGACCATGGCCGCGGACTCGACAAATGTCGGCCGTTCCGCCGCGGCCTTTGCCTCGACCGGCTGTCCCTTGAGGGCCCTGATGGCGCCCTCCATGACCACGAGCAAACCCTTGCCGCCCGCATCGACCACCCCGGCCTGTTTGAGCGTGGGCAGCATCTCCGGCGTGCGCGACAGGATGACGCTGGCATGGGAGTAGACCTCTTCCAGGAACTCGACCAGGGACGTCTCGCGTCTCAGGGCTTCTTGCGCGGCTTTGGCGGCTTCCCGGGCCACCGTCAAGATGGTCCCTTCCACCGGTTTGCGCACCGCCTGGTAGGCCAGTGTCGCCGCGCCTTCAAAGCCTTTGGCGAGGGCCCGTCGATCGAGGGCCTCGAGTCCGGCGGTGGCTTTGGCAAATCCGCGAAAAAACTGCGAAACGATAACGCCGGAATTGCCCCTCGCGCCCATGAGCGCGCCCTGGGCCGCCGCATCGACGACCTGGCTCAGACGGTCATGTGAGCCTTTCTCCACTTCCCTGAGCGCGGCAAGGAAGGTCAGGTACATATTAGTGCCTGTATCACCGTCGGGGACCGGAAAGACGTTGAGCGCGTCCACCTCCTCTTTATGCTCGTGTAAGAGGGCGGTTCCGGCGGAAAGCATCTGCCAGAACCTCTCCCCATCCACCAGATCAGCTCGCAAGCAGTGAAACCCCCCTTACTGTGCCGTTCCCCTGACCCCGGTGCGAACTCCCTGCACGATTACGTTAACGTTGGAGACCACCAGCCCCAGTTGGGACTCTACGGTATATCGGACCCGTTCGACGACATTTCTGGCAACCTCCCTGATCCGTGTGCCATACTCCACAATCACGTAAAGCGCCACCGAGACATCCTCGCCGTCGATGGAAACCTCGATGCCCTTGGTCAGATTCTCTCCGCTGCGGAAGAGTTCGGCAATCCCGTCCTGAAAACCCCGCGAGGCCATGCCGACCACCCCGTAGCATTCCATGGCGGCGATACCCGCCACCATGGCAATGGCGTCGGGCGCGATATTTATCTGGCCCAACGACCGCAGGGTTCCGCCGCTCCCGGAAGCAGTCTCTCGCACCAATGAAGTCACCTCGAGAACCTAGTTTTCAAATCAGCATAACTGTCCATCAAGATCCCGATTAGTATTCTCGTAGGTGCGGTTTATTCCTGCCGCGCTTTGACTTTATGGCGACAACCAAGCCGGTCAAGGCGCTTTTTCACGTTCAATCGCGTTTCTCAGCGCGGTCAATACTTGCTCAACACTCAGCCCGTGCATGCGCGCCCCGGTCTCCACCGTTTCGGAGCCGGCGCCCAAGCAGTCCAGACAGCCCATGCCCAAAGACGCAAAGACGGCGCGGGTCTCCGGGTGGGCGGACAGGATGGCGAGGATCGCCGTATCCTTATTAAGGTCCAATGGCATCGACCCCGACCCTCCTCAACTGGTAAGATGGCATGAGTTCAGCATTAGTTCGCGGTATAAGGAAGAATATCCTCCATGTCCCGGGCTGGACAGGCAATCTTTCTTTTTCCCTTGCGCCCAGATACGGCTTGTGCTAAAATTATTACGTCATTCCCGGCACAGGAGGAATATTACTCGTGGCAAGACAATGCGCCATCTGTGGCAAGGCAAAACTCGCCGGTAATCTAGTAAGTCATTCCAACGTTAAGACCCACCGCCGCTGGGAGCCCAACCTGCGCACGGTGCGCGCCGTTGTTGACGGAACGCCTCAACGTCTCCGCGTATGCACCCGTTGCCTGCGCTCGGGCAAGGTATCTCGCCAGGCCTGACCCTCAGGGAGAGGGGTTAGACACAGGGCGAGCCGGGCTCGCCTTTTTCGTCATCCAAGCGTCAGCCATCGATGCCTTCCGGGGGGAACGACTATGCCCCATAACGGTCAGATGAAGCTCTTTACGGGCACGGCCAATCCAGGTCTTGGCCAGGAAGTGGCCGATTTTCTCGGTATCTCGCTCGGCGGCGTCAACATCTCGCGCTTTGCCAGCGGTGAAATCTACGTCAGATACGAGGAAAGCGTCCGCGGGGTCGACGTGTTCGTGCTCCAGCCGATTGCCACCCCGGTCAATGAGAACCTGGTCGAACTGCTGATCATGATCGATGCCCTCAAGCGTGCCTCGGCCGGCCGCATCACCGCCGTCATCCCATATTATGGCTACGCCCGCCAGGAAAAGAAGACCGCGCCCCGCGAACCAATCACCGCGCGGATGGTGGCGGATATCATCACCACGGTCGGGGCGGACCGCGTGATCGCGATGGATCTGCATGCGCCGGCCATCCAGGGCTTCTTCAGCATACCGGTGGACCATATGACCGCCTTGCCCATGCTGGCGCAGTATATAAAGAACAAGGCCATCCATAACGGCGTCATCATCGCGCCTGACGCGGGCAGTGTGAAAAAAGCGGAGAAACTGGCGGCCATCCTGGACCTTCCCCTCGGGGTGATGTACAAGCGCCGTCCGGCTCATAACGTGGCGGAGACAACTTATTTCATCGGCGAAGTCGCGGGCATGAGCCCCATCGTCATCGAGGATACCATCGACACGGGCGGTACCATCGTCCAGGTAGTCGAAGCCCTGTTGGCCCGCGGCGCGGAACCGGAGATACACGTGCTCGCGACCCATGGCGTGCTCTCCCCGCCGGCCGCGGAACGTCTGGCGCACCCCGCCATCGAGGAGATCGTGGTGACGAACACGATCGCTCCGTCCGCCGCGCACCGTCTGCCCAACCTCAAGGTGCTTTCCGTGGCCCCGCTTCTCGGCGACGCCATCCGGCGGATCCACCAGAACATCTCGGTCAGCGTGCTCTTCCTCTAACTCGGTTCGCCATGGCGGTCACATTGATGGTGACGTCCCTTGATCCCAAGCACGGGGGGAGGGCCGGAACCGTGGTTCCGGCCCCACAAACCATGCCCGCGCTCATAGCTCCTTCAACACCAACCCCGACAATAATTTCGGCCAGAAGTACGTGGACTTCTGCGGCATAGTCTCCCCCGCATCGGCGACGTCCTTGACCTGACGCACGGGCGTCGGGCCGAGCAGCACACTGAACTGTGCCCGTCCGTCCACCGTCATCGCGGCCGCCTCGTCCGCCTCGCGCGTGTAGATCAAGTTCGTCTGTTTCGCCTGCGCCTCATCGTCCAAGCCGAGGATCCGGCCCAATACCAGGCTGTGCAAGAGGCTGACATCCAGGCGGCGCCACGCCGGTGCCCGTTCCTGAGGCATGGCCGCCATGGCGGCCGCTTCATCGGCCAGTATCGCCTTGTAGCTGGCATCACGAAAGACAAAACCAAAGGCATGGGGCTGCTTGGCGACATCCCGCGCCAGATCCCGCGGGCTCCCCTCATACGGCACGAGACGGAAAAACTCTTCCAGCCGCCGGCGAAAGGCGCCTTCATCCCATGAGGCGAGCGCATGCACCGCCCGGTGGGTGGGAAAGACGACCAATCCCGGCTGATCCAGGTCGACGAGGACGACGGCGACCCGGCCCGCGTCTCCGAGCGGCAAACCCCGGCGCTGAAGTTCATCCCGATAGGCCAGCGCCGTCTCGTAACGATGGTGGCCGTCGGCGATGTAGACCGGCCGGGGGGCAAAGAAGCTCCGCAAGCGGTCGATCGTCCCCGCCTCGGTCAGAGGCCAGAGGCGATGCCGGACCCCCTCCGGGTCAATAAGGTCGGCGGCCGGCTCCTCCGGTCTCACTTCGAGACTCGCGCGCAGAGCCCCATCCGGGTCCTCATAGAGCATGAAGATCTGGCTCAACTGG
This sequence comes from Bacteroidota bacterium, assembly GCA_050260415.1. Classification (GTDB taxonomy): domain Bacteria; phylum Bacillota; class UBA4882; order JAAYXC01; family JAAYXC01; genus JBLNCE01. The sequence continues at coordinate 27,835 of JBLNCE010000156.1, read as the reverse complement.
AAGCCGGTGGCGCGCATCAATCTCAACCGGTCCTCTTTCGGCTTGGACAGGGTTCGCTCGTGGGGACGGACGACACCCTCGCCAAAGGGGGAGAGCGCCAGGTCGGCGATGAGCCCGGACCGCGCAGCGCGGCCTCCCTCGGGAACCTGGAAGTCCTGCCGGTATAAGTAGACGGCGGGCGTGTTTTCATGCACAAGCACGCCGCGCCGCCGCCAATCGTCCAGATACCCCCTGGCTCGGGTATATTTGTTGGCGCGTTCGTTGTCACCCGCCTCTTCGCGTCCAAGGATCAAACGGATCACGTTCTCCGGGTGGCGCCGGTAGTAGTAATCCTGCCCGCGCGGATCGATTACGTCGTACGGCGGGGCGGTGACCAGCCCCGGGTCGGCCAGTTCCTTGTTGTAGCGCCACCCTCTAAAAGCGTGGATTTCAGCCAATGCCCTTACCCTCCTTGATCGCTGTCCGGGCCAGCTCATCGCAGCGGTTGTTCAACTCGTCATCCGCGTGGCCGGCCACTTTGCGCCAGTCAATCTGGTGGCGGCGGTTCAGTTTGATCAATTGCCGCCAGAGGTCCTGATTCTCGACGGGCGCCTTCTGCGCGTTGCGCCAACCATTCGCCTCCCAGCGCCCCAGCCAATCCTGGCGAAAAGCGTTGACCAGGTATGCGCTGTCGCTGTATAGCTTGACGCGGCACGGATACTTGAGCGCTTCCAGCGCCTTGACAGCCGCGGTAAGCTCCATACGCTGGTTGGTCGTCGCGGCCTCATAGCCGGAGAGCTCTTTTTCATGCGGCCCGATGCGCAGAATGGCCGCCCAGCCTCCCGGGCCGGGATTGCCCGAACACGCGCCGTCGGTGTAGATGGTGACCTCGTGCATCGGTACTCCCCCCCCGCCGGAATCAGTCATGCGTCACGCGTCACGCGTCACGCGTCGCGCGTCAAAAGTCAGAGAAAAAGCCGGAAACCAGGGGGTCGAGAGGCAAGAGGGATGCGGCTTGAGGCAGGAGGTGGAAATCAAGATGAACTTCCAAGCCTTCACCCTTCACCCTTCCTCCCCCGCGCCGCTTCCCGCCAGGCGATGTCGCGGCGATAGTGCATGCCTGCGAACCGGATCCTCTCCACGCCGGCATAAGCGCGGTCACGGGCGGAAGCGAAATCCGCCCCCGTCCCCACCACGTTGAGCACGCGCCCGCCGGCCGTGACCAGAGTCTCCCCCCGCCGGGAAGTGCCGGCGTGAAAGACGATCACGCCCTGGCAGCCGGCCGCCTCGTTGAGGCCCGTGATGGGCAGGCCGGTCCGGTAATCGCCCGGATAGCCTCCCGAGGCCAAGACCACGCAGACGGCGCTGCCGCCGGACAAATGCAATTCCTCCGCGGGGAGTCGGCCTCGGGCCGCCGCCTGGCATATGGCGGCCAGATCCGTCTCCAGGAGCGGCAGGACCACTTGTGCTTCGGGATCGCCGAAACGGCAGTTGTATTCGATAACCTTTGGACCGTCCTCCGTCACCATGAGGCCGACATACAACACCCCACGGTAGGGGCGTCCTTCTCCGGCCATGCCCCGGAGCGTCGGGTGGACGATCTCGCGCATGACCCGCTCGATCCCGGCCGGATCCAGGACTCCCGCCGGCGCGTACGCGCCCATGCCGCCCGTGTTCGGTCCCTCATCCCCGTCGCCGACCCGTTTATGGTCCTGGGCCAGTGGAAACGGCAGAGCCCTCTCCCCGTCGGTCAGGACGAGGAGTGAAGCTTCCTCCCCGGCGAGGCAGTCCTCGAGGATGACGCGATCGCCTGCCGCGCCGAACACACGGCGCTCCATCAGGTCCGCCAGCGCCGCCTCCGCCTGCGCCTCGGTCCGGCAGACATACACTCCCTTTCCCGCGGCCAACCCGGCGGCTTTGATCACGATCGGCGCCCCGTGCCCGGCCAGGTATGCCCGGGCCTCCGCCACCGACGTAAAGGCGGCGAAAGCGGCCGTCGGAATCCCATGCCGCCGCATGAAGTCCTTGGCGAACGCCTTGTCCGCCTCCAGAGCCGCCGCCGCTCTAGTCGGGCCGAAAATATGCAGCCCACGGGAGGCGAACTCGTCCACCACCCCCGCGGCCAGGTAGTTCTCAGGGCCGACCACGGTGAGGTCGATCTTCTCCGCCAGGGCGAAATCCGCCAGCGCCCCCAGGTCATTGTGATCGACCTGGACGCGTTCGGCGATCTCCCAGAGGCCGGGGTTCCCCGGGGCGACGTAAATCCTCTCCACCGCGGGGCTTTGGGCCAGTTTCCAGACGAGAGCGTGCTCGCGCCCGCCGCCGCCGAGGACCAGAACTTTCATGAGGATACCTCCTGTCAGGCAAAGGAGGGGCAAAAGGCAAAAGTAAAACCTTTGTATCCACTTGGTTGAGGATACCATTGAGACATGCGAGGTTCAGGCTATCGATAGTGCCCATCAGCCAATAGATTGCCAACCCAAACTTGCACCCGTTTTCGGTAGGCTGAAGCCTACCGCTACCATGTCTAGGTGTTATTGGTACTCGTACCCCTCTTGCCTCTTGCCTGTCCAAATCATTGCTCGGGTAACGTTCTCCCCGTCAATCTCTCGTACGCCTCCCGGTAACGCGCGGCCGTGCCCTCGATGACCTCCGGCGGCAGGTGGGGGGCGGGGGGGCGTTTATCCCAATGAATACCCACGAGGTAGTCGCGGATGAACTGCTTATCGAAGCTTGGTTGGGGTTTACCCGGCATGTAGCCGTCAAGCGGCCAGAAGCGGGAGGAATCGGGGGTCAGTATCTCGTCCACGACCAGGACCTCGCCGTCGAGCACGCCGAATTCAAACTTGGTATCGGCCAGGATGACCCCGGCTCGTTCCGCGTGGGCCGCACCCGCCTGGTAGAGGGCCAGCGAGTATTCGCGCAGGCGCCCGGCCATCACCGCGCCCACGAGCCCTTCCAGCTCCGAAAATGAGAGCGGTTCGTCGTGGCCCGTCTCAGCCTTGGTGGTCGGGGTGAAAAGTGGCTCCGGCAGGCGCTGGCTCTCGGTCAGACCGGCCGGAAGCGCGCGACCGCCCGCTCCGCCGGCGCGGCGGTATTCCTGCCAGGCCGATCCGGCAAGATATCCACGCACCACGCATTCGACGGGCAGCACTTCCGTCTTGCGCACAAGCATGCTCCGTCCGGCCAAGGTATCCCGGAACGCTCGCAAACCATCGGGGAAGGAATCGACGTCGTCGGTGAGAAAGTGGTTCGGCATCAGAGGCTCCGTCAGGCGGAACCAGAAGGATGCCAGCCCGTTCAGGACCCGCCCCTTGTCCGGAATGGGATCGGGAAGCACCACGTCAAAGGCGGAAACCCGGTCCGTGGCGACAATCAACAGTTCCGCGCCGAGGTCGTATAGATCGCGTACCTTTCCCCGGCGTGGACAAGGCAGACCGGGCAGGTTAGTCTGCGTGACGGCCATTTGGATCCTCCTTATTCTTCCTGGTTGTTATCCTTTGGCGCCATCATGCAGGTAAAGCGGGCCTCGGAGGCCACCTGGCCGTCGATCAGGCACACGCCGCGAAACCGGCCGGCCTTGGAGCGGATCCTCTCCAGGGTCACCTCGAAAATCAACTGGTCTCCAGGAAGGGCCGGTCGCCGGAAACGCACCCGATCGATCGTCGCAAAATAGGCCAGATCGCCCGGGTTGGCCACCTTGGCTAGCAGGAGAAAGGCTGCCACCTGGGCCATGGCTTCGACCTGCAACACGCCCTGCATCGTGTAGAGACCGCCGAAATACTCCTGGGCAAAGGGCTCGTTCGCGGTGAAATTCTTCAAGCCCACGCACTTGGTCTCCTCCACGGAGAGGATCCTGTCGATCAGGAGAAAAGGGAACCGATGCGGGAGAACTTCCTTAATTTTATTGATCTCGTAGACCGGCATGAACTCACCTCATTCTGCCATTTGCATCCTGTCTATGGTCGATCCTAATGCCGAAAATGCCGCACGCCGGTGAAGACCATCGCCATACCAGCCCGATCGGCGGCGGCAATGGATTCAGCGTCCTTGATGGAGCCGCCGGGTTGGATAATGGCGGTGACGCCGGCCTTGGCCGCTTCCTCGACCGTGTCCGGCATGGGGAAAAAGGCGTCCGATGCCAGGACGGCGCCCCGGGCTTTTGCGCCGGCTTGCTCGATGGCGATCCGGGCCGCGCCGACGCGGTTCATCTGCCCAGCGCCCACGCCCACCGTGCCCCCGTCGCGCCAGAGCACGATGGCATTGGACTTGACGTACTTGACGACTTTCCAGGCCTGGGCCAGTTCAGCCAGTTCGGACTGGGTCGGGACCCGCTTGGTCTTGACGGTCAGATCCGCCTCGGTATAGTCCGCGCGATCGAGGTCCTGCAATAGGAGGCCGCCTGAGACCTTTCGCAGATCCAGGCCCGCGGAGAGCGCCACCGCCGGATCGGGGAAAGGTAACTGCAGGAGGCGCAGGTTCTTCTTCGCGGCCAGGACGGACAGAGCCGCGGCGCTATAGGATGGGGCGACGATCACTTCCAGGAACAAATCCGCCATGGCGGCCGCGGCCGCTTCGTCGAGTTCGCGGTTGACCGCGATGATGCCGCCGAAGATCGAAACCGGGTCGGAGTCGTATGCCCGGCGGAACGCGGTCAGGAGATCCGGACCAGTGCCCACGCCGCACGGGTTGGCATGCTTGATTGCCGCCACGGCTGGGGCGGTGAACTCGGCGGCCAATTCCAGCGCGGTATTGGCGTCGTTGATGTTGTTATACGACAGTTCCTTACCCTGCAATTGCCGCGCCGCGGGCAGACCCAGACCGCGGAAGCCGGGCTCGCGGTAGAAGGCCGCGCGCTGGTGGGGATTCTCTCCATAGCGCAGATCCTGGACCTTTTCGAAACGGAGGTCGAGGACCTGGGGGAATAGATCCATGCCGGCCGCAAGGTATTTGTGAATCGCCGCGTCATAACCGGCGGTATGCGCAAAGGCCTCCACAGCCCGCCGGCGGGCAAACTCCCGGCTCACCCGGCCGCCGTGCGCATCAAGCTCCGCGAGCAGCGCGGGATAAGCCTCGGGGTCGACGAGTACCACCACATCGGCATGGTTCTTGGCCGCGGAGCGGATCATGCTCGGCCCGCCGATGTCGATGTTCTCGATCGCTTCCTCCATGGTGACGCCCGGTTTGGCCACGGTGGCCGCAAAGGGATAGAGGTTGACCACCACGAGGTCGATGGGCTCGATTCCGGCTTCCTTGAGCTGGGCCCGGTGTTTGGCATCGTCACGCTTGGCCAATAAGCCGCCGTGAATCGCCGGGTGGAGCGTCTTGACCCGGCCGTCCAGGATCTCCGGAAAGCCGGTCACCTCGGAGATGTACGCCACCGCCAAGCCGGCTTGCCGCAAGGCGGTATAAGTACCGCCGGTCGAGATCAGCCGCACGCCGTGCCGGACCAGGCCCTGGGCCAGTTCCACCAGCCCCCGCTTGTCCGAGGTGCTGAGCAATGCCCGTTTGATGTGGATCATGGGGAAAACCTCCTTAGGCGCTGACTAAGCGATTATCCCTTACATTTCGGGGTCGGATCGGGGTCGCTATCGGAATCGATCGAGATTTTCTGTTCGATCCCGATACCGATTCCGACCCCGATCTTTCCGAATAAGGCTAGCGAAGCTTCACCTCAAACGACGAGAACCGTTTGAACTCACCCCGGTCAGGGTTGATTGCCTCTCTTGCGAAGATAGGGCCTTTAGTGAACAGACACAGGGCTTTTCCTTCACTCCCCCAGGATCCTGACCCGATTTCCCTCCACCCGCAGACGTCCCGCGGCAAAGAGGCCCACCGCCGCCGGATAGAGGCGGTGCTCGGTCTGGAGCACCCTGGCCGCCAGGCTCGCCGGCGTGTCGTCATCCATGACCGGCACGGCCGCCTGCAGAATGATCGGCCCCGCATCGGTCTCCGGCGTGACGAAGTGCACCGTGGCGCCGCTCAACCTGGCGCCGGAGGCGAGGACGGCCTCATGGACATGGCGGCCGTACATGCCTTTTCCCCCAAAGGCCGGCAGGAGCGCGGGATGCGTGTTCATGATCCGCATGGGGTAGGCGTCGATCAGCATCCGGTCCAGGATCCGGTTGAAACCGGCCAGACAGATGAGGTCGATCCCGCGCGCCTGCATCTCTGCCATAATCGCCCGGCTGAAAGCTTTCCGATCCGGGTAATCCTCGTAGCGCACGATCGCGACGGGCACGCCGGCCCGCGCCGCGCGTTCGAGGGCGTAAGCCTCGGGTTTGTTGGACAGCACCAAAGCGAACTCCGCCGCGTCGCCGGCGCCGTCCAGCAAGGCCTGCAGATTCGAACCGTTTCCCGAGACGAGCACCGCCACGCGCAGCCGTGCATTCATCTTATCTCCACACCTTCTCCGTCGACCACGGCCCCGGCCGTATAGACCTCTTCCCCGAGCGCCGCGAGGCGGGAACGGATCTCGTCCGCCTTTTCCGGGGAGGCAATCAGCAACATCCCGAGACCCATGTTGAAGGTGCGATACATCTCCTCGCGCTCGATCGCTCCCTGGTCCGCGAGAAACTCGAAGATCGGCTGGACCGGCCAACCGCGCGGGTCTATCCTTACCCCCAGGCCGTCCGGAAGAACCCGGGGGATATTGCCCTGATAACCGCCGCCGGTAAGGTGGACCAGCGCCTTGACGAGATCCGCGTCGAGCAGCGGCCTCACCAGCGGCGCGTAGTTGCGATGCGTGCGAAGCAGTTCCGTGCCCAACTCGGTGCCCAGTTCCGGCACGTAGTCATCCAGCCCGAGCCCCAGGTCATCCAAGCACAGCCTCCGGACCAGGGAGTATCCGTTCGTATGGAGGCCGTTTGAGGCCAGACCCAGGATCGTATCCCCCGCCTCAATGCCGGGCCTGGGCAGGATTGCGGCCTTTTCGACCAGGCCCACGATGGTCCCGGCCAGGTCATAGTCGCCGTCCGCGTACATCCCGGGCATCTCGGCCGTCTCTCCGCCGAGCAAGGCGCAGCCCCCGGCCCGGCAGGCCTCTGAGAGACCGCCGATTACCGCCTCGACCACCGCGGGCGCCAGGCGGCCGGTGGCCAAATAGTCGAGAAAGAACAGCGGGCGCGCTCCCTGCACCGTGATGTCGTTGATGCAATGGTTCACGAGATCCGCGCCGACCGTGTCGTGCTTGCCGGCCATGGAAGCCAACTTGAGTTTGGTTCCCACCCCGTCGGTGCTGGCCACCAGGACCGGCTCCCGGTAACCTCCCGGGAGGGCGAAGAGCCCGCCGAAACTGCCGATCTCGCTCAAGACCTCCGGCCCAAAAGTGGCCCGGGCGAATCCCTTGATGCGGTCCTTTAGCGTCGAGGCGGCTTCGATGTCCACCCCGGCCGCGCGATACGTCCATCCCATCGCTCAACCCTTCTTCTCTAGACGATTCTTGTCCCGCCCCTCTTCGGGCAACACGATCGGGTAGTCCCCCGTGAAACATGCCAGGCAAAGCTGGTCCCCGCCCCGGCCGATGGCGCGGGTGAGACTCTCCGGGGTCAGGTAATGCAGGGTGTCAGCGTTGATAAAGCGGCGGATCTCCTCCACCGTATGGGATGAGGCGATCAGCTCGCGCTTGCCCGGTACATCGATGCCGTAGTAGCATGGATTGGCGTACGGCGGCGAACTCACGTACATATGGACCTCGCGGGCGCCGGCGCCACGCAGGAGCTTGATCAGGATACTCGTCGTCGTGCCGCGGACGATCGAGTCATCGATGATGACCACCCGCTTGCCCCGGAGCACGGCCTCGATCGGCGAGAGCTTGATGGTAACGCCCTGTTTGCGCAGGTCCTGATGGGGTTGGATAAAGGTTCGCCCCACGTACCGGTTGGCGATCAAGCCGATGTCAAGCGGCAAACCCGCTTCGCCGGCAAAGCCGATGGCGGTCGAGTAGCCGCTGTCCGGAACCGGCACCACCACGTCGGCCTCGATGGGATACGCCCTCGCCAGTTCGCGGCCTAGTTCCTTGCGGACTTCGTGCACGGAGCGGCCGTCGATAACACTGTCCGGCCTGGCAAAATAGATGTATTCCATGGCGCAGGTGGCGTGGCGGACCGACGGCAGCAATTCCTCGCTGTGCAGGCCGTCACGGTCGATGACGACCAGTTCGCCCGGGGCCACATCACGGAGGAAACTCCCCCCGATCGAGGAAAAAGCGGCGCTCTCCGAGGCCAGCAGGTAGGCGCCGTCCAGCTTGCCTAGGCAGAGCGGCCGGTTGCCGTGGGGATCGCGAACCCCGTACAGAGCGTCGCGCGTGAGCATGACCAAAGAATAGGAACCGATCAGCTTGGCACAGGTCTTACGCAGAGCCTCGCGGAACGAGTCGCGGGGGAACCGGGCCAGGAGATTGAGAATGACCTCCGTATCGGAAGTGGATTGGAAGACCGAGCCTTCCAACTCGAGTTCGGTCAAGAGGTGCTCGGCGTTGGCCAGGTTGCCATTGTGGGCGATGGCGATGGTGCCCCGGGAAAAACGCGCCACCATGGGCTGGGCGTTGGCCAGTGAACTCTGGCCGCTCGTCGAATAACGCACGTGGCCGACGGCGGCGAATCCGGTCAGCGCCTTGAGGTCCTCCGTGCGGAAAGCGGACCGGACCAGTCCCATATTCTTGTGGCAAAGGATCCGCGTCCCGTCCGTCACCGCGATGCCGGCGCTCTCCTGGCCGCGATGCTGCAATCCCAGCAAACCGTAAAAGGCCTGGTGCGCCACGTCCAAGCCCGGTTCGTCCGCGTAGACGCCGAAGACACCGCACTCCTCGCGGGGCTCGTCAAGGAGGCATGAGGCATGAGGCGCGAGGCATGAGGGATCTTTCGTTCTCGGCCGCGCTACTCGCAAAGTTGTCTTATATCTCATTAAGCAACACCTCGTCGCAGAATGGGCCGGATGCCTTTCCCTCGAACCTGCCCCAAACCTCCCGCCTCCGGCCTCAAGCCTTACCCCTCTTGCCTCTTGCCTTATTACCTCTTGCCTTATTACCTCTTGCCTTTTGCCTCTTGCCTTTTGCCTTTTTACCTCACGCCTCTACTACAAACCCATCTCCACAAGTCGTTTCTCCCACGCCGCGCACACGGCCTCCGTCTTGGCCGCCGCCCGCCCGATGTATCGTTCCGGCTCGGCCAGGAACAACCGCTGCGTTTCGTTCATCTCCCGCAAGAACGGAAAACGTTCGGGTTGCCCGACAAGCAACTGCCGCAAAGTAAGGCCTTTTTCCTCGGCCTCCAACGTGAGGAGGCGCACTGTTTCATGGGCCTTCGGCTCGCCGAGGTAGGCCAAGAGGATATAGAGCGGTTCCGCGATCACCGTCTCCCGGGTCAGGGCCAGATTGGCCTGCATGCGTTCCCGATCGACGACCAGACGGCTCATGATCTTGGTCAGGCGGTCCACGGCCGCCGCGAGCCCGGCCACGATCTCCGGGATGAACCGGCTCGACGCGGAGTTCGTGAGGTCGCGCTGATGCTCGGAGATCTGATCCTGGTAATGCGTGAGGATCCTGGGGGTAAATTCCTTCCAGAGGCTTTTCACGTGTTCAAAGTTCCAGGGATTGCGCTTGTGCGGCATGGTCGAGGAGCCGACCTGCGTGGCGGCAAAAGCCTCGGCGACTTCCCCGATCTCCGTGCGCTGCAGATGGCGGAGATCGTCGGCCAGGTTGGCCAGGACCCCGAACGTCGAGACCAGGGCGTGCAAGTGGTCGAGAACGTATTCGGGCGGTACGATCTGCGTGGAGATCGGGGCCGGTCTGAGGCCGAGTTCGGCCAAGACCTCTTCCTCGAAGCTTTCCGGGTCCGGAAAGAACAAAGCGCTGGCGTTGTAGGCGCCGACCGCCCCCGACATCTTGCCGCGCAACTCTCGGGCCGTGCCGGCGATCGCCTCGATCCGTCCGCCCAGACGGGCGACATATTGCGCCATGGCAAAGCCGAAAGTGATCGGCACCGCATGCTGGCCATGGGTCCGCCCGACCTGGACCGTATCCCTTTCGCGGCGCGCCAGGTCGATCAGGACCCGGAGCAAGCCCGCGGCGCGCGGCAACACGGTGCACTCCGTGACGCGGCGCAGGCGCAAGGCATTGGCCGTGTCGAGGATGTCGACGGAAGTCGCGGTCAGGTGCACGAACGGTCTCGCGCTCGCCGCCACCCGGCGCTGGATGCAGTTGACCAGCGCGCGGACATTGTGGTGGGTCAGTTCCTCTTCCGCGTAGACTTCCTCCGGTGAAACCTCGGCGCAAGCGCGCGCGATCTCCGCCGCGGCCTCGCCGGGGCAGAGACCCCGCCGGGACAGCGCGCGAGCCAGCGCCGCCTCCACCTGGAGCTGATACCGGACAAAAGCGTTCTCGCTCAGGTATTCCGCCAGTTCCTCGAAAAGCTCCGGATTGCTCGCGTAGTAACGGTGATCCAGGGGGCTCAGATTGGCAAAGACGTCACGCTGCAAGACTCGGCCCTCCCGCGCCACTGCGGGCTGAAGCCCACGGCGATCGATTGTTACGAAAACAAAAAACGGATAGGTCGAAACGAAACCTATCCGCCCGGGTTTTTATCCCTCTACGGTGTAGCACCTCCGCAAGCTCGGTGCCTGCGCCACTTGGTCCGGGCCCCTCCTTCGCCGGCCGGGAGCGGCTACGGAGGGCGGAACCCTAGGCGCACTTTCTCTCCCCATGAAAAGGGTGGTATGTATTTGTCACACGTTAATGATACCAAAGCGGGACGGGAGTGTCAACCAAATGAAGGATTGCGCATGGTGCGCGGCGTAGCAGAACTGTGTACCTTCCCCGCTTGAGCTTGCATCAGGATCGGTGAACTTTTTCCGCGGTGAAGCCGTCCAATTGAGCGACCACCATGGAAGACGAAAAAAAGAGGTGCACCGTATGCCCGCGCGGCGGATAAGAATCGTATTTGCACTGGCCATGTTCTTGGCGGCCGCGACGGTGGCCCCATCAGCGGATGCCAAGGCGGAGGCCGGCCGTTTCACAACTTACCACGACCAGCAGATCGCCGCGGCCCAACTCACGCGGGCGTGCCTCGAAGCGATTAAAACCATGCGGTCCAGCCTGGGCATCCCGATTGACCCCGTCCTGGATCCAAATGGGACCGGCATGATCGGTGCGCCGTTCTCCGAGCTCACCACCTGTTTCGGCTCGCTCACTGTCAAGCGCACGACGACCAACCCAAATTGGGCCGCCCTGTTCGTACGATATTTCAAGACGATCGGCCTGCAGCGGGGCGACGTCATCGCCATCGGCGCGACCGGATCGTTTCCTTCCCTGATCGTGGCCTGCCTGGCCTCGGCCAAGGTGATGGAACTGGAACCCGTGCTGATCTACTCGGTCGGCGCTTCGCCTTACGGCGCGAATATCCCCCGCTTTACCCTCGTGGACATGCTCGGCTTCTTGAGCGAACGCGGTCTGCTGCCGTACAAGCCCGCCGCCCTCCTGCTCGACCTGCACGGCAGCTCGGGCAAGGTGGGTCTCTTCCGCCGGGAGCGGCCGCCGTTCGATCGGCTTCTAGAACGCCTTGCCCTGCCCGTGCTGTCCGTTTCCACGCGGCAAGAGGGGATAAGCCGATGCCGGGCGGCTTACGACCAAGCCGCGGCGGGGCGGCGGATCGGCTGTTTTGTCAACCTGGGCGCCAGCCGGACCTTCTCGGGGGAAATCGTGACCTTTCTGGCCCTGCCCGACGGGCTGATCTTGCATCTCCCGGCTCCGGAGCAAAAAAGGGACCGCTCGCTGATCCATGACTTCGCCGCGCGAGGGGTCCCGGTGGTTAACCTGATCCTGATCAAGAAAGTCGCCCGCCGAAACGGGATCGCCATCGACCCTATCCCCATGGTGCCGGTGGGGGACGGGGGGGTGTATTGCCTTGAATAACCTGCCGGATCCGCCATGGCGGCTTGGACGGACAAACATAGTTCGGCTGGCGACCGGGCTCCTTCCTTAGCTTGCGAGATTGGAATTCGTTCTTACTCCGTCTTTTTCTCCCGTTCGGCCAGGTATGCTTTGAGTCCTACTTCCTCCAGATGCACGGCTTTGTCATTGGCCGCGCAGGCTTGACGCTTCCGAAACTCCTTCAGCTTGCCCCGGAGTTCGCCGTCCACGATCCCAAGCACGGAGACGGCCAGCAGGGCGGCATTCCTGGCGTTGTTAATCCCGACCGTGGCCACGGGTACGCCCGCCGGCATCTGCACCATGCTGTACAGGGCGTCGAGACCGTCCAGCGCCCCGCTCCTGATCGGCAGGCCGATGACCGGCACGGTCGTACAGGCGGCCAAGACCCCCGGCAAGTGGGCGGCCCCGCCGGCGGCGGCAATGATCACATCCACGCCGCGCTCTTCGGCGGTGGCGGCCAGTTCCATGGCGCGCTTAGGCGTCCGGTGGGCCGAAGCGATGGTCAATTCATAGCTCACTTCGAACTCTTCCAGGACGTCGACGGCCCCCTTGACCACCGCCAGGTCCGAGTCGCTCCCCACGATGACGGCGACATGCGGCATCTCAAAACCCTCCCCGTATGAACTAACCCCCAATGCCTATCCATGGGAACGGGAAACCGTGATTGCGCATCCATCGGTCTTTTGTAAGGGCTTCCTACTTCCGCACCCCGGGCTTGCACAGGGGCACGCCCTCCTCACACAATGGGCACTGCTCAGGCTCCCATGCCTGGCACTCGATCGCCACCAGCGACTCCGTATGCACGCCGAAATGGACCTTGGCGCTGCTGCGGTCGATCAGAATGCCCACGCCGCGCACGAAACCGCCTTTTTCCCTGATCAGCCCGAGGACTTCCTGGACCGAATCGCCGGTTGTGATTATATCCTCCACGACCAAGACGTTCTCCTCGTCCTCCAGGCTAAAGCCTCGGCGCAAGACCATCTTGCCCTCTTCACGCTCGGTGAAAAGACATCGCGTACCGAGCAGCTTGGCGACCTCGTACGCCACCAGAATGCCGCCAACCGCGGGGGCCACGACCACGTCGATCTCTTCCGCCTTGAAACGGCGCGCCAATTCTTCGCAGAGCAGTTCCAGGAACTTCGGGTACTGTATGACCTGGGCGACCTGGACCGATTGCTTGCTGTGCTTGCCGGAGGCCAGACGAAAATGCCCTTCGCGCAAGGCCTTCGTCTCGCGCAGAATCTCCATGATCTCCTTGCGCTCAAGCATCCTTTCCTTCCTCCATCTCCGCGAGGATCCTTGCCAGGGCGGTCCGACGGTCGGCGGCGGCCAGCACGGGCCTTACGACCACGAGGTAATCCGCCCCGTTGGCCAGCGCTTCCGCCGGTGTCATGGCGCGTTTTTGATCGTTGGCCGCCGCCCAGGCCGGCCTGATTCCGGGGACAACGGTAACAAAATCGCTGCCACAGACCTCTTTAATCCTACGTGCCTCGGCGCCGGCGCAGACCACGCCGTGTAGACCGGCGTCTTTCGCCTGGCGGGCCAGAACCTCGACCTGCCGCTCGACCGGGACGCCCACGTTCATCCCGGCCAGATCGTCCGGGCCGAGGCTGGTCAGGACCGTAACACCCAGCAAAATCGGCCTGGGCAGCCCCGCGGCGTCCGCGGATTCCCGGGCGGCCCGCACCGCTTCGGTCATGGCAAGACGGCCCGCGGCGGCGTGCATATTGAGCATGCCCGCCCCGGTTGCGACCGCGCCGCGTACGGCGCCCGCCACCGTGTTCGGGATGTCGTGGAACTTGAGGTCAAGAAAGACTCGCCGCCCGTATCCCCGCACCATCCGCACGGCCGCCGGCCCCGCGGCGCAGAATAGTTCGAGGCCGATCTTGTAGAAATCGACCGCGTCGCCGAGTTCCCTGACGATCTGCTCCGCCTCGCCGAGGCTCGGTACATCCAGACCGATAATAAGACGTTCTTTCAGGCGGGTCACCTCATGCGGAAAAGTAGGAGGTTGGATTTCGCTTATGCGCCAAGCCCACGATCTCTTTGACCGAGGCGAACTCTTCTTCGACAAGAAAACTGCGGATTCCTTCCACGACGGTTTGGTGTATGCCTGGATTGACAAGCGCCGCCGTGCCCACGGCCACCGCGCTCGCGCCGGCCATCATGAACGCCACGGCGTCCTCGCCCGACGCGATGCCGCCCATGCCGATCAGAGGCAGTTTGACGCGCTGGTAGACCTGCCAGAGCATGCGCAGGGCGACCGGCCGCACCGCGGGTCCGGACAGGCCCCCCGTCACGTTGGCCAAGGCCGGCCGGCGGGTACAAAGGTTGATCTCCATGCCGAGCAGGGTATTGATCAGCGAGAGGATATCCGCCCCTTCATCGGCCACGGCGGCGGCGATTGTCGTGATATCGGTCACATTTGGGGATAGTTTCACGATCAGGGGCAGGGTGGTGGCGGCGCGTACCGCTTTGGTCACCGCGGCCGCCAAGGCCGGGTCGGCGCCAAAGGCGATCCCGCCCTCCTTAACGTTTGGGCAGGAGATATTGACCTCCAGGGCGGCGATGCCGGCCACCCCGTCCAGGCGGGCGGCCAAGGCGGCATATTCTCCGGCCGTGCGGCCGTTTATATTCACGATGACCGTCGCGCCCCGTTGGCGTAACCACGGCAGGTCCTCGTCGATAAAGGCTTCCACGCCCGGACCCTGGAGGCCGACCGCGTTCAGCATGCCGGCGGGCGTCTCGATGATGCGGGGCGGCGGATTGCCCGCGCGCGGTTCCAGGAAGATTCCCTTGGTCACCAACGCCCCAAGTCTATCCAGGGGCGTAAAGGCGGCGATCTCCCGGCCGAATCCGGCTGTGCCCGACGCGGTCAGGACCGGATTGCGCAGCTTGAGTGGTCCCAGCGTGACGCTGAGATCCGGTTCAGACATCCAGGATCACCTCCGCGGCGGGAAAGACCGGCCCTTCGGCGCAGACGCGCTTGTAAGCCGTACCCTGCGGACCGCGGACCGGCACGACGCAACCGAGGCAGGCGCCGAACCCGCAGGCCATCCGTTCCTCAAGGGAGAGCTCGCCCGGAACGCCTGCTTTTTCCATTTCCTCCCGCACACGAACCAACATGGGCCGGGGACCGCAAGCATAGAAAAAGCGGTAGTCTCTCGCGACGCGCCCGGCCACCGCGTCGACGGCCGTCCCGCGTAAGCCGGCGCTGCCGTCGTCGGTGGCCAGGATCGGCTCCAGTCCCAACCGCTGCAACTCATCGAGGGCATAGAGCTGTTCTTTGGTACGCGCGGCATAGATGAAGGTCACGGAAACCCGGCGCGCAAGCAACGCCGCGGCAAGATCGAGGAGCGGCACCACGCCGAGGCCGCCGCCCACGAGCAAGGCCGTTCCGGGGGGATCGAGGTTGAAACCCCGGCCCAGGGGACCGAGGACGGAAAGCGTGGCTCCCGCCTGCGCCGCGCGCAGCAGAGCCGTACCGCGGCCCACGATCTGCACCAGGATACCGATCGTGCCCGCCGCGGCGTCGCGGGCGAGGTAGCCAAAAGGCCGCCGCAGCAAGGGATCCTGCCCGCCCGCGCCCACGCTGATCTGGATGAACTGCCCCGGCAGCAATTGCGCCGCCAGTTCAGGCACGTGGAGATCCAGGCGAAAGGCGGTTTGGCCGTAATCGCGCCGGGATAATACTTTGGCTTGATGATCCTTGGGTGGCAGATCGAATCCCCCTTAGGCTGCCATTAATTGACCCACATCCGGCTTTGTCGGGGCACAAGGCGCGAAAATGCACCCGGATTGTGCTCGGGCTAAGAGCGTCTCGCCGCATCTTGGCGCCCCAACGGGGCAACAAGCTTCTTATGTCTCTTTCAATTCCTTCATACTATAGAGCGGTATGAGTTCGAGTCCCTCTTGCTTCAGATTCGCCCGGCCTTCTTCGTTCCTGAGGATGACGCACATGACGTGTGTGACGACGGCACCGCTTTTTCGCAGATCCTGCGTGCTCAGGATGATCTGTCCGCCCGTGGTGACAACGTCTTCGATCACGCAAACCTTTTTCCCGCCGTGGTCTTGTCCCTCGGCCACCTTGCAGGTGCCGTAGTCCTTCGCCTTCTTTCGCACCAAGAGCAAGGGCAGGCCCGTTTCCAGCGACAACGCGGTGGCAATGGGGATCCCGCCCATTTCGAGGCCGGCGAGGACTTCCGTGTCCTTCGGGATCAGCGGCCGCATCCGCGCGGCGATGGCTCGCAGCAACTCCGGGTCGGATTCGAAGAGATATTTGTCGAAGTATTCGTGGGAGATCTGCCCCGATCTCAACTTGAAGGTCCCTTGCAAGTACGAGACCTGATAGATCTTCCGCGCCAGTTCGATCCGGTCCATGGCTCTAGCCCTCCATCCTCATGGTTTATCGCAACGCTTCCATCCCGCGCGTGCTCGAGAAATCCTGCAGGGCCAAGGGTTCATTCGCCGCGCCGCCCTGGCCCAAGAGCGCCTTGAGGTATGCTTGCAGCGTATCCAGGGAGGTCAGGCAGGGGATCCCCACCTCCACCGCCGCCCGCCTGATCTGGAAACCGTCCCGTTCCGGTTCCTTACCGCGGGTCAAGGTGTTGCAGACCAGGTCGATACGTCCGCTCCGCAAGAGATCGATGACATCGGGGCTGCCCTGGCCGATCTTGTACACGGGTTCCACGGAGAGTCCGTGCTCGATGAGGAAGAGCGCCGTCCCGGCGGTGGCCGCCAACCGGAAACCCGCCTTGGCCAGCCATTTGATCAAGGGCAGCGCGTCTTTCTTGTCCCGGTCGGCGACGGTGACCAAGGCCGTACCCTTGGTGAGCATGCCGACGCCGGCGGCGCGAAAGGCCTTGGCCAAGGCATCCGCGTAGGTGGTGGCCACCCCCATGGCCTCGCCGGTGGATTTCATTTCCGGCCCCAACGATACCTCCACGCCCGTCAGCTTGCTAAAAGAAAAGACCGGCGCCTTGACCGCCCAGAAGGGGCTCTCGGGCGCCAGGCCGGGTTCATACCCCTGTTCCCGCAGACTGCGGCCCAAGATGGCGTTGGTCGCGAGCCTGACCATGGGCACGCCCGTGACCTTGCTCAGAAAGGGCACCGTCCGGGAAGCTCGCGGGTTGACTTCGATCACGTAGACCTCGCCCCCGGCAATCACGAACTGGATATTGACCAGCCCGACGACCTTGAGCGCCCGGGCCAGTTTGGCCGTGTAATTGAGGATGCGCATCTTTTCCGCGCTGGTCAGACTCACGGTGGGGTAGACGGCGTAACTGTCGCCGGAGTGTACTCCGGCGCGCTCCACGTGCTCCATGAGTCCCGGGATCAAGATGTCCTGGCCGTCCGCGATGGCGTCGACCTCGCACTCCCGGCCCAGGACATACTTGTCGACGAGGATCGGCCGCTCCTCCGATACCAGGGTTGCTTCCGCGATATAGCGCTCCAGGTCTTCCTGCCGGTATACGATCTCCATGGCGCGCCCGCCCAGCACATACGAGGGTCTGACCAGCACCGGATAGCCCACCCGGTCCGCAATGGCTATGGCCTCGGCCGCCTTTACCGCCGTACCTCCGGGCGGGCGCGGAATGGCAAGCTCCTCCAAGAGCTGGTCGAATCGCCGCCGGTCCTCGGCCAAGTCGATCCCGTCCAACGACGTCCCCAGGATCGGCACTCCGGCCTTGGCCAACTGGCCGGCCAGGTTGATGGCGGTCTGACCCCCGAATTGGACGATGACCCCCTCCGGCTTCTCGCGCGCGACCACGGCCATGACGTCCTCGAAGGTAAGCGGTTCGAAATAGAGCCGGTCGGCCGTATCAAAATCCGTGCTGACCGTCTCCGGATTGTTGTTGACGATGATCGCCTCGCAACCCGCCGCCCTCAGCGCCCAGACCGCCTGAACGCTGCAGTAGTCAAACTCGATTCCCTGGCCGATGCGGATCGGACCCGAACCGAGGACCAACACGCGCCGTTTCGCGCCGGGCGGCCGCGTTTCATTCTCGGCCTCGTAGGTGGAATAAAAATACGGCGTGGTCGCGTCGAACTCGGCGGCGCAGGTATCCACCATCTTGAACCCGGCTTCCAGGGCTTGATCCAGGCGCAGGCATCTGACCTCTTCCGGGTCGACGCCCCGCAACGAGGCGATCTCCCGATCGGAGAAGCCGAGTTCCTTGGCGTGGCGCAGGAGCGGCGGCGTAAGGGCCGCGGCCCCGGCCAGCAGACGTTCGCAGTCCACGATCCGGGCCATCTCGGCCAGGAAGTAGTTGTCCATACCGGTCATCGCGTGGATGGCCTCCAGGGGCATCTCCCGGCGCAGCGCCTCCAGGACGGCAAAGAGCCTCTCGTCTCCCGCCTGGTGCAGGTAACCGGCCAGGGTCTCGTCGTCCAGGGAACGCATTCGGGCATGGCGCAGGCCGTGAAAGCCGGTCTCCAGGGAGCGTACCGCCTTTTGCAGGGCGGCGGGCAGCGACCGGCCGATCGCCATCACTTCGCCGGTGGCCTTCATCTGCGTCCCCAGGCGGCGATCCGCCCGGGCAAACTTGTCAAACGGCCAGCGGGGAATCTTGACCACCACGTAATCAAGGGACGGTTCAAACGAGGCGTAAGTCTGCCCGGTGACGGCGTTCTTGATCTCGTCCAACCGGCGCCCGATGGCGATCTTGGCCGCGACCTTGGCGATCGGATAACCGGTCGCCTTGGAAGCCAAGGCGCTCGACCGGCTGACCCTGGGGTTGACCTCGATGACGAAATAAGACGCACTGGCCGGATCCAGCGCGAACTGAACGTTGCAGCCGCCCTCGATACCCAGGGCGGAAATGATCCGGATCGACGCGGCCCGCAGGAGTTGGTATTCCCGATCCGAGAGCGTCTGGCTCGGCGCGACGACGATGCTGTCGCCCGTATGCACGCCCACCGGGTCGAGATTCTCCATGTTGCAGACGGTGATGCATGTACCGGCGCCGTCCCTGACTACTTCGTATTCGATTTCCTTCCAGCCCGCCACGCTTTGCTCCAGGAGAACCTGATGGATGGGGCTTAACCGCAGGCCGCGCCGGACCGTGGCGATGAGTTCCGCGCGGTCGCCGGCGAAACCGCCGCCCGTCCCCCCTAAGGTATAAGCGGGACGGATGATGAGCGGGTATCCGCAATGCGCGGCAAAAGCCTCTGCCGCGTCAAGATTGTCGACGATGGCGCTGGCCGGGACGGGTTCGCCGATGGATTGCATGGTCTCCTTGAAGAGTTGCCTGTCCTCCGCGCGCCGGATGGCCTGAAGCGGTGTGCCGAGCAGTTTGACGCCGTATTTGTCGAGAATACCGTCTTGCGCGAGGGCCACCGCCAAGTTCAAACCGACCTGCCCGCCCAGCGTGGGCAATAACCCGGTCGGCCGCTCGCGCGCGATGATCGATCGCAGGCTTTCCAGGTCGAGCGGCTCGATATAGATCCGATCCGCCTGGTCCGCGTCGGTCATGATGGTGGCGGGATTGCTGTTGACGAGGACGACCTCCACGCCTTCCTCGCGTAAGGCCCGGCAAGCCTGGGTACCGGCGTAGTCAAACTCCGCCGCCTGGCCGATAATGATGGGGCCTGAACCGATCACCAGGACTTTCTCCAAAGATAGCACTCCAATTAGATCAAGTTCTGAGTTATGAGTCGATATAATCCAAGGCTCGAGACTCAACACTAAGCACTCATCCCGCCCGCGCCAGAACCTCCGCCAGTTCTCCGAAGAGATAAGCCGAGTCCGTCGGACCGGGCGCCGCTTCGGGGTGATACTGCACGGACCAGGCGCGCAGCTTCAGGTGGCGCAACCCCTCCACCGTGCCGTCGTTCACATTGACATGGGAAACGGCGACGTCGGCCGGGAGGGAGGCGGCGTCCACGGCGAAGCCGTGGTTCTGCGAGGTGATGTAGACGCGCCCCGTGCGCAGATCCTTGACGGGATGATTCCCGCCGCGGTGGCCGAACTTGAGTTTGTAGGTCCGGCCCCCGACCGCCAGGCCGAGCACCTGATGGCCGAGGCAGATCCCGAAGATGGGGAACTTGCCGAGCAGCGCCCGAACCGTTTCCACGGCGTACGGGACGTCGACCGGGTCGCCGGGGCCGTTGGAGAGCATCAAGCCGGCGGGCCGGAGGGCCACGATCTCGGACGCGCTTGCCCTGGCCGGGACCACCACGACCTCGAGCCCCGCGCCCGCCAGCGCGCGGACGATGTTCCGCTTGGCGCCGAAGTCGACCAGAACGATCCGCGGCCCCGCGCCCGGCACGGTGTATGGCGCCTTGACCGTCACCTGGTCGATGAAGTTCTGCCCGGAGAGATCCGGCACCGCGCGCGCCCTGGCTGTCAATTCCTCGGCCGTCATGGCCGTCGTCGTCAGGAAACCGCGCATCGTGCCGTGACTGCGCAGGCGTTTGGTCAGCGCCCGCGTGTCGATCCCTTCCAGGCCGATCAATCCGTACCGTTTTAGAAACGCGTTCACGGTCCCGCCGGCGCGCCAGTTGCTGGGGGTCCGGCACCATTCCCGCACGATCAGACCCTTGGCCGCGGGCCGCTCGGCTTCGTTGTCCTCTTCATTGACGCCGTAGTTGCCGATCAACGGATAGGTCATGGTGATGATCTGCCCGGCATAGGACGGATCGGTCAAGATTTCCTGGTAGCCGGTCATGCCGGTATTGAAGACGACCTCCCCGCCGGTGCCGCCTTCAGCGCCGAAAGCCCGCCCCGCAAACACCGTCCCGTCCTCCAGGCCCAGCCAACCGGTATGCATGAATATTCCTCCAGCATGATTACATCAACGCGACCATGTGAGATCGGGATCGGGATCGCGATCGGTATCGGCATCGGCGCCCGTCTGAATCGACACCAATCGGTCGCCCTTGTATAAGCATTAACTCTTATTGCAGCGCTTTCGATCCCGATCCCGATCCCGATTTCGATTTCGACCTGGGTTGTTTGCGGTTTCGTATGGTCGTCGGAGAGCATGTTTCTCTTCCCCATTATAGCATATCAACCCAGTAATTGTGTATGTTTATTCTTCCCGGTAGACCAGCCGGCCGTCCACGAAGGTAGCCACCGCCTTACCCACCAGACGCCGCCCGCCAAAGGGCGTGTTCCTGGCTTTGCTGCGAAATGCCGCCGGATCGACCGTCCAGGCGCGCTCCAGGTCGACCACGGTCAGATCGGCGGGTTTCCCCGGCGTGATCTCGCCTTCGGGCAGGCTGAGCAGGCGGCGCGGATTGACGGCCATCTTGAGCACCAGGTCGTCCAGGGTCAGGTGGCCCGGCCGCACCAGTTCGGTCAGAATGAGCCCGAGCGACGTTTCCAGCCCGACGAGGCCGTTGGGCGCCAAGGCGTACTCACGGTGCTTCTCCTCGAGGGAATGTGGCGCGTGGTCGCTGGCGATCGCGTCGATCGTCCCGTCGGCCAGGGCCGCGCGCAGCGCCTCCACGTCCGCCCGCGCGCGCAGGGGGGGATTGACCTTGGTGTTGGGGTCGTAACCCGCCACGTCGCCGTCCGTAAGGATCAAGTGGTGGGGGGATGCTTCGGCCGTGACGTGCACGCCGTGCCGTTTGGCCTGGCGGATTAGCTTGACCGTCCCCGCGGTCGAGGCGTGGCAGATATGCACCGCCGCGCCGGTGGCCTCCGCCAGGAGCAGATCCCGCGCCACCGCGACCTCCTCGGCCAGCGCGGGTTGGCCCTTGAGCCCGAGGATGGTCGACCATTTGCCCTCGTGCATGGCGCCGCCGTCCGCCAGGGCCGCGTCCTCGCAGTGCAAGAGCAGCGGCAGGCCGAAGATCTTACCATACTCCATCGCGCAGCGCAGAACCTCGGCGCTCCCCAGGGGTACGCCGTCATTGGAGAAAGCCACCGCGCCCGCGCGCGCCATCTCACCCAGTTCGGCCATTTCCTCCCCGCGCTGGCCCTTGGTAAGGCAACCGATGACGCAGATTCGCGCCGCGCCCGCGCCCGCGCCGAGGCGCCGCACGTATTCCACCAACGCCGCCTGGTCCACGGCCGGTTCGGTATTGGGCATCGCCCCCACCGCGGTAAAACCGCCGGCTGCCGCGGCCGCCAAGCCCGTCGCCACCGTCTCCTCATCCTCGCGGCCGGGCTCACGCAGGTGGACGTGCATATCGACCAGCCCCGGGAGGATATGCAACCCCGCCGCCGGGAAAACCTCCGCCTCCCCCGGATCCAAGTCCGGCCCGACCGCCGCGATCAGACCGTCCCGCACCAGGACATCGAGTTGCGCGCGCCGCCGGTTGGCCGGGTCGACCACGGTACCACCCTTAAGGCAATAATGCATCTTCTTTTCCTCCCGCCAGGAGATAAAGGACTGCCATCCGCACCGCCACGCCGTTCGAGACCTGGGTGGTGATGGTGGCGCGCGGGTCGTTCGTCGCTTCCTCGCTGATCTCCACGCCCAGGTTGGCCGGGCCGGGGTGCATGAGCAGGGCCGCGGGGGACAGCCGGTCCAGCCGCGCGCGGTTCATGCCGTAGAGGCGGGCATATTCGCGCACCGAAGGGAAGAGGCCCTTCTTTTGCCGTTCGAGCTGCAAGCGGAGGACATTGACCACATCCGCGCCGGCCAAGGCCTCGTCGAGGTTGTACGAGACCTCCACCCCCAGGTCCTCGATCCCGGGCGGCATCAAGGTCGGCGGCCCTACGACCGTCACCTTGGCGCCGAGCTTCGTGAGCCCGTAGATGTTGGATCGCGCCACCCGGCTGTGCAGGATGTCTCCCACGATGACCGCGCGTAGCCCCGCGATCTTGCCCTTGCGCTCCCGGATCGTGAAGAGATCCAGGAGCCCCTGGGTCGGGTGCTCGTGTGCGCCGTCGCCGGCGTTGATCACCGAGGCGCGCACGGTCTGCGCCAGGAGCAACGGCGCGCCGGCCATGGCGTGCCGGATGACGATGATGTTCGCTCCCACCGCCTCGATCGTTTTCGCCGTGTCCACAAAGCTCTCGCCCTTGGCCACGCTGCTCTGGGCGACCGTGAGGTTGACCGCGTCGGCGCCCAGCCATTTGGCCGCGATCTCGAACGAGGTGCGCGTCCGCGTGCTGGCCTCGTAGAAGAGCGTCACCACGGTCTTACCGCGCAGCGTGGGCAGTTTCCTGATCTCGCGCTTGAAGATCTCTTTGCACGGTACCGCCGTGTCCAGGATGAGCTCGATTTCCTCCGCCGTCAGGTCCGCCAGACCCAGGAGATCCTTGTGGCGCCAGGTTGCCATGGCTTGTCCTCCCTCAAATTGCGCTCAAGAAAGGAGACGTAGCCTCCTACGTCTCCCCCCCTCACCCGTTCACTCCTTCACCTCATCACCCGCCGCCGGCAACTCTTCGATGACCACCCGGTCCTCGCCGTCGCTCTCCGCGAGCCGGACGTGGACGACCTCACGCTTGCTCGTGGGCACGTTTTTGCCCACGTAATCGGCGCGGATGGGGAGTTCGCGGTGCCCGCGGTCGATCAGGACCGCGAACTGGATCACAGACGGGCGGCCGAGGTCCATGAGCGCGTCCAGGGCAGCCCGGACGGTGCGCCCGGTATAGAGCACGTCGTCCACGAGCACGACCCGCCGGCCGGTGACGTGATAGGGAATCTCCGTCTGGTGCACGATCGGCTGGGGCGAGAGCAGGGAGAGATCGTCGCGGTAAAAGGTGATATCCAGGATCCCGACCGGCAGATCGACCCCCTCGTGCTCTCGGATCAGCTTGGCCAGCCGTTGGGCTAAGGGTACGCCCCTGGTCCTGATGCCGACCAGAGCCAGTTGCCGCGTGCCTTTGTTCTGCTCGATGATCTCGTGCGAGACCCGAAAGAGCGCCCGGCGTATATCCTCCGCATCCATGACCTCCGCCTTGACCTGCATGGGAGAGCCCCCCTCTTACGTCGCGTATTCCGGGTAAACGAGCGCATACCGCTAACTTTGTCCGGGGCGGACGCCGCAACCGCCCCGGCATTTAATACGCCTGGATTCCGGTTTCCCTATTGCCTATTGCCTCTTGCCTCTTGCCTTTTTGCTTCTTGCCCGCTCCTAAGTCAACAAAAAAGCTTCCCACGCAGCCGTGAGAAGCTCGGATCGCACCCCGAAGACACCGGTCCGGATTCCTTGCCAGCCTCACGGGACTAGCTTAAAGGATCCCCCATTTCCCTTTACTTTAGCAGAGTCTGGCATGGGTGTCAAGGAGCGAATTCTTGACGGGCCGTGAAATGGTTTGCGCCCATGGGGCTGACCGCGAAAGAACGCCGGTTAACCGCCGGGATACCAGTGGGCAATGCCCCAGGCCTGGCTCGCGCATAGACTGATAGAACAGGGGAACCAGCCATGGCCGGTGAGTATCATGAAAATTCGCTGGCGCGACGCCCTCGCCCGCTTTCGATGCCTTGCGCTCCGCCCCCGCAAACCCGGGGATCGGATTCACCTCACCCTTAACGGGCTCTCAATCGGGTTAGAGAGGCGGCTCTGCCGCTGCCTGCCCCACGAAGTGACGATCGTCGTGCCGCGCGCGGAGATAAAGGTGGTCGAAGAAAACGGCCGCCGCGAGGTCACCGTGACCATGAACAGCATCACCGTGGCGCACGCGCCGCGTTTCCCCCCGCGCGGGCGGTGATGCCCGGGCCAGCGCCCGTCTCCACCTCCCCCACCCACCGCCAGGTGCTCATGCCGCCGCTCAGGTTCCGCACGTCCTTGAAGCCCCGCGCGGCCAGGATCTTGACGGCGTGGTACGAACGGTAACCGATGCCGCAATAGACGACGGTCGGGCATGCCGGGTCCAGCTCGCCCAGACGAGCCCGGAGGTCGTCGAGCGGGAGATTGACGGCGCCCGGGATGTGTCCCGCGCCATACTCGCGGGGTGTCCGTACATCGACCAGTTGCAGGCGTTCGCTCTTGGCGAGGATGGCCCGTAATTCGTGCGGGGTGAGGGAGGCGAACTCGCGGCGGTAAAGGTTTGCCGCCACCATGCCCGCGACGACCACCGGGTCCTTGGCGGAGGAATACGGGGGGGCATAGCTAAGGTCCAATTGTTCCAGATCCTCGACGGAGAGACCGGCATAGATCGCCGTGGCCAGTACGTCCAATCGTTTATCCACCCCCGCGCCGCCGACGATCTCGGCCCCCAGCAGCCTGCCGCGGCCGCGATCCGCAATCAACTTGATGGCCATTGTTTCGGCGCCGGGGTAATACGTGGCATGGTGGCTGGCGTGGGTATACGAGATCAGCGGCTCCAGGCCCGCGCGGCGGGCCGCCTCTTCTCCCACCCCGACCTGGCCCGCGGTCAGATCGAAGACCTTGACGACGGAGGCGCCGGCAACGCCGGCGAAACGAAGATTGCCCCCGGCCGCGTTCGCTCCCGCCACGCGCCCCTGCTTGTTGGCCGGTCCAGCCAAGGGCACCCGCGCTTGCGCGCCGTCCGGCAGACGGCGGCTCTGGACAACATCCCCGGCGGCATAGATGTCCGGGTCGTTGGTCCGCATCCGTTCGTCGACCACGATCCCATCCTCGATCTCAAGCCCGGCTCGCCGGGCCAGATCGAGCTCGGGCCGCACGCCGGCGGCCACGATCACCAGGTCAGCGGGCACTTCTTCGCCGCCGCGCAGCCGGATGCCCCTGACTCTATCCTCCCCGATCAGGGCTTCGGCCTCGGCGCCCAGATGCACGCGGACCTCGTTATCCCGCAGGTGGTCCACGATCATCGCCGACATCTCGGGACTGAGCACGGGCAGGACTTGGTCGAGGCGCTCGAGGAGCGCGGTCCGCAGCCCCAAGGCCGCGAGCGCTTCCACGCTCTCGAGGCCGATGTAACCGCCGCCGAGGACCACGCCAAAGCGGGCCTCGTGTTCCTGGGCGAAAGCACGGGCGGCCACCGCGTCTTCCACCGTGGTCAACGTAAAGACGCCCGGCAGATCGACCCCGGGCAAGGACGGCCGGACGGGCCGGGAGCCCGTGGCCAGGATGAGCTTGTCATAGGCTTCCGTGTATGTCTCGCCCGAGCCGGCCTTCCTGACCGCCACCGTCCGCGCCTTACGGTCGACGGCGGTTACCTCGTGCGCGAGGCGGATGTCCAGCCCATAGCGGCGGCGCAGACGGTCCGCCGTCACGACCAATAACTGTTCGCGCTCCGGGATCATCCCGCCCAGGTAGTAAGGCAGCCCGCAATTGGCGAACGACGCGTGCGGCCCCCGTTCAAAGACGATAATCTCGGCGTGTTCATCGGTCCTTCTCGCCTTGACCGCCGCGCTTGCGCCAGCGGCGACCCCGCCCACGATCAAGATGCGCTTTGACAACACCCCCGCCCCCTTGTTCCCTCACGAAAACTTCTTGAAAACTTCCATAAACCGCGCAAGGGCTTCGCGATCGCCCTTGCCCGCCGGCCCTTCTTCTTGGACGCAATGCGCCAATTGCGTGCTGAGAATGGTCATAGCGGCCTGGACCACGGCCGCCTTGACCGCGGCCAGCTGAATCAGGACCTCCTGGCAGGCGCGCCCATCGGCGATCATCTTCTGGATCCCGCGCAACTGCCCTTCCGCCCTCCGTAGCCTCGCCAGGATTTCCTCACGCACCTCGGTCTGGAAATCGGCAGGGGTGACGTCCGCCATTGCACTTCCCCCCTTCTTAATACCCTACCCGGTATTATAGATCGGCCGCCGTTCCCTGTCAAGGGCTGGCAATACAGCCATTTCTCCATTACAATAAGGGTCCCCTGGAAGTGGTCTGTCAATACCCTGCGGAGTACGCGGCTTCTGAGGTATGGCCGGAAAGACTATCCCCTCTGCCTGGGACTACGTACCCGAACGGAAGGTTTTGGCGCACGCCCGTCGAAATTCTCCCCGGTTAGGGGAGGGACATCGAATGAAGAGGTTCTTGCTGTCCACCGGCGTTTGCGCGCTGGTCCTCGCTTGTTTGTCATTGCCGTTTGGTTGCAAGCCAGGAAAGGTCGTGTTCATGGAGGATTTCGAGTCCTTTAGTCCAGGCGCCTGGACGGCGCCCGGCGTGTGGAGCGCCCGCGAGGATTGGGGAGGTATCAAGCCCGAGCTATGGACCATTGTGGCGGACGGGAACAAGTACCTCCAGGCGGGACAGGTTTCCACCATCATCGGCGCCGGCGACGAATCGTGGCGCGATTATACCCTGTCCGCCCGCGTCCGGCCCGGCAACGCCGCTGAACACGGCATCGCGGTCAGATACAACGCCAGCTACGATGACTATTATGAGCTGTGTTTAACGGACTGGAAAGATGGTAAAGGCGTCGTCAAGCTATGGAAGATCGTGGACGGCCAGATCCAACAGCTAGGCAAGGAAGTGCCTTTCGCCTACGATTTCTCCACCTTCTACGATCTCAAGATCGCCATACGCGGGCGGAGTATCAAATGTTACCTAAACGATGCCGCCAAGCCCTTGATCAGCTACACCGACAATGGCACCATCCTCGGCAACTACCTGCGCAATGGGAAGATCGGTCTCTATACGCAGGGTAACGCCGCCTTTGACGATGTCAGAGTGACAATGTGATACGGAGGCAGGCGGCCGGGCGTTCCGCCCGGCCGCTTATCACCGAAACCGTGCCCGTCTAGTATCCCTTGCCGTAGTTCCCGACCCCAGGGTTGTATTGTTGGTTGCCCTGGTTGCCCGGGGTGCCGCCTTGCGCGGCCGCGTTGAAGCCCTGCATGAAACCCGCGCGTACTTGGGCCACCGATTGTTCGAAGAGCGATCTTTCCGCCGCCTCGATCATCCGCTTGACCATATGTCCGCCGACCGCGCCGGCGTCGCGGGCGGGCAGGTAGCCCCAATATCCTCCCTGGATCTTCGAGGTATCGATATTGAGTTCGTTCGCCACTTCGTCGCGGAGACGCTTCAATGCTTGGCGCGCCTGCACGACCACGGGCGTGTTGCTATTACTGCCAGAGGCCATGTCTTCTCCCCCCTTTTTGT
>JBLNCE010000155.1:0-7952 GCA_050260415.1 Bacteroidota bacterium | reverse complement strand
TGGACCTGAGACGTTTTCGCGCGCAGACGTACTCGCGTCCGTCGAGCACGAAAACGGCCGACAACGACGAGATGCGCAGCCCATCTAAGGCCCACGATGGGCCAAAGCCTGCGACGACCAGGATGGTCCAAAGCAGGCAGGCCGCACCGGCGCACCCGGCGCAGACCCACATATCTGCCATAAGGACTTGTCATATGAAAGCTTATACGACACGGCTTCTCGGCTAGAATGTAAAGTGGAGTAAAGAAAGGAGTCATTATATGCATCGTCTTTTTGAAACGCACCGCCTGCGCCGCCATCGGTACCTCGACGGCCAGTGGCAGTTCGTGACGGACCCGGAAGACCGGGGGAAAACGGAGCGCTGGTTCGAGAGCTTTCCCGCCGGAGCCGACCGTCATTTCGTCCCCTCGTGCTGGAATAACGAACTTGGTCTCTATCATTACGAAGGCGTGGCTTGGTATCGGACCACTTTTCGGTCGGACGCCGCCAATCTGAGGTTGGTCTTCCACGGGGTCAATACCGAGGCCGACGTCTACCTGGACGGACGCCATCTCGGCTATCATTACGGCGGTTTCATGAAGTTCGGGTTCACCGTGCGCGGGGTGCGCCAGGGAGAGCATACGCTGACCGTGCGGGTGGATAACAGGCATAACGCGGTCGATACCATCCCCCTCGCGCGTGTGGATTGGTTCCATTACGGCGGGATCATTCGAAGCGTTGAAGTGATGGAGCTAGCCGATCTCTGGCAGAGGGAGTGCCGGATCGATTACACGCTGACCGGAGCGGATCAAGCCGACCTCACGGTCGAAGCGGTCGCCGAGAACCTCTCAGATGGCGCGGCCACCGCGGCCTTCACGATCTTCGCCGACGACAAAATCCTGCACCAGCGGGAAGTCACGCTGGCGCCGGGGGAGAATCGCCTTCGCGTCGAGGGGCTGAAGCTGGACGGCATCGAGCGGTGGGACCTTGATCATCCCCGCCTCTATGAAATCCGGCTCGTGCTCGGTCAGGACGACCTCGCGGAACGGATCGGCTTCCGCGAAGTGCGCGCAGAGAAAGGCCGGATCCTGCTGAACGGGCGGCCGGTCTTCCTGAAAGGCGTCAACCGGCATGAGGACCATCCGGATTGGGGTTTTGCCTTTCCGCAAAAGCTGATGAAGAAGGATCTCGAGATCATAAGAAAGCTCGGCTGCAACACGATTCGCTGCTCGCATTATCCCAACAGCGAAGCTTTCTTGGACCTTTGCGACGCGGAAGGCATGCTTCTCTGGGAGGAGATCCCGATGTGGGGATTTCCGGAGGAAGCGCTCAAGAATCAATTGGTGCTTGAGCGGGGGCTGGCTTTTCACCGGGCGATGGTCGAACGCGACCGGCACCATCCATGCATCATCCTCTGGGGATTGCATAACGAGATCGACACGACCTGCGAGGCCGGCTACGAGATAACCGAGGCCTTTGCCCGCGCGGTACGCGCGCTCGATCCCACCCGTCTCATCACCTATGCTTCAGACAAGGATCTGGCGGATCGGTGTTTCTCCTTTGCGGACGTGATCAGCGTCAACCGCTACTTCGGTTGGTACCGTGGCACGTATCGGGACTGGCCGGCGCATCTGGACGCGCTGCGGGCCAAGCTGCGGCAAGAAGGCCTTGCGGATCGCCCCCTGGTCGTCTCCGAATTCGGCGCGGCCGGAATATACGGCGATACGGGTTTCGAGAGCCGGAAATGGAGCGAGCAATACCAGCGGGAGCTGCTGGAATATGCGATAAAGCTCTTCGCGGGGGATCCGGGGATCGCCGGTTTCTACATCTGGCAGTTTTGTGACATCCGCAGCGCGCAGGAGATGGAAGGAAACCGGGCGCGCAGCTTTAACAACAAAGGCGTGGTGGATGAGTACCGCCGGCCCAAACTGGCCTACTGGGAACTGGAACGAATCATCAATGGGATCCGGCGCTAGACGGGTTTTGCGCTGCAATTAGCGGGTCTGTTTCTATCATTGAAAGGAAGCATAACCGATGCTCCTGAACGCCTATTATCTTCGCCACCACATGTACACGCTCGTGCCGCGGCACGTGCGCGAGGACATGGCATGGATGGCCGACCTGGGCACGGACATTGTTTCCATCGGCATTCTCGAACAGGATCTGTTTGCGAGTCAATACAACCTCGATATCATCTGCCGGGAGGCGGATCGCGCCGGGCTGTCCGTGCACGCCGTGCCGTCGCGCTGGGGGGGTGTCGTGGCCGGCGCGCCGAAGGTGCCGAGTCTCTTTACGGCCACGCACCCGGAGACTTGGATCGTCGACGCCGACGGCAGGCCGGTCTACGGCGAGGTATGGGGCCCCATGAGCAGCGTCCATCATCCGGATACCTTCGCGCTCTACGCCGAGAGCCTGCGCCAAATGCTCACGCAATGGCCCATCAAGGGGATCGTCTGGGATGAAGTCAAGATTCTGGATGTGGTCGATCGCTCGCCCGCGGCCCGAGACGCGCTGCCCCCAGGCGCCGATGCATCCGCCCATATCGACGCCGTGGCGGATTTCTTCGATCGCGCGGGCCGGGAGGCGCGCAAGCATAACCCGGATCTCCTGTTGTCCATGTTTATCTACGCTTTTATCGAAGGGTATGCGGTGGAAAGGTGCGCCCGCCTTGCGGCGCTCGACTATTTCGGTTGCGACGGTAAGCCGTGGCGCCTGGAAGACTACGACCGTCCCGTCAAGAAGACGCTCCTCGGGATGGGTGAACGTTTCCTGGCGGAGGCGCGGAAGAACGGCAAGGGCGGACTCTTTCTCATCGAAAACCTTGATATGTCACTAAAGGAATGCGAGATCATGGACCGGCGCCTGCCGGAGGTACTGGCACTCCGCCCCGAGCAACTGATCTATTACTATTACCCGCGGAACATGGAGGACCCCGACCGGCAGATGGCGATTCTGGCCAAGCATCTTAGGGCGGCCAAGGCGGGCACTGTATAGAAAGAAGAAGACATCCCTGGAACTTTTGCGTTGAGAATCTTTTTGCGGATTGAGGTGCCGTAAAGATGATGACCCCGAGGGAAAGATACGTACGGACGCTCACTTTTGGCCATCCCGACCGGATACCCCTTGCGCCGGGGGAGCCGCGCGAATCCACCCTGGCCGCCTGGCACGAGCAGGGATTGCCCAAGGGTGTGGATTACTATCAGGCGCTCCAGGAAATCCTCGGCCTGGAAGGCTGCCGCTCCGAAGAGCAGGGTCTGAATGTTTCCTTCCAGATGATCCCCACTTTCGAGGAAAAGGTCCTCGCGCACCGGGACGGTCATTACGTGGTCCAGGACTGGATGGGCGCCATCACCGAGATCTCGGACCAGTTCGACTTCACCTATCTGCGCGAGGCGCGGGACTTCGTCACCCGCAAATGGCACAAGTTTCCCGTGGAGACCCGCGAGGACTGGCGGGAGATGAAGAAGCGCTTCGATCCAGACACCCCGGGGCGCTTTCCGGCCGACTTCGAGGCCCTCTGCGAAAGGCTCAAGGACAGGGACCACGTGGTCGGCGTGCATTTCAACGGCCCCTTTTGGCAGCTCAGGGAGTGGCTTGGCTTTGAGAATCTATGCCTAAAGCTCATTGACGATCCGGAACTGATCGAGGAGATGATCGAGTTCTGGACGGATTTCGTCGCCACGATCCTCGGGCGGGTCTTGGGTAAAGTGCGTTTGGACAGGGTCAGCCTTTCGGAGGACATGGCTTACAAAGCCCATAGCATGATCTCGCCCGCCATGACAAGGCGTTTTCTTATGCCTTCGTATATCCGCTGGGTAAAGCAGATCAAGGATAGCGGCTGCCCGATCATAGACATGGACTCGGACGGCTGCATAGACCAGTTGATCCCAATCTGGATCGAAGCCGGCATCAACGTCTGCCGCCCCATCGAGGTCGCGGCGGGCAACGATCTCATCGCCTTCCGCCGCGATTACGGCGATCGGATGGCATATATCGGCGGGATCGACAAGCGCGCCATCGCCGCGGGCGGTGAGACGATGCGGCGCGAGGTGTACCGCGTCGCGCCGGTCATCGAGGACGGCGGCTACATCCCCGGATGCGACCACGGCGTCCCCCCCGACATCTCCTGGCCCAATTATGTGGAATACGCGCGCCTATTGGCGAAATTGACGGGATGGCTTTAGAGAGCAATCTTGTGACCAAAGAGGATATCGCTGCCGGCCTGCTTCGCCTGGGGGTAAGACCAGGCATGGGCTTGATGGTGCACTCCTCATTGAAGAGTTTCGGCCGCGTGGCGGGCGGCGCGGAAACCGTCATCGCCGCCCTGATGGAAGCGGTCACTCCGGCGGGGACCATCATGATGCCGTCCTTCAACCACGGCGCGCCCTTCAAACCTGGCGGGGCGGGATGCTTTAACCCAAACGAGACGCCCACCACCAACGGTTTGATCCCGGAGACATTCCGGCGGCGGGCGGATGTATGCCGGAGCCTGTCTCCCACGCACGCCTTCGCCGCGTGGGGGAGACACGCCCGGCGGTACACGGAATACCACCATCGGACGCTGACGATGGGGGAGAATTCACCCCTGGGGCTTCTCTACGCGGACGGCGGCTACGGCTTGCTGATTGGCGTGCATTACGGCGCCAACACTTTTCACCATATGGTGGAGACGATAATGGGTGCGCCGTGCTTGGGGGCGAGAACCGAGGCCTATCCGGTCGTATTACCGGATGGGCGCAAGGTGGAGGGGCGGTCCTGGGGTTGGCGCGAACGGCCGTGTCCGCATACCGACGCGGGTGGTTACGGCGGTCTCATGGCCGCCCGGGGCCTGCAGAAGGTAACGACCGTCGGTGGAAGCCGCCTGATCCTCTTTCGCCTGGCGGATTGTTTTACCGTCATCGCTGAGATCTTGCGGGACGGGAGGGATGGGTTCCCTCCCTGCGGCCGCTGCGAGACGCGCCCAAGAAACACATTATGGACCGTCCCTTCGGACTGGGATGGCGGGCGCCGATGTCTCCGGCCGGACTCGCCGGCCTGGGGGTACTGAGGCAGAGGAGGCTGAAAAAACAAGACGCCCTTATCGCGTGAGATGTGCCTCCGCCGGCGGCGAGGCGCCCTGGAGCGAGACAAGGGCAAGGACGGCATCGCGCAAGACCGCCGCCCTTGCCCCTCAAAAATCGGCAGATGGCCGAAGCTCCATCGCTGAAGGCGCCCGGTTAGTAAGCCGCGGCGACGACGCCGCAAAAGATCAGGAACGCACCGAGCAATCCCCGTGCACCGAGGCGTTCCTTGAGGAACACATGTCCGAGGATGGCGCCGCAGAGAATGCTTGCTTCCCTGACCGGGGCGACGCGGCTGACCGGTACGGTAGTCATGACGACGAGGACCAGGACGTAAGCCAAACCGACAAAGAAGCCGGAAAGGAGCATCCTTGGCCAGTACCGGCGCCATTGGTCGATCACCCCCACGGGGCCGACCTTGCCGAAGGTGAGGAGTCCAAGGATGGATACCTGGCCGATGTTTTGCATGACGTTGAGCGAAACCGGCGGGACGTGAGCCACCGCGAGCTTGTCGAAGATCGTGTAGCCGGCGATTCCCAAGCCCACGAGCAGGGGCCAGGGACTGGCAACCATGGCCGCCAGCGGTGTCATACCCGCGCCGTGATGCGGCGCCGCATACAGCAGTACGATGCCGACTACGACGAGCAGGGCGCCCGCGGTCGAAGCGATGCGCAACCCCTCGCCCAGGAAGAGCCAGCCGACGAGCACCGCCACCAATGGCGCCGTTCCGCGCGCGATTGGGTAGGCCAGGGCCAATTCGCTCCCTTCGTATGCCTTGACGAGCAGCAAGGAGTAGAGACAATGAAGCGCGGCGCTGCCGGCGCCCCAATATAGCCAGTGAATGGCCGGCAAGCCGGGGCGAAGGACGGCCGCGACCACGGCGAAGATGACCAGGGCCCAGAAGCGGAGCGACCAGAGGAAGACGATCTTGTTGGCGCTCTGTTTGAGAAAGAAATTCCATGACGCATGGGATACGGCGGCAATTGCCATGAGCACGATCCAGTTGGAAGTCATCGGGGATATCACCTCCATGATTCCGAACGGCAAAAGCCACGGTCTACCCACTTCACAGGCGAGCGGCGAGCCGGGTGACGGTTGCTGGAGGATTCGACGTCACGACTGGAACTCCTTGGCGACAGCCTTGGGCGGTAGAGAATTTTTATCCCCTTTGAGTCAGGAAGGAATTTTTCTTTATGCGCCGAAAGTTCAAGTGCGCGGCGTGCCTCGGAGCTCGATCCCACACCGCGGCGCGTTCCGCGATCCAGGAGAGCAGCGATCTGGAAGGGGGCCCACCATGTCTACCAGGATCGGTTTTGTCGGCTTCGGCGAGGTCGCCTCAAGCTTCACTCCCCCGATGAAAAAACAAGGAGCCACAATCGCGGTTTACGACATCTTGCTGTCCCAGCCGGGTGGCAGGGAAATACTGCAGGGCCGGGTAAAGACGGAGGGGATTACCTTTGCCCCATTGGAGGAGGTAATCAAGCATTCGGAATACATTCTGTCGACGGTAACCACCCAGGTGGCCCGAAAGGTGGCGGCGGAATGCGCGCAACACCTGCGGGCCGGCCAGGTCTTTTTGGATCTGAACTCCTGTTCTCCCTCGGTAAAAGCGGAGATCGCGCGCATCATCGAACCGTCAGGAGCGGGATTCGTGGAAGGCGCCATCCTTGGCGCGGTCGGGGCGACCGGAGCGCAGACGCAGGTTCTGCTTGGCGGGACCCGGGGCCGTGAGGCCGCGGAGACCCTCAGCCAATTAGGTTTGAAGGTCGCTTTTTACAGTCCGGAGGTTGGTAAGGCTTCCACCTTCAAGATGCTGCGCAGCATCTTTTCCAAGGGCCTCGAGGCGCTCATCCTCGAGCTCCTCGTCGCCGGTAAGCGGGCCGGCATGGAGATGGATCTCTGGCGGGACATCGTGGACCTGATGACCAAGAACCCCTTTGATCGCGTGGCTTCCAACTGGGTGCAGACTCACGCCGTGGCTTATGAGCGCCGCTATCATGAGATGCGACAGGTCGTCGAGACCATGCGGGAGATCGGGGTCGAACCCGTGATGACCGCGGGTACCGAGGCGTTCTTTGCGCGCGCGCTCTCAATGGGATTGAACGAGGCCTTTCCGGTCAAGCCTGAGTCGGTCGAGGCCGTGGTGGATTATATGGAACAAAGGCTGCGCCATATAGAAGGATAAGAAAGAAAGGCTGCGGGATACATCCATTGGGCGTGGCAGGCCGCGTCCTTATAAGAGACAGGTGAGTCGTATAAGATTTCATCTGTAAACAAATCTGGGTCGCGGGAGGCACTATCCGTCCTCCCGCACCCTCCCGGACCAAAGGGTGTGGTCGCACACCCTTTGGAATCCCGCGACCGGAACCAAGGTTCCTGGACCTCCTAATGATGGGGTCAAGATCCACGTCACCATCCATGGCTCCTGTGAAGGACCGTTCGGCGCATCCATCGCGCCTTAGTACTCCGATGGGCTTCGAAGCCAACGGCGTGATTGCATCCGGCAATCGATGCCGTGTGGCTCGACATCCATGTCTGCGCGCCGAAGGCGAACATCAAGACCATGAACGCCGAGGCCTCAAGGATGAGGAGGCGCACTCTCCTGACCAGGATGGTCGTGCAACCGCGCCGGGTGCGCCGGCTCATCTTCCTCGACATGGCTTGCGGCCTCAGGGGCAAGCAGCCTCTGCCCAGGATGGGCAGAGGGCTGCGAATGCCACGGATGGCACCGAGCAGCCTCTAGGCGGAAGGTCGCTGTCGCACATCCTGTGCTCCGCGACTTCGGTCCATCCTGGACCTGAGACGTTTTCGCGCGCAGACGTACTCGCGTCCGTCGAGCACGAAAACGGCCGACAACGACGAGATGCGCAGCCCATCTAAGGCCCACGATGGGCCAAAGCCTGCGACGACCAG
>JBLNCE010000154.1:0-4704 GCA_050260415.1 Bacteroidota bacterium | reverse complement strand
CCCTCTTGAACATAAGGAGGTCCAGGAACCTTGGTTCCGGTCGCGGGATTCCAAAGGGTGTGCGACCACACCCTTTGGTTCGGGAGGTCCAGGAGGGCGAATAGCGCCTCCTGGGTCCAATCTATTTCCATAAGACCTTCTATGCGACCCATGCATATAGACTCGACAGCAGCGGCGAACACAGCCTCGGCAAAAGGAAGCGCGGCAAATACGTCGAACCCTTCATCGCCTATGAGGAAGGACAGGTTGGATTGCGCGGTCTTCGACCGCCGTCTGATGCAGTACGCTTAGCAAGGAGGAGAAGTTTTGGCCGTCTTACCCGCCTTCGAGGTCGAGACCCGGCTGCATTTCGCCGCCCGGGAAGAAGCCTTCCGCCTCCTGCCTTTTCTCCGTTCCTGCCTGGACCGGGAGCTGATCTGGGAGACGCACCTCCACGGACTGGACCTCTTCCGCCGGGGTGAACTGCTCCGCCTCGCGGGCGGCCATACGCCCGGCGGCGAGGATCGGTTCCTCCTGGGATGGAAGGGGCCCGACCACGGTTCCTTCGCCAATATCCGGGAGGAGATTGACGAGGAGATCACGCACGGCATCGCGGACAGCGCCGTCCTGGCCAAGTTGGGGGGCGGAGCCGCCGCCGCGTCGCCGGCGGAGGCGGCCGCGGCCCTGACGCGGCTCGGGCATGTCAGGTTCCGCACCTTCTCCGGCCGCAGCCTGCTGGGGGTCTACGAGCCGCTGGGCCTGCATCTCAAGCTCATGCACTGCCCGATCCTGAAATGGCCGCTGATGCTGGAGATCGAAAAGACCGCCGGGGATGCGCCCGCGGCGGCCGCGGCGGAGAGGGAGATCGAAGGGTATGTGCGCGCCTGGGGCCTCACGGATCGGGTGGTGCGCGAGGAGCCGCCGGCGCTGTTTGTCGCAGATCGATGATAAGACGAGTTGCCGGAACGGAGGAGAAGATGCCGAAGTCTTGGCCTCGGCCACCATCCTCGTCTGGAGCATCACTTATATCTCAACGGGTAACCGTCCTGACGGTCCTCGGCGGGATGATGGTCTTGAGCGGGGTCTATCTGGCGGGAAGGACCGGGCAAGGGCCGGCCCAGGCGGAAAGGCGGTCGGCGGCACATACGGCTTCCGCGCCACCAATGGTCCCGCCGCGCCGGAAGGAAGAAGGAGTCGCGCTGACGTAAGCCGTTGACCCCGCCGCCATGGCGCATCTAGTCAGCCTCGGGATTTCATCTTTCTCCAGGAAAAGGCCTTTCAAAAAGGAATCCCGCTCTTCTAGGCGAATATGCATGGTTGTCGTCTGTCCGGCCCGCACATGCGCCTGGAGGAGTTTTTTCATGCGACGCCAACCCAAGCCCGGCAATATCCTGCACTCCCTCAAGATTCTCCGGGGCAACACGCGCCTCTGCGTGGTCGTCGAACCCATGTGGGGCATACCATACGTGCTGTATAACTTCTATCTCAGCCTCTACATGCGGGCGCAAGGGGTCTCGGACCAGCAGATCGGGTTCCTGATCTCGTTGAGCTTCATCGCCGGGAGCATCTTCTCGTTCTTTGCCGGGGTCATCACGGATTCGCTCGGGCGGAAGAAGACGACCCTCATCTTCGACCTGCTCTGCTGGCCGGTATCCATACTCATCTACATGGTCTCGCGCGGCTTCTGGGGTTTCGCCCTGGCGACCATCGTGGGCAGCTTGGTCAGGGTCGTCGTGGTCTCCTGGAACCTGCTGGTCGTCGAGGACGCGGTGACCGAGGAGCGGGTGGCGGCCTACAACCTCCTGAACATCATCAATGTCGCCATGGGGGTCACCACCCCCTTGGCCGGACTGCTTGTGCGCCGCATCGGCGTCGTCGCAGGCGAGCGGATCCTGATGGGATTCGCCGTGGTCTCCATGACCGCCATGATGCTCGTTCGCAATCACTATCTCAAAGAGACCGCGATCGGGCGGGAGATCCTGGCCGAGCGCCGAGGAGGCGGACGGTCCCCGTTCGCGAATGTACTCGCGTCTTATGGGCGTATCTTCGAGGCCTTGCGCGTCGAGCCCAAGCGCAGAATGATCCTGGTGACGACGGTCTTGTTCAATACGTACGTTCCGATCGGCACCTTCGCCAGTCTCTACTACGCGCCTTACCTCACGGAGGCCCTGCGCCTCGAGAAATCCTCCATCTCCATCCTGGGCAGCGTCAATTCCCTGGTCCTCTTCCTCGTCCTGGCCCTCGTCACCCCCAAGATCGCGGGGCACAAACACGTGGGCGCCATGATTCTCGGACTGACGCTGCAGGCTTTTTCTCTCTTCCTATTCATCGTCGTCCCGCGGGGCAACTTCTACCTCGCCGCCGCCTGCGTGGCGCTCTTCGCGATCGGGTACGGCCTTTACCGGCCGTTCATGGATTCGACGCTGGCGGAAGTCACCGAGGGCAGGGAGCGAGCGGGCCTCTACGCGCTGCAAAACGTCGCCGTCTCCGTGCTGAGCGCCACGATGGGGTTTATCTCGGGTTTCCTCTATCACCTGAACCCGATCCTGATCTATCTCGTCTCCAT
Organism: Bacteroidota bacterium; assembly: GCA_050260415.1. Taxonomy (GTDB): domain Bacteria; phylum Bacillota; class UBA4882; order JAAYXC01; family JAAYXC01; genus JBLNCE01. The sequence continues at coordinate 2,159 of JBLNCE010000154.1, read as the reverse complement.
CGGGATCCTGCTGGCTTGCATCATGGTGCTGGTCTCGTACAGCCGAAAGCCGGCGCCCGGGATGGATGTTCGCGGCAAGCGGGAGATGGCCCGGTAACGCGGGCCTGCCCGTGAGAGGGGCGGTGCCTTCGGCAACAGGTAAGAAACCATGCGCATCAGGATCAACCGTTGCCCGGACGAAGAAAAAACGAGGGCCGGCCCCATGGCCGGCCCTCTCTTCTTCATTTGCCCTCCGAGATCGCATCCGTCAGTTCATTGACATCATCCGCCGCCCGCGGGAAGTACTTGGCCAGATGCTCGCCGGCCGATTCGATCCCGTGCACGACGCCCTCGACGAACTTGCCCTCGCGGAAGAATCCGGCCATGGTTTCCTTGGTGTCTTCCCAGAAGCCGGCCGGCACGACCCGGTCGATGCCCCTGTCGCCGATGATGGCGAATTTGCGCTCACGCACGGCCAGGTAGATGAGCACCCCGTTCTCCGCTTCCGTACGGTTCATGCCCAACGCGGCAAAGACCTGCCGTGCCCTGGTCACCGGTTCCCCGCCCGCGTCGCTCTCCACGTGCACCCGAATCTCGCCGGCGGTCCTTGCCTCGGCCGCGGCGATAGCCCCCGTGATGCGCTGCTTTTCCTCGCGCGTGAAGAAATGGTGCGGATGCATCCGCCGTTCACGCCGAATCTTCATCGTTTACCATCCCCCTCCGGCACCGCCGCCGCCGGATCTTCCCCCACCGCCGCTGAAGCCGCCGCCTCCCCCGGAGAAACCGCCACCGCCGCCGAAGCCGCCGCCCCAGAACCCGCCGCCGGAAGAAAACCCGCGCCGGCTCCAGTAACGCCTGCTTCGCCCCCTACTGCCGATCGACCCGAGGATCCAAAAGATGATGAAGAGTATGACGATAAAAGGCACGGAGGCCGATTCGTTTCCGCTCGTGGCCGGCTGGGGTAATCCGGTTCTGAAAGCCGGCCGGAATTCCGGCGCCGCGAAGGCCATCATCTGCGCCAGGGCGGCCTTGGTGCCCTCGAAGTAACGCCCCTCTTTGAAGAAGGGCTGAATATAGGCGCGGTAGATATCGCCGCACCTGGCGTCCGTCAGGCGGTCCTCGATCCCGTACCCGGTGGTGATCCATGCTTGGCGGTCACTCACCGCGATGAGGAGCAAGGCCCCATTGTCCTTGCCTTTCTGACCGAGCTTCCATTGATTGAAGAGATCGGTGCCATACATGGAGATTTCCTGACCGCCCGTACTATCGATCGTCGCCACCACGATCTGATCGGTGCTTGCCGCTTCCAAGTCGGCCAGCACCTGGGCCATCTCCGCCTCTTCCTCCTCTGAAAAGAGGTCGGCATTGTCCACCACCCGTCCGGTCAGGGCGGGAAAATCCGCACCCAACGCCGGCGAGGCCGACAGTGCAATCAACAGGAGCAGGGCCATGAAGCCCAAAACGATGTTGCGCAAGACATCACGCCCTTGTCTGGTCTTTTACATAATCTGGTTGAATGCGTGCGTTATAATCTCCGTAAGGGCGCACGGCTCGTGCGCCCCCGATCGCGACTGCCTGCCGCCAGCCCTACCCCGTTATCAGGACCCGAAATCGACCACCGGCGTCTGTTTGGCCGCTTCCGGCACCTCGAAATAGTCGCGCGCCTTGGCCCCGAATATGCCCGCCAGGATGGCGCCGGGGAACTGCTTGATCTTGGTGTTGTATTCGCGCACCAAATCGTTGTACGTCTTGCGTTCGTAAGCGAGCCGGTTCTCCGTCCCCGCCAGTTCATCCTGGAGCCGGAGGAACTGCTGATCGGCCTTGAGGTTCGGGTAGTTCTCCACCACGGCCATCAAGCGGTTCAGCGCCCCTTCGAAGGTGCCGGCCGCCTGGGCCTTGGCCGCGACCGTATTGGCCGCCAGCAACTGGTTGCGCGCGTTGTTCAGATTGGTAAAGATCTCCTGCTCGTGCTTGGCGTAGCCCTTGACCGTGTTCACGAGGTTCGGGATCAGGTCGCTGCGCCGCAGGAGCTGGTTATCGATCTGCGCCCATTGATTGTCGATGCCCTCGTTCATCCTGATGAGCGAGTTGTTGAAACCGATGCCGTACATGACCAGGATGAGACCGAGAAGAATAAGGCCGCCGAAGATTACCGCCACACCGAGACATCCCTTGTTCAT
>JBLNCE010000153.1:0-56421 GCA_050260415.1 Bacteroidota bacterium | reverse complement strand
GGGTTCGCCGGTGTGGTATTATCTGCTTAGTTCCCTGCTCTGGCGATTGATGGGGAATCCTCTACTAGTCCTGGCCTTGCTGGCACTGGCCTATTTGGTCATCGATCGCCGTTTCATCGGGCTGTTGCCGGACTTTACCGCGCCTTTTCGGCGAAGGCGCCATGTGGCGCGCCTCGTCGAAACGATCCGCCTAAATCCGGCCGACGCCAACTCCCAGCTTGAGCTGGGCGCCATCCACATGGAGCAGGGCCGGGTTGATCGCGCCCTGCCTCTCTTGGAAAAGGCCCGCGCGCGCATGCCGGACTCCGCCAGGCTGCACAGCCTGCTCGGGGCATGCTATCATTTGCTGGGACGCGGCGCGGAAGCGCAAAAGGCTCTGGAGCAAGCGGTCACGCTCAATCCAAAGGTGGGTTACGGTGAGCCTTATTATCACCTCCTCGCCATCGGCTTACGTGACAAAACGCGCGATCGGGCCGCGCTCGAGGAATTCAAGGAACGGATCCTTACTTATGGCTCGCCGCCGGTTTTCTACCGGGCTGGACGGGTGCTGCTCGCCGCCGGCGATCGCGCCGGCGCCAGGGCCATGTTTGGAGAAGCCGTCGAGAACTACCAGGCCGCGCCGAAGGGATTCCGCCGCGCGTACCGGCGGTGGGCGTTCATCTCAGGGATCTATATGCGCTTCTGCCGATGACTTCGATTCCGATGCCGACCCGATGCCAGTGAACTACCTCCCCACCTGCCGCCTGAGATCCGCCAGGATCCCCTCTTGCCGCTTGATGGCGTCTTGCTGCGCGCGGATGGCCTGTTCGAGTTCTTGTATGAGCCGTACCATCTCGTCCTGCGTCGCTTGAATGGGTTTGGCCTCGCTTGGCCCGGTGGCGGCGCCCGGAACGGCGGACGGCGGCGCCATGCCGGTCAGTTGCGCCAAGGCTTCAGGCAGAGTACTGCCGTACACGATCCGGTCTTTGAAGACCAGGACCACCAGCTTCAACTCGGGTTGCTGCCCCTGGTTGGAGACGATGAACGTGGGCTCCACATAGAGGACGTCTCCCGCGAAGGGCAGGACGAGCAGATTGCCCCGGTCGACCCGCGACTGATGCTGGCCCCAGAGGGTATGGAGTTTCGAAATCTCCGGATTTTGTGAGATGCGGCCTTGGACCTGGATCGGTCCGTAGACGATCCGGTCCTTGGGCAGGAGGTAGACCAAGACCTGGCCATAGTGCTCCGGGTCGCAGCGCGCCGCCATCCAGGCGACCATATTCATCCGCCTGGCGGCGCCCGGCCGCAGGGGTTGGATCAGGACGAATTCTCCCTTATCCTGGCCGGGTAGACGCAAGGTCACGTAGTAGGGAATGAGTTCCTCCTCCGCCTCGCCATGCGTCTCGGTGGGGATGGCCCAGGTATCTTCCTTGCGAAAGTAAGTCTTGCTATCCGTCATGTGGTAAGTGAGCAGCATGTCGCGCTGGATGCGGAAGATGCCCTCGGGATAACGGAGGTGCTCCCTGAGGCCGGCCGGCATCTCACCCAGCGGGGCAAAGAGCTTGGGGAAGATGCGCCGCCAGACTCCGATGATCGGATCCGTCTCGTCGACGATGTAGAACTTTGTAACGCCCTCATAAGCGTCCACGATAACCTTGACCGAGTTTCGGACGTAATTGACGCCCGTCCGATCGTGCCGGGCCGCGTAAGGGTAATAACTGCTGTAGGTATAGGCATCGATGATCCAGTACAGGCGCCCGTCCGCCATGACGATGTAAGGATCGCCGTCCAGGTCCAGGAACGGAGCCAGTTTTCGCACCCGCTCGCGAATCCCGCGGTAGAACAGGACCTTGCTCTGCTCAGGCTGCACGTACTCGGAGAGAAGGATCTTAAAGTCGCCAAAGCGCAGGGCAAAAAGCAAGCGCGCCCAGAAGGAAGAAAGCGGCACCCCGTCACGGCCGGCGTAATTGGTGCGCCTCTCCCCGGTCTCCGTGGGGTAGTCGAATTCCTCGTTGCCGTTGGGGACCACGATATAACCGTTCTGGGTCTCGCCGAAGTACAACTGCGGCTGCTTCAGCGCGGACAGGCCGGTACCCGGCGCCACGACCGGCGGGATGTTGCCCACGAGGAACACCGGCTGGCCTTCCTGGTTTACCTCGCTCACGCTGTTCAAGGCCACGCCATAGCCGTGGGTATAGGCAAGATGGAGGTTGACCCAGTTCTGCGCATTGGCGGGCAATTGGCTTGGGTCGAGTTCGCGCGCGGAGAGCATGACCTGGCGCTGGCGGCCGCCGATGGTATAGCGGTCGATGTCGATATCAGTAAAGGTGTAGTAAGGACGCAAGGTCTGGAGTTGTTCGTAAGAGAGCTTGAGCAGGCGGAAATCCCACAATCGCAGGTTGGACAAGGTGGGGCTGTCCAGGCTGATTGTTTCGCTTCCCTTGCCCAAGGGATAATCGCGCACGATGAACCGATCGAGCCCGAAGGCCCGCCTGGTGGATTCGATGTGACGTTCGATATAGGCCTGTTCCTTGGTGTATTCGTTCGGCTTGACCACAATCGCCTTGACCAGGCCGGGCAGGATACCCCCCAGGATAAACGAGGAAAGCAGGAGCAGGCCGACCCCGCCGATTAACAGCTTGATACCCCGGCGGAACAAGCCGGCGATGAGGATCGCGATACAGAGGGCGGCAATCAGCGCGAGGAGGTTATAGACGGGCAACCGGACGTGCGCCGCGGTATAATCGATCCCCGTCACCAGCCCGTTGTCCGTGAGGAGCAACCCCTGGCGCGCCAGGATATAGCCCCAGATCTTGGCCCCAAAAAGACAGATCGCCAGCATGGTCAGGTGGGTCTTGGCCTGCGGCCAGAGAGCGTAGGTATGGCCCTGGCGCCAGAATGCCCTGGTAACCCAATAAACCAAGCCGGCGCCGAGCAAGGCCACCCAGAAGAGGCTTTGTAGAAACCGGTTGAGACTCTGCCAGACGGGAAAACGGAAGAGATAATAGCCGAGGTCCAAACGGAAGACGGGATCCTGGACCCCCGCGCTGACGGGATGCAGGAACTGCTGCACGACGGTCCAGCCGGGATTCAGGGCCGCGCTGATAAAGAACGCCAGTACCGCGCTGGCCGCCAGATTGAGCAGGGGAAGCGGCAGTTCATCGAGTTGCAGCTGGTGCAGGATACTGTCCTCTTGAGGCGTTAAGCGTTTGAACGCTCTCAGGGCCAAGCCGAAATTGGCCAGCAAAAAGAGGAAGGTCAAGGCGAAAACCGTCAGGCGAACGGCCCAGTTGGTCAAGAAGCTGGTCCAGAAGACGCCGGTGAACCCGAGGCTCTTGAACCATAACCAATCGGTAAAGAAGTTCGTCCCCGAAAGCAGGATTATCCCCGCAAGGACAATCAGACCCGCCAGTACCCACGTTGCTCTGCGCATCGCCGACGCCTCCCAAAAAGCGGTTCCGTGACAACTTCGTCATACTTTATGCCCGCTCCTGCTTACCGCGCGGGCAAACGCGCGGATCCTCCCGCCAAGTATGCCCGCGGCCCGAGGAGCGGCGGGCGCCCGGAAAATATGATGGACGGAAGAGGGGAAAAGATATGGCCGAAGAGCAGGCCTTGCAGGCCCAGATCGCGCTGGCGTATTCGCTGCCCTCCGGAATCGAAGAGGGGGTATCCTTTCCGCTTGACCTGGATATCTTCGTTATTGCCCTGGCGCTTCAGCTATCCCGGGGCAAAATGGTCTTCCAGATGAAGCGGTCATGATTCCCCGGTTCCGGTGCATGTCCGTGGCAGATCCTTCACGACGCGCAGCAAAGCCTCCCGTTCATTCAGCGCCGGATCCTCCAGCACCCTGTCCAGGAGTTGGTTCAGCACCCGCCCCACCTCGGGTCCGGGCGCCAGTCCCAGGAGGCGCATGACATCGGCGCCGTCGATCGCCAGGTCGCGCAGGGAAAAGGCGGCGCCGGCGGCCAGAACCTCCTCGACCCGATCCCTCAACTCGCGCCACACCTCTGCCGCCTGCCAGCAAGTGCGGCCGGTGGCGACCACATCGGCGCGGCGGAGTTCCACCAGATCCCGCAGGCATTCCGGGCTGCCGGCCTTGTTGAGCAGGTGGCGCAACGAAGCGTCCGAGGGATGGACGGTCAACTGGAACATATGCAGGCGCACGAGGCGCGCGACCGTCTCGGTGAGATCGCCCGGATAGCGGAGCCACCCCAGGATCTCCCGCGCCATCTCGGCGCCGATCTCGTCATGTCCGTAGAAATGGACTTCGCCCCGGATCACGACCCGCGCGGCGGGTTTACCCACGTCGTGCAGGAGCGCGGCCAGTCTGAGACGCAGTTCCGGCCGGATGGTCTCGGCGGCGATCAGCGAATGGCGCAGGACGTCGTGGCGGTGAAACGACCCCTGGGCACCGGCGCCCGCGAGCAGTTCGGGGATGATCTCCGCCATGAGGCCCGAGGATACCAGGCCCCGCAATCCCACCCCGGAGAAGGCGGCCAGGAGGATCTTGGTCAGTTCGCCATTGATCCGCTCGGGGCTTACCCGGGCCAGGAGGGACGGCGTAATCGCCCTCTCCGCCGCGCGGTCGGGCCGCAGGCCCAAAGTGGTGGCCAAGCGATAAAGCCTCAACATGCGCAGGGCATCTTCGCCGAAACGGGCGGCGGGGGCGCCCACCGTCCGCAGGATCCGCCTTTTCAGGTCGCGCATGCCGCCGCACGGGTCGACAAGGCGGCCGGCGATCGGGTCGTAGGCCATGGCGTTGACGGTGAAATCGCGCCGGGATAGATCCTCCTCGATGGATACCCCGAAGGTGACGGCGTCGGGGTGGCGTCCGTCGCTATATGCCCCCTCGCCCCGAAAGGTGGTGACCTCGATCTCCATCCCGCCGCGCCTCACGGTCACGGTGCCGTACTTCAGCCCCGTGGGCAGGCTCCCGGGAAAGAGCGCGAGGATCTCCTCCGGACGGGCGGAGGTGGCCACATCCCAGTCCGACGGGGCAGCGCCGCGTAGTAAGTCCCTGACCGCGCCCCCGACGAGATAAGCGGCATAGCCCCCGGCCTGCAGATCAGCACAGATCGAAGCCGGGATGGGATCTATCCGCGCGCGCGCAAGGGATACGGACACGGATCCTCCCCCCTTCCGAAAAACCTTTTCAGTTGAGCATCCCTTTTGCTCGGGTAATAAAAGTCCGGATGCAGGCCGTTTAACTCACCCCCGGCCTTCTCATAGCGCGAACGAATGCCGGCCGATAACCACCACCACCGGCCTGCTCCAGATCCAGTAACTCGTCGTCTTGACGGGATTGTAGTAGTAGATGGCGCCGCCCGTCGGGTCCCAACCGGCGATCGCGGCCTTGGCCGCCCTGATCGCTTCCTCGTCGGGCGGCAGGTGGATCTGCCCGTCGATGACCGCGTCAAAAGCGCCGGGCTCGAAGATGACGCCGGCGATCGTCTTTGGAAAAAGGGGGCTTTTCACGCGGTTCATCACCACCGCGCCCACCGCCACCTGGCCTATGTACGGCTCGCCGCGCGCCTCGCCGTGGATGAGCTTGCCCAGGAGGTAGACGTTTTCCAGGTAGCGCTGCCGCGCGGCCTGCGTCGCGGCTGTCACGGCACGGGACGGCGCGCGGGGTGCCGCGGCTTTTGGCGAAGGCGCCTGTGGCCCATTCCGGCCGGCGCTGGCGGAGGGCAAGGAAACCCGGGCCGGCTCCGGCCGGAGCTTCGTCTCGCGTCCGGGAACCACCGGCATGAACGGCGGCTGGCCCAAGAACTCCCAGACACCCAGACAAGACATGGTGGTCACGGCCAGCAACGTCATGAGTAGCGGGCTGTGGCGCGTCAGGTGCGGGTCTCTCCCTTCGGAAAGAATGGGAAGCGATATTCCTCGCTTCTCCATAGTATCCCGCAGAGGAGAAAGCTTTTACTGCCTTTTTCACAATGCTTTCACGTGATCTACGTCACGTTTATAGGATCGAAGCCAGGCGCGCCGCCAGTTTGTCCCGTCTCTGTTCGGCTTCGGCCAGCTTATCGCGCTCTTTGTCCACAACGGCCGCCGGCGCCTTGGACAGGAAGCCCTCGTTCGCCAGCTTGGCCGAGAGCCTTGCCACCTCTTTTGACGCTTCATCCATTTCCTTCCGCAACCGGGACGCCTCGCGCGCGAGGTCCACCAGATCGGCCAGGGGCAGGAAGATCTGAACGCCGCCGGCCACCGCGCTCATCGCCTTATCCGGCTTGGATTGCATCTCGGTCGCGATCTCAAGCTGGCCGAGTCCGGCGAGGGTCATCAGATACCCGCGGGTCATGGCTAACTCCGCGGCCCGTTCCGGCGGGGCCTGGATGAACGCCGTCACTTTCTTGCCGGGGGTTACGCCAACCTCGGCCCGGATATTTCTGATCGAGCGGACGATCTCCATCACCCGCTCCATCTCCGCCTCGATGGACGGAACGATGAAATCCGGCTCTACTGCCGGCCATGCCGAGATCACGATCGATTCACCCTGGTGCGGCAGATGTTGCCAGATCTCTTCGGTGATAAAAGGCATGAACGGGTGCAAGAGCTGCATGGTCTGCGCGAGCACCCTGGCCAAGACGGTCTGGCAAGCCAGCCTGTCGGCGCCGCCCGCATTCAGCCTGGGTTTGGCGATCTCAATATACCAGTCACAGTACTCGCTCCAGAGAAAATCGTGGATGAGGCTTGCGGCCGCGCCCGGATCGTAGCGCTCCAGCGACGCCGTGACGTCGCCGGTCACGCGCATCAGCCGGGAAAGGATCCACCGGTCCGCGAGGGACAGCTCCACCGCGCGCGGGTCGGTCTGACCCGGGAAGTCCTCTAGGTTCATGAGCACGAAACGCGCGGCGTTCCAGATCTTATTGGCGAAATTGCGCCCGGTCTCGGCTTTTTCCCAGTAGAACCTGAGATCCTGACCCGGCGTGTTGCCGACCAGTACGGAAAATCGCAGTGTGTCCGCGCCAAATTTGTCGATGACGTCCTGCGGGTCGATCGAGGTCTCGGGCCTCGATTTGCTCATCTTCTTGCCGTCCTTATCGAGGATGAGCCCGTGAATCATGACTTTCCGGAAAGGCCTGCCGGCCATGAACTCAGCCCCGGCCGCGCGTTCGCCCTCCATGAACTCGAGCCCCATGAAGATCATCCTTGCCACCCAGAAGAAGATGATGTCCCGCCCGGTGACCAGGACGGAGGTCGGGTAGAAATAATCCAGCTCTGGCGTATGCTCGGGCCAGCCCAGGGTGGAGAAAGGCCACAAGGCCGAGGAGAACCACGTATCCAGCACGTCCGGGTCCTGCTCAAGCCGGACGGAGCCGCATTTGGGGCAGGATTTGGGCTCCGTCTTGGCCGCGATCTCCGCCGCGCAATCCTGACAGTACCAGACCGGAATACGATGCCCCCACCAGAGTTGGCGGGAGATGCACCAATCCTTGATGTTTTCGAGCCAACCCAGGTAGATCCGGGTAAACCGCTCGGGCACGAACTGGATCGCTCCCGTCTGGACCGCGCGCATAGCCGGTTCCACCAGGGGCCGCATCTTCACGAACCACTGCTTGGAGACGAGCGGCTCGATGATGGTGTCGCAACGGTAGCATTGGCCAACCGCGTGCTTGTACGGCTCAATCTTTACGAGGTAGCCCCCGGCTTCCAACGCCTCGACGACCCGGCGCCGCGCTTCTTCGCGCGTCAGACCGGCGAAGCGTCCGGCCTCCGCGGTGGTGACGCCGTCAAAACCGATGACGTTGATCAGCGGCAGATTATGCCGCTGGGCCAGCTCCCAGTCGTTGGGGTCGTGCGCGGGGGTGATCTTGACCGCGCCCGTCCCAAAGCTCATATCGACATAGCTGTCGGCCACCACTGGTATGGGCCGCTCCATGAGCGGCAGGAGCACCGACTTGCCGATTGCACCCATATAACGCTCATCGCCGGGATTGACGGCCACTGCCGTGTCGCCCAACATCGTCTCCGGACGGGTGGTCGCGACCATGATGTATCCGCTCCCGTCCGTATAAGGGTAGCGTAGGTGCCAGAGACTGGTCTCGCGTTCCTCATGTTCCACTTCGATATCGGAAATGGTGGTATGGCAGTGCGGGCACCAGTTGATGAGATAGCTCCCGCGGTAGATCAGACCCTTTTTGTAGAGACGCAGAAACACCTCGCGCACGGCCGCGGAGCAACCCTCGTCCATGGTGAAACGTTCGCGCTCCCAATCGCATGAACTGCCCAGGCGCTTCAGTTGCCTGATAATCGTCCCGCCGTACTTCTCCTTCCATGTCCAGACACGATCCAGGAAACCCTCCCGGCCCAAGTCCTCCTTCCGCAGACCCTCGCGGGCGAGTTCCCTTTCCACCACCGCCTGCGTGGCGATCCCCGCATGGTCCGTCCCCGGCAGCCAGAGCGCCTCGTACCCCTGCATCCTGCGCCAACGGATCAGGACATCCTGGATGGTCATGTCGAAGGCATGGCCGAGATGCAAGGCGCCGGTCACGTTTGGCGGCGGGATGACGATGCAAAAGGGTTCGCGCGTCCGATCCACCTCGGCGTGAAAATACCGTTTACCAAGCCAAAATTCGTACCAGCGATCCTCGACCACCTTGGGATCGTAGACCGGCGCCAATTGATGCATGATGGAACCTCCTGTCTATAGTTCAGGCATGAGGCGGAAGGCTTTAGGCACGCGGATGAATGAATAGCTTCCCACCCCGGCTTGCCTCCGGGACAACAAGGAGAGAGAATCCGAGCCCGTTCCCCGAGCGACGAGCGACCAGCGACGAGCTGCGATTAGGACCCTATCCCTTCCGCCTGTTCCTCTGCTCGCCTCCGACCCATTATCTCTTGCCCTTGCTCCCTTTCGGGCGCACGGGCCGCGCGCCCCTACGGAACCCGGCGACGCGGGACGCGGGACGCGTGACTTTTTTACTATTACCTCTTATCTCACGCCTCATCCCTCACGCCTAACAAAAAAAGCCCCACCCCTCTAAGGGCGGAGGCCTTCCGCGGTACCACCTTAGTTTCCCCCTGCTTCCGGACCGCAGGGGGCTCTCGACGCTGTAACGGGCTCTCCCGGCACGGCCTGAATGCTTCGGCCCCGCGGCTCCCGGGCGACCTTCGAACCCGCCTTGCCCCAGGGAACCTCGCAGCCGCTGGTTCCCCTCTCTTCGAGTGGCTTCTGGTCCTACTCTTCCCGTTCCCAGCCGTTCTTGCTCCAGTTTTATCTAATGATACGACGGCGGCAGGCTGCTTGTCAAGCCGCTGTAAAAGGAAGCGCGCCGCCTAAAACCGGTCCGCGGCATCCTTGGCCAGCCGCGCCAGTTCGACCTGGCGCTCGATGACGGCGCGCGTCTCTCCCACATTGCCGCTGATAAGTTCGATCTGCCCCACGATTTCCTGGCTTTCCGCCGATAGTTCCTCCATGGCGCCCGAGACCTGTTCCGTCTGCACGGAGATCTCCTCGATCGACCGCCTGATGTCCGTGGCGCTCTGATGAATCTGTCTGGTCTTTTCCAGTTGATGGCTGGATGCGTGGATCACGCTCTCATTGGCTTCATAGAGCGATTCCAACACCTGTTTGAGCTGAGCGAATTCCTGGTTGACCTCGAGCACCTCGTTGGCGGAACCGCGCACGCTGGCAATGATCTCGCTCAGGGCGGCGGCCACTTCCCTGGATACATCCTGAATACCCAGGGTGGTCTGCTGGATCTGATTGGTAAAACGCTTGGTCTCATCGGAGAGTTTGCGGAGACGCTCCGCGACCACCGCAAAGCCCATTGCCTGGTCCCCGGCGCGTGCCGCTTCGACGCTGGCGTTCAAGGCGAGCAACTCCGTCTGGTCGTTGATCTCATCCATGAAGGCGAGGAAAGTCTCGATTCCTCGAATTTCATCCTTGAGCGCCGTCACCTGGCCCGCCAGATTCTCCGCCCGATCGGCGTTCTTGATGATCCTGGCCAGCGAACTGGCTATATTGCTGGATAATTCCTGGACCTGGGCCACCTTGGCACGAAGATAGCCTTGGTTGGCGTTCAGGCGTTCGTGGATCGCCAAAGCCTCGTCGGCCAAGGCTCCCGCGAACTCCGAGGCGTCCTTGACGGCCGCGATGATGGTCGCCGCCTGCGTCGAGCTGTCCTGAGCGCTGTTGGTGACCTCCTCAATGGCGCGCCCGATATCGCTAAGCACCGCTTTGAGCTGCGCGATTGAACCGTCCATCTCCGTGGCGTAATCGGAAGCCCTGGTGGCCGCGGTCAATGCCGTTTCGGAGGCCTCGCGCACGGGCGTGAAGAGACCCTTCAACTCTCTCAGCATGGGCAGGGCGGTAATGAGCACCACCCCCAAGAGCAAGGCGGTAAATACGAAGGTCACATTCCTGGTGACGCGGATCCGCCCGCTCGCCCGGCGGATCTCGCTCTCGATGCTGGCCTCCAGAGCCCTGATGACGGAATTTGTGAAGGCCGTCAGACGCGTCATGGAACCGCTGAGCAAAGCCGCCGAGGCGTAGCTCTTCTCCTCCGCCCAGTTCTTTTGGTTCTTGCTGAAGTCCCGGAGCAATTCGTCGAATCTTGCCCATTCCTCCGGCGCCAGCTTCTTGATAATGGTCGAGATGCTCTCCCCATCTGTCTGGATCTGCGTGGAATATACCGTCAGAGTATTGTTGTCTTTGTCGCCGATCGTCTTACCGCCCAGCAAATCGCGCTTCACATAGCCGGAGGTAGCCTCCAACTTGTCGCAGATGTATTGAAACGTGTTCAACTCGCCGAGGTACTCGTTATAGGTGGTAATCTTGGTGGTCGCGGAGGAGATGCTCCCCATATTCAGGATGTTGACTGCGCCCAACACCAGCGCACAGACCAAGTTGACCAGAAAACCCGCGAATATGCGCTGCGAAATCCGCATCCACGGCCGGAATTCTAGCTTCATGTTGAACACTCCTTTTGTCCCAGCGTTTCCGTGCAGATGCCGAAAGACAGCCCTGCCACCAGCGGATTCAGTCGACCATAAAGAGTTTTACCGACCCAGCCAGATGTCCGGTCAGCTCATTGCATCACCACATCGAGACGTCGCTTTCCATGGCGACTCCAATACCAGAATATCACAATCGCCCTTCCGGCGAAAGAGCCCGGCGGCTAAATGCAAAAGACCTGATAAAAAGCTGCTTCCGCGCGCGGATCCCTTGAATGATTTCGGCTTTTGACGCTTGCCTCCCACCTCCGTTGACATTACGGCGGACGCGCCGCCCTTTGCTTCTTGCCTAAGGTTAGAACAGCCAAAATCCATATGGGATGGCCAACGCCAGCATGACCGCCATGGCCGGGGCGATTCGCCGCCACACCTGGCCGAGGTCGGCGCGGTAAAATTGAACCGTCAAGACCAGGCAGAGATGGAGCGGGGTCAGCATCATGCCGGTGAGGCCGGAGATGTATGCCACCGCGATATAGCCCATGTTGGCTTCCGCGCCGAGGCCGACGATCCCGACCAGCAGGGGGAAACTGGCGCTGACAAACCCCTGTCCGATGCCGATCAGGACGGCCAACGTCAGCGGGAGAAGAACCACCAAGGCGACCGGGGGAAGGCCCATGCCCGTGAAAAGCTTCGGCAGCGCCTCGACGACGCCGGTCGTACCGAGCATGAAACGAAAGGCCATGATCCCGGCGACCAAAAGGATCGGCCGCCAGGAAAACGATTCCCGGCACAGGTCCAATAGCCGCCGGACCTTATACCGGTGCAGCGCAAGCAGGACAAGGACGATGCCGACCACGGCCAGCCATACTTCGGCGCCAAACACCAGGACCATGAGGAGCACCGCCAGCACCGGCGCCACGCCGATGGCGAGATCGAGATATGAGCGTCTCTTTGTCGCGTCAACCGCCGCGACCTGTCCCCGCCGCGTATGGCGAAAGGCGATCAAGACGCCGAGGAACACCGCCAGGGCCGTGAACGGAATCTGATACAGCGTCAAGCGCCCGGCGGGAACCTGGAATATTTTGGCCGCCAGGATAACGCCCGGGTAGAGCGGGAGCGAGCATTCCCAGATGTGCCGGTACCAGTAGTTGATCACGCTCTTGTCCTCGGCGGTGAGTCCCATGCCGGCCGCGGCTTCTTCCACCATGGGCGCGGAAAAGACCGCCCCGCCCGGCGAGGGGAGGAGGCCCAAAAAGGCCGGGCCCAAGGCCATCACCGCGCGTGAATCCCCGCACAACGCACGAAGCGACAGGTGCACTCTTTGCAGGTAGCCGTTCTTGCGCATGATATTCTCGAGGAAGAGGATGGACACCAGGGAAACAGCAAGATTGAACGCATCCCCGTTCCACCAGGCGGCGCCCAGGATGCGCGCTATCTTCGCCGGCCCGAGTCGGCTCAGCAGACCCAAGGCCACGGCGCAGATCAACATCGACCATCCCAGTTCGAGTTTGAGGCGGACGAGGATGACCAGAACGACGAGAACGAGACCGAGGGCAATCAGAGGGGACATCAAACAACCTCTCTTTCAGATGTTCAGATGACCGGACCATAGGATCGCAGGATGGCCGGCTTTCTCCGGGAATGGGGGTCGGAATCGTATCGCGGTCGGAATCGAAGCCTCCCACCCCGGCCCGCCTCCGGGAAAAGAGCGCCAATCCGCGCCTGTCCCCCGCGCGACGGGCGACCAGCGACGAGCCGCGATTTTCTCTTACCCGTCGATCCTCCTGATCAGCCCCAGCAGCAGATCCCTGGCCGCCAGGATATTCTCCTCCCGTGCCTGGATCTCTCCGCCGGCCAAGATCCCGCGCGCGTCACCCGTCAAGCTGGCGGCCGGCACCTTGCGGGCCAAGAAGACTGCCGCATCCATGGCCGGGAGATGGTAAGGCCCCGGGGACAGATCGATCCCTTTCGCGCGCGCCGCCTCACGCAAGGTCTCCACCAGGGCGGTATCGGTCCGCCGCGCCGGGAACAGACCTTCCGACGCGGTCAGGGCCAGCCGGCCGCCGCTCGGAGCGTCGAGGTTGATCGCCACCGTCTTGGCCGGGTCAAACCCGCATTGGCGGAACAGATGCAACGCGCCCCAGGGGCCGGCGTCACCGGCGCCGGTGGCCACGAACCAAACGCTCGTGGTCAATAACGGCGCGCGGCTGATGACCTTCGCCGTCTCCAGCAGAGCGGCCAAGCCGGAAACGTCCCTGGCGGCGGCCGGCGCCTTCCTGCCCAGCGCGAGGCGGAACGTCAGGACCGCATAGGCCAGACTCACGGCGGCGAACGGCAGGGAGAGCCACCATAAGAGCAGGCGGGGAGCGCCGGGGATCAACAGGGCCGCCCCATACAGCACCGCCGGTCCGATTACGGCCGCGGCGCCCAGGATGGCATTCACCCTTGCGTCGGCGGCCGGCCCCGGCGGAAAACCCGCGGCGGCTCCGGCGGGGGCGAGACGGGCCAGGAATACGATTTGCCGCAGCTCTTTGCTGCGCGCGTGGGCCTTGGCGACCACGTTCACGCTTGGCCGTTTGGGCAGAAGCCGCGAAACGGCTGGATATGTCCCGCCCTCAAGCATGTACGCGAAGGCCGCGGCCAGCGCCGCCGTGAACCCAAGCCCGGGCCGAGCGAAGAACGCCGCGGCCGCAAGCGGAACCAGCGCGAGAAGGATCGTATATGACAGGCATAGATCGCCTCCGGCCTGGAACCGCTGCCGCTGCGCCTCCAGCCCCAGCGCCTTGCATTGGCCGGTCACATACTCCGCAATCGCTTCCTCGCCGGCGCCCGCCGCCGCGCGCGGGCCGAGGCCGGAAACCAATGCCTGTAAATGCTCGGCAATCGTCACGAACTTCTCCACCCCTTTGCCAGATTCGCCGCCGCCGGCGGGATCCCTCTTGTCTTTTGGCAACGCATGGGCCATCACCACCCGCCTTGGGCGGGCGCGCTATGTCGAGCGTATGGCCAGCGCGGCCCAGGATCGGATCTCTTCATCCACGCCCAAACGTCTCCAATCCTCCGGCCCGAACCAACCCACTTGATGCGATTCGCGACTGCACCGCGGCGTTATCTCCGGGCCATCCGGGACGGCGAAATATACGAGGTCGATATGCTCGTGGCCGGGAGCGATCCTTTCCAGCTGGATACCGGCCGGCCGCGCCAGCAAACGAGGCCCCCCGGCCGCCATGCTTTCCGGTCCATAATGAAGGCGGATGGCGAGACCCGTCTCCTCGCGCACCTCGCGGATGGCGGCCTCATCGGGAGTCTCGCCGGGCTCGAGATGTCCTCCCGGCGGCAGCCAGCGCTCTAGCTCACGGTGCAGAAGCAGCAGGACTTTGCCGGCAGCGACGGTGAATACCGCCACGGTAAAATGCCGGTCGATCATCGGTCACCCTCCCGTAAGAGCAACTGCAGGATCTCCACGTCCAGCCAGCGGCCGAACTTCCATCCCACCGCCCGCAGCGTCCCCACCGGGGCAAAACCCGCGCGCCTATGCAGTGCCAGGCTGGGTTCATTCCCATCCGCGATCTTGGCGATTACGGAGTGATATCCGAGAGCGGCGGCCGCCTCCAGTAACGAGGCGAGCAAGACGCGCCCCACACCCTGGCCGCGGCAATCCCGGTGCACGTAGACCGAGTCTTCCACGGTAAAGCGGTAGGCGGGCCGGGGAGCATAAGGACTCAAGGAAGACCAGCCTACGATGGTGCGGCCGCGTTCCGCGACCAAGAGCGGATAGGCCGGCCCGTGGGCAAGATACCATGCCCGTGCCGCCTCCTCGTCGCGGGGTTCGACATCGAACGTCGCGGTGGTGTTAAGAACGGCGTCATTGTAGATTTCATTGATGGCCGCCAGATCGCGGCCGCTGGCGGGACGGACAAGAATCGGTTCCACGGGGGATCACCCTCCCGCGCCCTCATTTTCGCTCTCGCCTGTAACATGGAATGGTGACTGTTTCTGCATCGGAAGGGGAAATCCTATCACGACTGAACGCATTCCCTCGATCCGGACCCGAAATGACCTCGCGCGGCTGTCTTCGACGCCTTGATGTGCTCAACGTCCCGGGCTGGATCCGCAAGTACTCCGCTTCTATCGAGGGGTCGGGGAGCGGCTTCTTGACTTCCGCCAGTATCCCGGCGAAAAATCCTTGATAAAAGACGCTATTGCCGCAGGGAATCGTGGGATGGTTGTCAAACAGACAGTGTGTGGAACCATCCGCGACGAATCCGGGGTCCGCCCGGCGATGCCGCTCCGCCGCGGGATGGGTCAATTTCAGTGCGGGAGGCCAATCATGGGCATTCAGACCATCTACGTCCGGCGCACGGACGACCCTGAAGCGGCTTCGCTCCTGGCGCGCCTGCGTCATCAAGGTTATACCCGGCTTACGGACTTGATCATCGAGCGTGTATACCGGCTCGAGGGCGATTGCGACGCCGCCGCCTTGCGGCCGCTCTTCGTCAATCCCGTGTTTGAAGCGGACGCCCCCGTCAGCGGCCTTGACCCGGCGCATGGTCCGGTGATCGAGATCGGGTATCGGCGCGCGGTGACGGATCCGGAGACGCCCTCCATTCTGAGCGGAGCTTGGGCTCTGGGACAAACGGGCTTAAGCTGGGCAAGGCTGGCATTACGCTATCAGCTTCAGGGCGTGACCACGCGTGAGGCCGAGGAAATCGCCGCTCTATGCCTTTATAACCCGGTGGTGCAGGAGATCATCCCGCCGGGGCACGTCTTTTCCTCACTGCGGCCCACCGGTGCGCCCGACCCGGTACGGCGGGTATCCCTCCTCGGCCTCGACGACGAGGAATTGGCGCGTGCCTCACGTGAAAACTCCTGGTATGCTCCCCTCTCGCAGATGCGCGCCCTGAAACGATACGAAGAAGACCTCGGCCGCCCGCTTACGGACGCGGAGATCGAGATTTGCGTCCAGAGTTGGTCGGATCATTGCTACCACACCACCTGGAAAAGCTTGGGCCTGTTGAAGAAACTAATGGCCGCGACCGCAACGATAAACCATCCCGATGTGGTCTCGGTCTTTCGCGATAACGCGGGCGGCCTGGCCCTGACAGCGGACTGGGTCGTGACGATCAAGGGCGAGACGCACAACTTCCCGAGCGCCATTGCCACGTTCGGCGGCGTGGCCACGAAACACGGGGGCGTGATCCGGGATTCGATCGGCTTTGGCCGCGGCGGTTATCCGATCGGCGGTTCAACCATCATGGGCACGATGGACCCGCGCCTGCCGGCGCACGAAGTTCCCGCGGGCGCGCTGCCGCCTGGACACATCGTCAGGGAATCGATACGGGCCACCGCCTATTATTGCAACCCCATGGGCATTCCGATGATGTACTCCCTCTATCGCGCCCATCCAGGTTACCCGAAGTGCCTGGCGCTCGGCCATTCCCTCGGGCTCATCCCGCGGCGGTACGCGGCCAAGGAGTCCCCCCAACCCGGCGACGCGGTCCTGCTCATCGGCGGACGCACGGGGAGGGACGGTCTGCACGGCGCCACCGCCTCATCGGCGGAGATGGAAACGGAGACGAGAGCCAAGGAGTCCGCGGCGGTGCAGATCGGGCACCCCATCACCGAACGCAAATTCATGGAAGCCATCCCCGTCCTGCGCGACGCCGGTATTATCAGATCGATTACCGATCTCGGCGCCGGCGGGTTATCGTGCGCCGCCGGCGAGATGGGGGAAGCGACCGGGATCCGCCTGGAACTGGATGCCGTGCCGCTCAAGGATGCCTCGCTCACCGCCTGGGAGATTCTTCTCTCCGAATCACAGGAGCGCATGCTGATCGCCGTTCCCCCGGATAAACTCGACGAGGCTTTGGCCATCCTCGATCGCTACGACGTCCTGGCCGCCAAGGTCGGCGTGTTTACCGCGACCCATCGTTACCAGGCGATGTGGCGCCACGAGATGGTCGTGGACCTTGGCATGGAGTTTCTTTGGGGCGCCTGCCCGATCGACCGGGCGGAGACGAGGACGCCAGGGCCAAAACATGCCCCCGTCCCGCCGCCGCCTGCGTTTACGGACCTCCCGGAATGCGCCCGGCGAGTGCTGGCGCATTACCACTGTTGCGATCAGTCCGCCGCCGGCCTGCAATTCGACAGTACGGTGCAAGGGCGCACCATTATCGGCCCGTATGGCGGGCGGACCGGCAGGATGCCCACCAACGCCTTCGTTTCCATGCCGTTGCGCGGCGAAAATGTGGGCGTGGTGAGCACGGTGGCGTACAATCCGTTCTACGGCGAACTGGACGCCGCCGGTTATGCCAGGCTGGCGATGGTGGAGGCGATATCCAGGGCGATCGCGGTGGGGGGGGACCCAAAATGCCTTGCGCTCTGCGATAACTTTTATACGCCGCGTAGCACGCCGGCGGTCAACGGGAGTCTTGTACGGATGGTCGAAACGATCGCCGATCTGTCCGTCGCTTATGGTATGCCTTTCATCTCCGGCAAGGACTCGAGTTCGGGCACGATGCAATGCCAGGACGGCAGGACGATCGAGGTACCGCTGACGCTCGTCGTGGCCACGCTCGGGCGGGTGCCCGACGTACACCGCTGCGTAAACAAGCCGCTGCGCCAGGCGGGCGATCTGCTCGTGCTCGCCGGCGATCTCTGGCCGGATCGCTTGGGCGGCTCGGTCTATCTGGATACATTCGGCACCAGAGGCGACCGGCTGCATGACGGGGGCGAAGCTTGGGCGGCGGGATTGCTGCCCCTCTGGCGGCGCCTCTTTGCGCTCTATGGAAGCGCCGCGAATCCCGTCCGCGCCGCGGCGGCCATCGGCGAAGGCGGCCTATTCGCCAAGGTTTTCGAGATGGCGTACGGCGGCGGACTGGGGGCGGAGATCGATCTGGACGCCTTTCCCGGCGCGCGCTGGGACGGCGTCCTCTTTGCCGAGGCCGTCGGGGCATTCGTGCTTGAGGTTCCAGCAGGGACGGATCTTGAGGACCTCTTCCCCGGCCTGCCGTGCCGGGTCATCGGACGGGTCACGGAGGCCCAGGACTTAATCGTCAGGCGCGGGGACTTATCCGTCGTACTGCCGCTTGCCGACCTTGTCTCGGCCTGGGAGGGGACGTTTAGAGAAGTCGTGTTCTGATCGGCACAAGCTCCAGAGGTAAGGATTGCGTTCGGGGCCGGTATCGGCATCGGGGTCGAAGGGGTTAAGCGGTTTTGCTTCGCGGTATCGATTTCGATCGCGCTACCGGTTCCGGCCCCGAAAGGAAAACAGACCTTAAAAGGTGGTCACGTCATGAAACCCAAGATCGGCGTCATGTACGCCCCCGGCACCAATTGCCACGAGGAAACGGCTTTTGCCATCGGGTTGGCGGGGGGCGAAGCGGTCTACGTGTTGCTGGGAGACTTGTTGGCCAAACGCGCGAGCCTTGCTTCCCTGCAGGGACTCGTCTTTCCGGGCGGGTTCTCGTTCGGCGATCATATCGCCGCCGGGCGCGTCTACGCGGTGCATCTGATCGCCAGACTCGGCGATGAACTACGCCGCTTTCTCCAGCGCCGGCGGCCAATCCTCGGCATCTGCAACGGCGATCAAATCCTGATGGAGACCGGCCTCTTGCCCGGCGAGGCCCTCGGTGAACGATTGGGCGCTCTGACCCAGAACCGTTCCGCGCGTTTCGAGGGACGCTGGGTAACCCTGGCGGCGGCCGGGGAGAGTTTTTGGCGCGATGGATTATCGGATCGGCATCTCCGTCTGCCCTCCGCCCACGGCGAGGGCCGTCTGATGCTTGCCGAAGGCGTAGCCGTGCATCCGGCCTTCCATTACGTGGACGGCCGCGGCGGGCCGACCGAGCGCTATCCGGACAACCCCTCGGGCTCGCCGGGCGGAATCGCCGGCCTGACGGACGGGTCCGGGCTGGTGCTTGGCTTGATGCCCCATCCGGAGCGGGCCGTTCTACCGGCGCACGGGTCGGAGGACGGGCGGGGGATCTTCGCAAACATGGTACGGTATTGCGCACAATCTTAGCCGAGCTCGGGAAGGGCCTCTAGCGGTCGCCCGGATCTTGACGATATATACCATGGAGGCCATCGACCGATCGCAGGTTATTAGCCGCAAAGGACTAAAGAAGAGCCGCCGTGACCGCTCCGCGCGGCGGGTAACCGGGAGGGAGCTTGGCATGATCGCTAGGAGAGCATACTTGGCGTTGGCGTTTCTAGCCATTGTCGTACAGGCTGGTTGCGCGTTCATCCCCGCCCAGCAGACACCCATCGACGTCACGGTCTCCGGCGTCGTCATGGACCTCAAAACCCAACAGGGAATCAGCGCCACGATCACCGTGGAGGAGACCGCTTCCGCGTACCTCACGGACGCCAACGGCCGGTTCAGCTTCACGCTCAAGTCGGAGGCCACCTACACGCTCCGCGCGCGCGCCGCCGGCTATGTCGACAGTTCCACGCAGGTTCGGTTAAGCCGAAGCGCGGCAGGCCCGCAGTTAACCCTGGTTTCTTTCACCATGGCCGCCTTGGGCTCCGGCCTCGAGTACAGCAGCATCTGCGGCCGGGTTACCGACCGGAACGGCCTGCCGCTCAGCGACGCCTTGGTCGTCCTGGACGGGGGGAAGCAGACCAACGGCGTCTTTGCCTCGAAGATGACGGATACGAACGGCTACTTCTTCGCCTATGGCATCCCCACCGAGGATACGGGGGGGAAGCCGCTCTCTTCGGTCTGGGTCATGGCGACCAAGGCCGGCTACCGCGCGCAGAGCTATCCGACGGGCCTGGTGGCGAACAAGACCATCGCCAATGTCGATTTCGTGCTCGAAACGATGAACGATATCCCGCCCATCTACGAGCAGGACTTTGAGACGGACGCCGGCGGCTGGACGGCGACGGGGTTCTGGCACCGGCAAAACAACGATCCGGCGATCGTGAATAAAGCATATCTTGACGGGATCGTGGTGCTCCCCCACCTCGACGATTCCTTGGGTAGGATACCGTTCGCTTACAGCGGCAATTACTGTTTTTGGTATGGTGATGCGAACTACGGCCATTTCGGGGGAAGCAGTCTGAGCGGCGGCCCTCAGTCCGGCGGTTCGTCCGCGACCAGCATCGGCACGCTGACTTCGCCGGCGATCGCTCTGAACAATCCGACCAATGCCGCCACGCTGAGATTCATGACCTGGTTTGAGATCGAGAGCGTGAATCCGAACGACAAGGGTTTTGACTTGATGATCGTCTCGATCTCCACCGATGGCGGGAACGAGTTTACGGAGCTACGCAGGCTCAATCCGTACTGCGATCCGCCCACGCCCGAGGCGGACCGGCACGCGCTGGCCTATACGAGCGGCGGGTTCAACCAGGCGGCCAACTGGATCCCGGTCACGGTCGACCTCAGCGATTATCTCGGCAAGACGATCCTGTTGCGGTTCACGTTCGACACGCATGACGGGTTCTACAACGGGTTCCGTGGCTGGTTCATCGATGACATCCGCATCTGTCCCGAGCCGGCCCTTCCCTGGCAGATCGGCGCCCCGCCCGGAACACCGCAGCGTTAAAAAGAGGGGGCTCTATTTCTCGAACAAGAGAAAAGAGGCCGTTTCGGGCCTCTTTTTCATCCCGGATCTCGCATTCGAGCCAAAAGATCATGGGGATTGCGCGGGCGAGTCTAGAAGATAATCGTCGCCTGCAGGCATTGCTTTGGGGATACGTCCAGCACGCCCGGCCAGAACTCGGCAAAGTCCAGGGCCAACTGAATACCGTCTTTGGCGCCCAACTTGACGCCGAACCCGAACGTGGGCTGGCCGTGGTAGAGCCCACCCCGCACCGCGAAGAGGGGGATGGGCCGCAATTCGAAACCGGCGCGCGTGACGTTGAAAAGATCGAGCACGTTGGCCACGTTATAATCCAGATCGACCGCCGCGACCAGGAAGTCCCCCAGCCGCACGCTCCCGCCGAAGAAGATCCACGTGGGAACATCGTAGTAATGCTCGACCGTTTCTCCGTCAATTTCCTCGTCCCAAACGACGATCCTTGGCGAACTTACGTCGGTGACCAAGATCGAGAAGGCAAGCATCTTGTTGATTTGCAAGGTGGCACCGATGTCTCCGGTCGTAATGGCGTTGAAATGGTTAAGATTGTCCAAGGCTTCGTCGACCACGCCGACCTGTCGCAAGTTAATCCCAAGGCTCAGCCGATTGTCGAGGACGAGGCGGCCGTATCCGTATTGAAACGCCGTGTATGTATGATAGCGGTCGGTGCCCGCCAACCAGGCAAAAACATACTCGTTCTGATAGGCGGTAAAACCATAAGCGCCGCTGCCGGTATCCGGATGCGCGTATGCGAGGTAGAGATGCTGCTGACCGCCCCAAGCGGCGGAACTGAGCGGATTGGGATCGTATTCTATGTTCGGATACGTGTAACGTCCGATGAACACGCTCTGGTCAGTGATGAAAGCCAGCCCCGCGGGATTTACCGGATACGAATACCGATCGGCCACCGCGAGGCAGGCCCCGCCCATGGCGAGCGCGCGCGCGTCCAATCCCAAGGCCGCCGTGCTCGGATACCAGGTGGTATCGATGGCCAACGCCGGCTGGGCGGCACATGCCAGCAACAACAAACAACACAAGACGGTTACGGCTTCTTTCAAGAACGACCCTCCCCGCAGAACCCGGGCTTATTATACGGAGCCTTTATCTTCCTGCCCCGCCAATCGCCGACAACGTGTCAACGTAAATCCAGGAAAGAAAGCTTGCCAGCGGTCCTGGACAAACCCTATAATCTAGATCGGAATCAGATTGGAGGCGGGTGTGATGCTCAAATCGCTAGTCCTGATCTTGACCTCGGTCAGCCTGGGCGTTTGCGGACAGCTGGCGATCAAACTCGGGATCAACCGTGCCGGCGACCTGCAGGCGCTGATGGGCCACTCGCTCTGGCGCTTCGTTTCGGCCGTGGCCGGCAGCCCGCTCATCATGTCTGGTCTCGTTCTCTATGGGATTAGCACCATCTTCTGGTTTCTGGTTCTGTCCCGCGTGGATCTCAGCTTGGCATACCCCATGCTGTCGTTGGGGTACATCGGGATCCTGTTTGTCAGTTCGGTTTTCCTCGGCGAAAAAGTGACCCTCTTGCGCTGGTCGGGAACGGTCTTGATCGTTCTGGGCGTCGTCCTGACGGCCAGCACTGCCAAGACACCCTAACCGACCCAAAGGCAAAGGTCAGTTGCCGCCCAGGGTACGCAGCGTCTCCGCGGTTTCCAGGAGGCGGTTCAGTTCGTCCCTGATCAGGCGCATGTCAGCCAGTTGCTGTTGCATGGCCGCGGCGATGCTCTGCGCGCCGGTCACGCCGTTGACGTTACGGGCTTCGATTCCCTGGGCGGAGGAAACGATCAGGTCACCGCTGGCCGCCAACCCGGTCAGCGTGCCGGCAATCCGATCCACTTGTCCGCGGACCGACTCCTCGGAGGCGGCTACCTGGTTGAAAGCTTCCTCCACGGAGCCGATGGCGGACAAGCCGGACTTGATCTGCTCGCCCCCGCGGTCGATGGCTTTGACCGTTTGCACGGTCTGTTCCTGGATCTCGGCGATGAGTCCGGTAATGGTCTCGGCGGCTTGCGCCGATTGCATGGCCAGGTCGCGAATGGACATCGCGACCACCTGGAAGCCCCGCCCCTCCTCGCCGGCGCGGGCGGCCTCGATCGAGGCGTTCAAGGCCAGCAGTTTCGTCTGGCGGGCGATATTCGTGATCACGCGCACGATCTGACCGATCGCCACGGAGCGTTCGCCGAGGCGATCGACGAGCGCGCGGCTGTCCTCGGTGACGTGCTCAATGGCCCGCATCTGGTCGGTCGCCTTGGCAAGCGCTTCCTTACCGGATCTGGCCGTGCGATCCATTTCCTCGGCCGCCCGCGCCACTTCCTGCACGGTGGCGGCGAGGCCCTGGATCTTGTCGGCCATCTCCACGATTGCCGGACCGGCCCGACGGATGTAACGTAGGGTTTCCTCCGCGCTAACGGCGAGCTGTTTGCCAAACTCGGCCGTTTGCGTGCTGGCCGCGTCGGAATGCTGGACGATCTCGGCGACCCGGTCGGCGGAAGTGACCAGACTCCGCGCCGCATTCGTCGCTTCGCCCATGATCCTTGCCAGCCGGGACAGGATTACGTTTTGTTCCTCGGTGCTGACCAGGTCGTTGAGGAGGCGGCGAAAGCGCGAGGTCAAGCCGAAGAGCGATACGGTGATCGCCATCAGGGTCACGTCGCGGAAGGCCAGATCGCCGAAGGTGTTGTGTACGGTCACGTACTCGGTATAATAAACGGGTTTGACGGAGATGGCGTAGACGTAACCGATGTCCATCATCAGCAGCGAAGCGAAAGCGGCGTAGGCGGTCAGCGTCGGCGATACGTAAGCGCAGGCGATGACGACGGGAAAAAGCCATAAAATCTCGATAAAGCGGCCGATCTCCCAGTAATTCAAGTAGAGTGCGGTCACGGCGCCGGTGCAGGCGGTGACGACAACGTATTTGAACCAGGGACCGCTCAGCCTTTGCGTGATGAGGAAGGTGGGCAGGACCATCAGAATGATGGCCGTGCCGAAAGGCACGAGGTACTGTCCCAGAGGAACGGTGAAGACGCCAAGGATATTCAGCACTAGGATCAAGGGGAAGAACGGCAAGCAATAGAGCATAACACGCGCCACGATCTGGTTGGTGTGCTCTTCGTTCCGTCTGATAATCGGGTTTTCAGCCATGGAAGACCCCCCCAACAGGCACCTTCGTTCAGTGTTCGACAGGAGGCGAAATATTCCTGCAGGCCGTGCCCCTACATATGTGATATAAGGGGATCTTCAAGTGCAACGCCTGCTTATCCTCGTCTCGATCGCCGCGGGAGTGTTCCTCGCGCCGGCGACCGTCCGGCCGTTCACCCGCATCGACCCCGGCGCCTCGGCGGCGGTGATCGAACGCCTGCCTCCGGCGGATCGTGCCCGCGCTTGGCTCGAGGAACACCGCGCCGGCTTGGCGGCGCTTGTACGTACCCCCCAGGGCAAGGCCGCGATCCGGACGCGCATCGAGGTTTGGCATGATGCCGGCCTTTACCTGGCCGCAAACGGCGGGCGGACGGAGGAGAGCAAAGGATTCATCATCTACCCCCCCGAGGCCAGCCTGTCGCTGTTTCTGCTCGCCCGGGCGGAGGTGATGTACCGGGCGGCGCTGGAGCAAGGCTGGCGAGCCGTGCCCCAAGTCGAGGATCTGTTTCGCATCGGCACGGAACCGCTCACCACCACCTCGCCGGATAAGTATCCGTCCGCGGCCAGAGCCGAAGCGGCCTTGGCTTCCCTGGCGTTACCGTCCGGCGCGCTGCGGGGTTACCGGGTCTTCTTGCTGCCGTTTGTGATGGGCGCGGTGAGCGGCCTGGGTGGACCCGGCTTTGCGTTCGTGGCCGCGGAGCCGCGGCATGCGAATCTCATCCCCAACCAACTCGAAGTGACCTTGGTGCACGAGTTCGGACACTACTTGCACTTGGCCGGCATGCCCAGGGAGACCAGGGAAGGCAGGCGGAAGTGGGGGGACTACCTGCGCGCGCGAAAGCTGACTTGGCGCGATGACGGCGGGGTGAATACCGCCGCGTGGGCCAATTCGCCGGAAGAAACGTTCGCGGAGGATTTCCGGCTGCTGTTCGGCGCGCGCGCCGCGGAAGAGCCCGCGGCCACGGCGGCGGGTGATCCGCGCGCGGATGCGCGCCTTGCCCGGAGACTGAAGCGTTTCATGGTCTCCTTGGCCGCTGAGACGAGACCTCCCGAGGGTTTGGTCCCCTGGCCGGAGGGAGAGAGCATGACTGCCCGGAGCGGCGTTGCCAGGGCCGTGCTCGGCCTGCTCCCGCTCGGCGTTCTTGCCGGGTTCGGCCTTGGTTACCGGCCGCGGCGGCGGGCCATGGGCAGACCCTGACCGAGGTGAGTTCAAACGGTTCTCGTTGGTTCGAGGCGAAGCTTCGCCAGGATGCTCACCCCCGCCCCCTCTCTTTTGCCAAAGAGAGGGGGTGCTGTCCGCGCGGGGGTGGGTGGGCTAGGTTCGCATCTTGTTCACGGTATCCATGAGCGCCCTGGTATCACGAAGACAGCCGCTCTTGTTCCTGGCCCTGACGTCTTTCTGAAGCTTGGCGTAGTTGACATCAAACGTCTTCATCTCGGTCGCGGACATGGTTCCACTCTTGGCCGGTTTGAAACGGGTCCAGGTCGCGCCAAGCGAGTTGGCTTCCCGCGTGGCTTTGGCCCAGTCGTTCTTCTCCACCGCGGCCTTGCACCGGTCGACCGCCGCGCGCAGCGAACTGATGTCCGTGGCGCGGATGGCCGGCAGGCGCTTGGTCGGCGCCGGCCTTAAAGGATTCCCCATTCCAGGCGTCGGGCTGGGCGTGACACCCGTAACGCCGGCGCGGCGTCCGGTCATGCGCGTCGGCGCCGGTCTTGTCGGTGGAGTTTGCGGAGTGCTCCTCGGGCCAAAGAAATTACACCCGGAAGCAAAGGTCGGTATGACAAGAGACAGAACCAACCCGACCGACGCGGAACGCAAGCTGACTCGAGCGTTCATTCAGACTCACCTCCCTCACCTGACTCCGTCCCACAGAGTTACTCTACCCGGTCGCACAGAGTTTGAGTGTAGGGACTCGCAGGTATAAACGCCGAACCCTGGCGGCATCTCCTTATGGGGTATACTCCGCGTTTATGCTGTCAAGACTGGAACCAGCGCGGTCCGAGCCAAGCGGCCATCATGGCTCGGACTCCGGGGAGATGAGTTGCGTGTTGCGGGCGGTTATGGCCTGTGCGTGCGCCGGCCTGCTCTGGTTATGCCCGGCCGGGGCGGAGGCGGCGCCCGGCAGCCAGTTCTTTGTAATCCGGGCGGGGCTTGCAGAGATCCTTGCCGATTCCGGCGCGGCCTATGGCGCGCTCAGCGCGTATGAAGGGGCGATCGTGGGCTTGGACCACGGCCGTTGTCTGCTGGATACGCGCGGTGGGGCGGTTTCATTTACGCTTGCGCCGGGGTGCGTTATCTTGGCCAATGGGAAATCCGCCTGCGCGGAGGCTCTCCGGCCAGTAACCGCG
The DNA here is from genome assembly GCA_050260415.1 of Bacteroidota bacterium. Taxonomy (GTDB): domain Bacteria; phylum Bacillota; class UBA4882; order JAAYXC01; family JAAYXC01; genus JBLNCE01. The sequence continues at coordinate 30,460 of JBLNCE010000153.1, read as the reverse complement.
GAGGCTTCATTCTGGGCGGAAGTCTGGGCGGATCGCCGCGGTATTCTCAGGGTGATTGAAGCGGTCTATGCCGGCGGTGAGTTGTGGCTGACCGAAGTCTCGCCAGGCGGTCTGACCGGCTATTCTCCGGAGGCAAGGGAGATCGTGGCCTTGCCCGTGGCCGCCGGCTCCCTGCCCGAGGGCTTACTGCCAGGGATGCGGGTCTATGTGCTCTTGGATCTGAACGGACGCGTGCGTTGGGTCAAAGTCCTGTCATAGGCAGGAAATATGAAGATCCCTGTCGAAAAACCGACCACCACGGAAGGGGGGCCGGCCATGTCCCAAGTCAAGGTCTTGGTAGTAGACGATTCAGCATTCATGCGCCAGGTCATCTCGAACATGCTTGAGGCCGATCCTGATATCAGCGTGGTCGGCGTGGCCCGGGACGGCGAGGATGCCCTCGCCAAACTTGCCCGTCACGAGCCGAACGTCCTCACGTTGGATCTTGAGATGCCGAAGATGGACGGCTTGGCCTTCTTGGCCAAACTCATGTCGGCGCGGCCTATACCCGTAGTGGTGGTGAGTTCCTGGGCCACGGCGGGCGCGGAGTACACTCTGCGCGCGCTCGAACTGGGCGCGGTGGACTTCGTGACCAAGCCGGTGGCCATGCCTTCCGAGGCGATGTGGGATATCGCGGAAGAGCTGTTGGCCAAGGTAAAAACGGCGGCCATGGCCAACATCTCGGATAATGCCCGCGCCGCTTCCTCCAGCCTGCCGCCGGGGATCAAGGGTCTTGCCAGCGACGCGGTCATCTGCTGTCTTGCGGCCTCGACCGGCGGGCCGCGCGCGCTGCAGAGCATAGTGACCCGGTTGCCGCCGCGCTTTCCGTTTGGCGTCCTGATGGTGCAGCATATGCCCCCGGGTTTTACCCGTGTTTTCGCCAGCCGCCTGTCCGAGTTGGTATCCGTGCCGGTAAAGGAGGCTGAAGACGGCGATCTACTGGCGCCCGGGGAAATAAAGGTCGCGCCCGCGGGTCTGCAAACGCGGGTTACCGGAAGCCCGGGCAAGCTGCGGCTCAAGGTCGGGCCGGAGCCAAGTTCCGTTTTCCGGCCTTCGGCGGACGTGAGTTTCACCTCGATCGCCGAAACATGTGGCGGACAAGCGCTGGGCGTTATTCTGACGGGTATGGGGCAGGATGGCGCGCGGGGACTCCTGGCGATGCGGAAAGCCGGCGCCAGGACCGTCGCCGAGTCCGCGGATACCTGCGTGGTATATGGCATGCCCCGCATGGCGGCGGAATTGGGCGCCGCGGACATGATTCTGCCGCTCTGGGAGATTCCCGAGGCCATCCTGACCCTGACCGGCTTGGCCTGACCGGGCGCGCGGTCTTTCATGCCGTAAGACGATAAGCCGAGATTTCGAAGGTGAAAGCCAAATATGACAGCTTCCCGCGACTTTACCGCGTTGGTGCTTTCGCGCCGAAGCCGCGGTTAGTCGAGGTACTTTCGAAATCCGGGACAAAAAGGATTTTGCGGTCAGACAGCGAACTATTATCGTGAAAAGGGGGCGGCAGCTTGCTCCTCTCCACGGGCCGCATGGTTGCACTACGGTGCCCGCTATGTGGAAAGTTCGCTTCACACGTGCTTTCCTTGTTTTCCTTCGTCCCCGGGCGCCCCCTGCGGGTCAATTGCGGGTGCGGTTTCAACAAGATGACTATTTCATCAGCCGCCCACAAAAGCTACATCGTGCAGATTGCCTGCCTCGCCTGCGCCGGTACCCATCATCAGCGCCTGCGCCGCCAGGAATTCTGGGGCGATGAGATCTGCCGCCTAAGATGCCCCGAGATTGGCGCGGAGATCGGTTACCTCGGGCCGGAGCAATCAGTGCGCCAAGTGATAGAGGATGGCCGCGATCGACTCGAGAGCATCGCCAACGATCTCGGGTTTGACGATTTTTTCAACCATCCCGAGGTAATGCTAGAAGTATTAGGGCACTTACACTTCCTGGCGGAGAACGGCAACCTGAAATGCCAGTGCGGCAACGGCCAGATCGAAGTGGATGTCTTCCCCGACAAGCTTGAACTACGTTGCGGATCATGCCACAGTCTCTTGATCATCTATGCCGAGACAAAGGAAGACTTGGCCGCGGTCAGGAGGAATCCGCGCATCGTCATGTCAACGCGCGGATTCGCCAGTATTGACGCATGCAAGTTGAGTCAGGAGCGGTAATCCGCCTCGGCCAACCTCTGAACCTTCCTCTCCATGCCCACCTGCTCTACTCACCTTGAGGAGTGTGACCTGCACCATGGATCTCGCTACCCTAGAAAGCAAAACCCTTGCCGAACTGCACGATATGGCGAGGGAGGCGGCGCTTGAGAACTACAACCGCTTGCGCAAGCGCGAGCTAATCTTCGAGTTGCTCAAGGTCTTCGCCGCCAAGGAAGGTCTCCTATTCTCACAGGGGGTGCTCGAAATCCTGGCGGACGGGTTCGGGTTTCTGCGGGTCAACAATTATACCCCCGGACCGGATGACATTTATGTGTCTTTGTCCCAGATCCGGCGGTTCAACCTGAGGACCGGCGACCTGGTCTCGGGGCAGGTGCGGCCGCCGAAGGACAACGAGAAATACTTCGCGCTCCTCAAGGTTCAGGCGGTCAATCTCGATAATCCCGAGAGACTGCGCGACCGGGTGGTCTTCGAGGAAATGACCCCGATCTATCCTCACGAGAGGCTCCGGATGGAGACGGACAGCAAGGAGGTTACCATGCGTCTCCTGGACATCATGGCGCCCGTGGGCAAAGGCCAGCGCGGCATGATCGTCTCCCCTCCCAAGGCCGGCAAGACGACGATCTTGAAAAAGATCGCCAACAGCATCAGCACCAATCACGCCGAGGTGGACCTGCTCGTGCTCCTGATCGACGAACGGCCGGAGGAAGTCACGGACATGCGGCGTTCGGTGCGCGGCGAGGTTATCAGCTCGACGTTCGATCAGCCTTCCGAGAATCACGTCCGCGTGGCCGAACTGGTCCTGGAGCGCGCCAAGCGAATGGTGGAAGACGGCCGGGACGTGGTTATCCTGCTCGACAGCATCACCCGCCTGGCACGGGCCTATAACCTCGTCGAGCCTCCGAGCGGCCGTACGCTCTCCGGCGGCGTGGATCCAGGCGCTCTGCACAAACCAAAGCGTTTCTTCGGCGCCGCCCGCAACATTGAGGAGGGCGGCAGTCTGACCATCATGGCCACCGCTCTGGTCGAGACCGGAAGCAGAATGGATGAGGTCATCTTTGAAGAGTTCAAGGGGACCGGCAACATGGAACTCCACCTCGACCGCAAGCTTGCCGACCGGCGCATCTTCCCGGCGATCGACATCAACCGGTCCGGAACGCGTAAAGAGGAACTGCTGCTCAGGAACGATGAATTGGAGATGACCTGGGTGCTGAGGAAAGTCCTCAGCAACCTGGGCGTGGCGGAGACGACGGAACTCATCGTCGATCGGCTGACCTCGACCCGGACCAATCAGGAATTGAAAGAGATGGTCCTGACCTCGTCTTTCGCGGAGAACGTACGCCGCCGGGCGGTAGAATAGGGCTCTTAGCTGGTTAAATCATAAAACCCTCCCGTCTGGAAAGACTACGACGGGAGGGTTTTATTTGCGCGTAGACTGGCGGCGGCGCCACGAAACAGGCATACGGCGTGCATGCTTGGTCACGACGGTTATCTTGGCGCTCATCTGCTTGTTCCGCCCGGCCGGGATGGCCTTGCCAAGGAACGACGAAAGGCTTACGGGCGTGTGCCCGTTTCCCATCCGGCAGCCCCCACCATACCTTCCAGCGGCCGGAACCGTCCAACCCGCCCGAACCTACCTTACACGCGCGGGCGACAGTTTTTGGAGTATCGCGCGCCGTTTTCGCCTCAACCTCGGCGCGCTTATGGCGGCGAATCCCTCATACACGCCCCGTTATCTACCCATCGGGGTCAAGCTAAGGTTGCCCGACGGCGCGCAGATCGAGACAACGGCCCGGAATGCGACGGTTCGTTCCCGTCTACGCTGGCCGGTCAGGGGTCGGATCACGTCCAGATACGGATGGCGGTGGGGCCGGCTGCATAAGGGCCTGGACATCGCCGCGCCCGCCGGAACCATTGTCCGGGCCGCGGCGCCGGGACGGGTAATCTTTGCCGGTTGGCGCTCAGGGTACGGTCTGCTTGTCACCATCGCCCATGAACAGGGCTGGCGTACTGCTTACGCCCATAATGCGCGCCTGCTCGCGCGCCGGGGTCAATGGGTGGGGACCGGGGCTCCCTTGGCTTACATCGGCGCGACTGGAAAAGCGACCGGGATCCATCTGCATTTTGAGGTCATCTCTCCGCGCGGGCCGGTGGACCCGCTGCGAGAGTTGCCGTGAGGGGCCGGGGCCGACCCGCGATCCGGCCGCGCCGCTATCGCGAGAAGATGTGGCTTCCGATCTGCGTGATGATCTGCCGGCTCCAGATAAAGGGGCTGCTCGTCTTGGCCGGATTGAAGAAGAACAGCGCCCCGCCGGAAGGATCCCAGCCGCTCAAGGCGGATTCGGCCGCTTGCCTGGCCGAATTGCTGGGGGGCTGGCTGTATATATGCCCGTTTGAGACTGATTCAAAGGCGTCCGGCTCGTAGATGACCCCGGCGATCGAATTGGGGAAGAGCGGGCTCTCCACACGGTTGAGCACAACCGCCCCCGCCGCCACTTGGCCGATATAGGGCTCATTGCCGGACTCCGCCATGATCAACATGGCCAGCAGCTCGGTATCGTTTCCGCCCCGGCTGTAAGACTGCGTGGTCGGCGTGGTCGCCGTGGGGATGAAGATCCTCTGGTTCGGACGAATACTATCCGTCCAGAGACCGTTGGCCGTGCGCAATTGATTGAGGGGCAAACCTACCTTGCGCGCGATTATGAAAAGCGTATCGCCCGGCTGGACATAGTAATACCAGCCCCCGGCCTGGACGGGCTGTGCGTTCGGCCGGGCCATCCAGACGGCGAACGCGCAGATCGTCACCAAGAGGAGCAGCGAAAGCAGACGGATTCTCTTCATCAAACTTGCCTCCTTCGGTACTTCTTATCCTTCCCGTTGGAGGCCCTGTTATGCCAGCACAAAGATGCGCCGAAAGCCAAAAGTCGACCCCTTCACCCTCACCGGCCCACCAAGGTATGAAGGTGTTCGGCGTCCAAGGATTGCAGAAAGCGATTGAGGCAGTCGGCGCCGGGGATCAGGCAGAAATGCAGGTGCACGCCGAGATTCGTCAGGGCGAGGTCGGTGTGGAAGACCAGAAAATCATAGTGGCCGATACGGGATGCCAGGGCGAAGATCCGTTCAACCCTGGTCACCAGGGCGGGAACGGTTGTCCGCCAATTGAGGGCGACATGGCCGTGGAGCGCCAGCCAGTATGAATTGGCCAGAACGTTGGCCAACTCGGAGAGCGCCGAGAACTCAAGCTGGCTGATGCCCCGGCGCAGCCGGTGTTGACGCAGAACCGCGCTTATGAGCGCTCTGGCTTCCCTCTCCTGCAGGTAACAATAGAGCTCCGCCTGAAGTTCACCGAAGATGCGGACGTGGCAGCCAAGGTACTCCCGGCGGGCATCGTGGAGACGTTGGGCGAGCATGGTCAGGGGTAGTATGGAGATGGACTCGATCGCAACCGGCTCCTCCTGGCTCAGGTAGCCTACCAGGGCTTCTTGGGCCCTTTCCGCGCCGGCCTGGTTGATGCGGTTCAGTCCCTCCATCATGCTGGCCGAGATGAGAAAGTTCTTGCGCAGATAAAGCTCGGAGGTTGTTTCAAGCATGACCGCCACCGGAGATTCCTCCTCTCCGGGATCAAGTACTTCGGTATCGAGGCGGGAGACTCCTCCCCCGAAGCAACGGGCTTGCTGCAGAAAATAGCCGAATACAGGCGTCTGGTAGCAAAAATTGACCTACGCGCCGCTCCATGAACCTTCCGCGCTTTGGAAAGCTGCTCTTGCACTGTCAGACCGGCGGCAGAGACGGCGGAACAGCAGCCTCCAAACCCGATCCCGGCCCACCGGCGTCCCGGGAACCCAAGTCTTGACCTGTATATCGCCGAAGATCCCCGGAGGCCGTATGAGGCCGCCTGATTGACTCGCCTCCACGGCGTCGCTTACCGTCAATTATCCGCGTTAACCAGTCATTGCGATACCGGTCCCATGCCCACCTGCCCGGCGAGGTTGCCGAACTGATCCGGTGAAGTCAGCGTGGGATCGTAACGAACTATCATACTCTCCCGTTCATCGTCCACCGTCACCTCCGCGACCCCCGGTATGCTGCGCAGGGCGTCGCCGATCTCCTCCCGCCAATCCTGCTTGTTTCTCAAGGTCAACCTCACAGTGCGAAGAATCTCGCCACCGGCATGCGTCAAGGTATCCACCCCCAACGATCGTGAACGGGCCGCGACCAAGGCGTTACCGCGCCCCGCCCCCGATTAGTCTCTCCCGGGAGGCACATTTTTGGTGCCCGGAGAACGTAAGTTTAATCGTTACCGGAGGTCACGGCCGGAGGTGAAAAGGTGACCACGAGGCATTCCGTGCTCAGGGGAGCGTTCCTGCTCTCCGCGGCGGGCATCATCTGTAAAATTTTAGGTGCTGCTTACCGTATCCCCTTGGTTAGGCTGATCGGTGATGAGGGCATCGGGCTCTACCAGATGGCTTATCCCGTCTATCTGGTCTTCATGGCCTTGTCCACCGCCGGCATGCCCCTGGCCATCTCAAAGCTCGTGGCGGAACGAGCCGCGCTTAGTGATTACCGTGGCGCGCGCCGCGTTTTGCGGCTGGCATTATGCACGCTCGGCGGTCTCGGCGCCGCCGGGGGAGCGGCCATGGCCGGCGGGGCCAGATTCTTCTCCCAGCATGTGGCGGCGGATCCAAGAGCTTTCCCGGTCGTCCTGTCGCTGGCGCCGTCCGTGCCCTTGATGGCGCTCATGTCGGCCCTGCGAGGATTCTTCCAGGGTGGGCGGGATATGATGCCGAGCGCGCTCTCGCAATTGGTCGAACAGATCGTAAGGGTCTCCACGCTCTTGGTTCTGGCGGTCCTGCTGTTGCCGATGGGCATCGAGATGGCCGCGGCGGGTGCCGCGTTTGGGGCTTGCGCGGGGGGAGCCGCCGGCCTGAGCCTGCTCGTCTTCTGGTATTTTTCGCGCCCCTGGCCGGCCGGGACGACGGAACCGCCGCCTTCTTACTGGCGCTTGGCCCGGCGCTTGGTCCGGCTTGCCTTACCGATCGCCGCGGGGGCGCTGCTGCTGCCGCTCATGCAAACGATCGATTCCGTCATGGTGCCTACCAGGCTACAGGCGATCGGCTATGGCGTCGGCGAGGCGACCGCGGCTCTGGGCCGGCTCGGGAATGCATGGGCGGTGATCTACGTTCCCACCACGATTACCGCCGCCTTGGCGGTTAGTCTCGTCCCGGCCGTAACCGAGGCTTGGACCAGGCGCCAGACGGCGGCCGCGGCCGGACATATCCGGCAGTCCCTACGTACCACCGTCTTGATCTGCCTGCCTGCGACCGCCGGACTCTTTGTGCTGGCGCCTGAGATCTGCCGAGTCCTGTATGGAGGCGGTTCGGCGGCCGGGGTGCTCCGGATGCTGGCCCCGGCCGCCTTCTTTCTCGGGTGGCAAGGCGTCTGCGCGGGCGCATTGCAGGGAATAGGCCGCACCGCCGCGCCGGTCAGGAATTTTCTGCTTGGCTTCATCCTCAAGGTGGCGGTAACCGGGGTTCTCTGCGCCAATCCGAACTTCGGGTTACGGGGGGCGGCGCTCGGTACCGTCCTGGGTTCAGCCCTGGCCGCCGGCCTCAGTTTTCATGAATTGGCGAAGCGGTTCCCTTTGTCCGGCGGGGTCTACGGGACGCTGGCCAAGAGCGGCCTCGGGGCATTGGCCATGGGCTGGCTGCTCATGGTTATGGGTATCCGGTGTCTCCCGGCGTCGCTCAACGCCTTTGAACGGCTCCTAATCCTGCTTCCGGGGGGCATGATAGCTTATGTCGCCGTGCTATGGCTGCTGGGAGGAGTTGCACGCGAAGACGTAGAAGTCCTCCGGCGTCTCATCCATCCCGGGAGCAAGCATGCTTAGTCGATCGGAGGTTTTCCGTATGTTGGCAGAGGAGATGGAGCGGCTGACGTCGGTCATGGCCAGACTGCGGGGCGAGAACGGGTGCCCGTGGGACAGGCAGCAGACCCACGCCACCCTTAAGCCATATTTGCTCGAAGAGACGTATGAAGTGCTCGAGGCCATTGATGCGCGGAGGATGGACAAGCTCCAGGAAGAATTGGGCGATCTCCTGCTCCAAGTGGTCTTCCATGCTCAGCTTGCCGGAGAGGCCGGTGCGTTCGACCTGAGCGGTGTGGCAAAGACCATCGCGGATAAACTCATCCGCCGCCACCCGCACGTTTTCGGCGACGTAACCGTGGATGGGGTGGCGGGGGTCCTGGCGAACTGGGATCGGATCAAAGGGCACGAATACGGGGAAGAACGGGCCTCCGTCCTTGCCGGCGTACCCGCGGCGCTTCCCGCGCTGATGCGCGCCCAGAAACTCCAAGCCAAGGCGGCCAAAGTGGGCTTCGACTGGCCGGATATCGCGGGCGCCCTGGCCAAGGTGGACGAGGAGATGCGGGAATTCCGAACGGTCTTGGCGGCGCCCGGCGACGAGCCGCAAAGAAGCGCGCGGTTGCGCGAGGAGTTCGGGGATTTGCTCTTTGCCCTGGTTAATGTGGCCCGGTTTCTTCATTTTGACGCCGAGGACGCCCTGCGGCGGACGACGGAGAAATTCCGCCGCCGTTTCGCTTATATCGAGGAGACCGCGGCGCATAATGAACGTGGGCTGAACGAGATGACCCTGGCGGAAATGGACGCCCTCTGGGAGGAGACCAAACGGGCGGAAAAGGATGATCCAGCCCCCGGCCCCGAGGCGGAAAACCGTGAATTGTAAACGCGGAAATCTGTTTATCGGTCCAGACGGCTTTTTCACAACGTTCTTTAGGAAGGTAGGCGCAAATGGATTTGCCGACAAGAAAAACAGCTTTATTTGCCGCCATCTATCTGATGGAGATCTGCTATGGTCTTTTCCTCCTGGTCGCCTCATTGCTGGCGGTCAGAGTAACCGAGAGCCCTTTCGTCCTTGGGCTTACCGGGACGTTGCACGTGGCGACGAGGATCCTGGGTAACGTGGGTTTCGGTCGCCTGTCGGACAGGATCGGACGCAAGCGCTTGCTGCTGATTGCCTGCGTTCTGTTTATGGCGGCCTATGCCACCCTGCGTTTTCGCAGCCTGATCTGCATCTTCCTGGCATATTTCGTCGCGGGGGTGGCGAACTCGATCTTCTGGCCGGTCATGGAGGCCTGGATCGGAGACGGGGAGCAGCGCGAGGGATTGATGCGCTTCCTCGGGGCGTTTGCGATCGTTTTTACCGTGGGGATCGCCTCGGGTAGTCTGCTTGGCGGGTTATTCATGCGGATCGCGCCGCTGGCTTCGATCGTCATTGGTCTTTTCCTGCTCACGCTCGTGGCCATACTGATCTTTAGAACGAAGGACCAGCCCATTGAGGGCCATGGGACCGCGGCGGCGGCCGGCCTCGAGGCCGCGGACCGGACAAAACACAGAATGTTCCTGTCGATCGGCTGGGTGGCCAACTTCGGGACTTGGGTCACCATCGGCATCATGAGGTTCCTCTTCCCTAAACTCTGTGTCGGCATGGGCATCTCCACCGTTTACATCGGAGGGATCAATACCGTTCTCTACTGCCTCTGGGCGGTCACTTCCTTTCTGCTGATCAGGTTCAGACGCTGGACCTACCGCCTGGGTCCCTTAATCGCGTTTCAGCTTGTCGGCGTCGCGGCCATGCTGATCGCGTGGTTCTACCCTTCCACCGGCACGTTCTTCGCGGCCTTCGGCCTTTTCGGCGTCAGTGCCGGTATGACGTACCTATCCAGTGTGTTCTATGGTCAGGACGGCGCGGCGGACAGGGGGACAAAAAGCGGGCTCCACGAGATGATTCTGGGCCTCGGGATGTTGTTCGGCCCCTTTGTGGGCGGAACCCTGGCGCAGATCTTCGAACTCAGGACCCCCCTGCTCTTTGCCTCCGCAGCCATCGTGGCCGCGATCGCCGTGGAAGTCCGCCTGGCAAGCGGAACGACCTGGACCTTGAGGATGTTCAAGCTCAAAACCAGGAAAATCGCGACAAGGTGAAATACGCCTCCGTGGCTTGTTCCTACGGCTGGAGCAGCAAAGCCATCGAACAGATCACCGCGTCGTTGCCCAACCTCAAAGTCGAGGTCTTATCCCCCGTCCTTTGCAAAGGCGCGCCCAAAGAGGATGATTTCCAGGCCCTTATGAATCTGGCGGGGGCGATTGCGGAAAAACATAAAGAGAATGGGCTCCTTTAGAAGGTGATGTGAAAAAACCCGTCTGGACCGCTGACCGCAGGTTTCACAGATTACGCAGATTAAGCGAGAGCGTCGCTTTTCCTCCTTATGAACCATATCCCGGGAGAACCATGGGAAAGCCTGACCGCACCAATCCGGCAAATCGGTAGCGGCTCGCACTACGTAAATTTCTGCGTATATATCCGCATTGCGCAACAGGGATCTCCAAGCATGCGTGGTATTCTATACCGCACGACGGATGGGGCGCTGATTTCTGGATTCGCGCGCTTTTCTACTTCATGAGCAACAGCCCGCGGAAAAAGGCATTCTTGGCCCGGACCGATTGCATCCCCTGAGCGTCCGCGCGCAAAACCCGGATCTCCCGCGGATCACCCGGTGGGAGGCTTTTTCGGGGCGGAGCACCCTTCGCAATAGCATTTGGATTAACGCTTGCATACTGCATTGTGTTCTGATTGGAGAGGATGATCGAGTTTGTCCGCTGAAACGCTCCCCACTCCTGCCTTCGCCGTATTGCCCGAGCGCGAGTCTTGCGCCGCGAGCATCGACCTGAACGGTCCGTGGCAATTCAAGGCGACCGACGAGAATGAATGGCTGGATGCCCTGGTCCCCGGCGAGGTGCACACCGATCTGCTTCGCGCGGGCCGGCTCGCGGACCCGTTCTACCGCGACAATGAGCTCAAGGTGCAATGGGTGGAAAAGAAAGAATGGGAGTACCGTCGCGGTTTCACGGTCGGGGAAGACTTCCTGCGACACGACCGGATCGTCCTGGACTGCCGCGGGCTGGACACCATTGCCGAGGTCTATCTGAACGGCGTCCCGGTGGCCGCGACCAGGAACATGTTTATTGAGCATGAGTTCGACGTCAAGCCGCTGCTTCATCCGGGCGGAAACGAGTTGCGCATCGTCTTCCGCTCCGTCCTGGAATGGATCAAGCGACAGAATGCGTCCGACCCCAGGGTCGTCTGGGAGGACATCAAGGGCAACTCTTTCTTCACGCGCAAGTGCGCGTCCGATTTTGGCTGGGACTGGGGTTTCCGTCTCCTGGGCTGCGGCATTTGGCGGCCGATTCGTCTCGCCGCGTACGATACGGGCCGGATCACGGATCTCCGGATCGAACAGGATCTGAGCGATCCACGTCTGGCCGTCCTGGATATCACGGCGGAGATCCAACGTATGGCCCCGGCGGAACTCCGGTTGGAAATCGAGGTTTCCCTGGACGGCGCGACGGTCGCCCGGGAGACGGTCCCGGTCGCGGATACGCAGGCCAAGCGGCGCTTCCATCTCGAGGATCCAAAGCTGTGGTGGCCCAACGGTTGGGGTGACCAACCCCTGTATACGATCGCGGCGCGTCTGCTCGCCGGGAGGACCATCGTGCATACGCGGAAGCTCAGGACCGGGCTGCGGACCGTGGCGCTGGTCCAGGAAAAGGACGACCGCGGATTGACCTTTGGTCTGAAGATTAACGGCCACTTGATTTTCTGCAAGGGGGCCAACTGGATCCCCGCCGGCCTCATGCGGGCGCATTTAACCGTGCCCCATTACGAGCATCTCTTGCGCTCCTGCCAGGAAACGCACATGAACATGCTGCGTCTCTGGGGCGGCGGCGTATACGAAGCCGAGGTCTTTTACGATTATTGCGACGAATTCGGCCTCATGATCTGGCATGACTTCATGTTTGCCGGGGGGCCGTATCTGGGCAACGAAAGCTACCTGGAGAACGTCCGCCAGGAGATCGCGGACGTCGTGCGGCGATTGCGCTCCCACCCCTCCATCGTCCTGTGGTGCGGCAATAACGAACAGGAAAGCTCGATGCCGAGTTGGGTCAAGGAGTATGCCACGGTAAACTGGGAGGAGTACGATAAGGTTTTCTACGAGGCGATTCCAAAGACCGCCGCCCTGCACGACCCGGAACGGCCCTATTGGCCGTGCAGTCCGCACCATCCGCTCGACAGGACGAAAACGGCGCCCAATTATAGAACGGCCTCGGGCGATGCCCATGTCTGGGAAGTGTGGCACCACGAGGAACCGTTTTCCTGGTACGGTGAGAACCTGGATTTCCGTTTCGTCAGCGAGTATGGGCTCCAATCATTGCCGGACATGGAGACGATCCTTTCCTTTACCGCGCCGGAGGACCGGCACTTTATCTCCCGCGTCCTCGACCTCCATAACAAAGCCGGGAAGAAGAGCCAAGGCACCGAGAATATGGGTAATATCAGACTCGCCAAGTATGTTTCGAGCATGTTCAGGATGCCCGCGGACCTCGAGAATTGGGTATATGTGACCCAGATCATGCAGGGCGAGGCAATGAAAGCCGGGGCCGAGGCTTACCGCCGCAATTACCCCCGGACAACCGGGGCCTTGTACTGGCAATTGGACGACAATTGGCCGACGATCTCGGGAAGCGCGATCGACTACTACGGCCGGTGGAAAGCGCTCATGTACATGACCAGGTACTTCTTCAGCCCCGTCTTGATCTGCGGCGCGGTGGAAGAGACCGGGATCAAGCTCTGGGGCGTCAACGATCTCTTACGCGAGATACCGGCCACGCTCTCCTGGAGCCTGGCCTCCTTTGACGGCGATATCGTCAAACGCGGCGAGCAAACGGTGATGCTGCCGGCAAACAGCAGCACATTGCTTGCCGATCTCGATCTGGCAAGGGAGATAGGCGAGAACCCCGAACATATCACGTACAGGAATACAAATTACGAGAACAGGTCGCGTTTTTATCTTGCTTACCAACTGGCGCAAGGGGATCGCGTCTTGTCGGCCAATGTATCGTTCTTTGCGCCGTGGAAGTATCTGGCGCTGACCGATCCTGGACTGAAGTGCGAGGTGTCTCGGAACAGCCCGGTTGTCACCGTCTCCGCCGAACGTTTCGCCGCCTACGTCGAGCTGGGCCTAAGGGGCCGCTACGCGCGGTTCTCCGACAACTACTTTCACCTCCTGCCGGGCGAAGCCCGTGAGATCGCGGTGATCGAGGGGGCTGCCACCATGGATGAGGTGAAGGATCTAATCTACGCCAAGAGCCTGGTAGACTCGTTCGCTTAGAGTTGCAGGGATCGGCACGGGTTTGCGGTAAAATCGAGTCGTATAAGCTTTCATATGACAAGACCTTGAGGCCGGTATGTGGGTCTGCGCCGGGTGCGCCGGTGCGGCCTGCCCGCTTTGGCCCCTCGATGGTCGTCGCGGGCTTTGAGCCCATCGTGGGCCGGAGATGGGCTGCGCATCTCTGCGAATTGACGCCCACCTTGATTATGCGGATGGTGAAACAGCGGTGGTTCATCGCTGTTTCACCATCCGGTGATTTGAAGGCGTCATTTCGCATAGTTGTCGGCCGTTTTCGTGCTCGACGGACGCGAGTACGTCTGCGCGCGAAAACGTCTCCGGCTCAGGATGGGCCGAAGTCGCGGCGCACAGGATGTGCGGCAGCGACCTTCCGCCTAGAGGCTGCTCGGTGCCATCCGTGGCATTCGCAGCCCCCTGCCCATCCTGGGCAGAGGCTGCTTGCCCCTGAGGCCGCAAGCAATGTCGAGGAAGATAAGCCGGCGCACCCGGCGCGGTTGCACGACCATCCTGTTGCGCCTCCTCATCCATGAGGCCTCGGCGTTCATGGTCTTTATATTCGCCTTCGGCGCGCAGACATGGATGTCGAGCCACACGGCATCCGCGCTTTGGACCATCCTGGTCGTCGCGCTACTCGGCCCATCGTGGGCCTGGGATTGCCGGATGTAATCACGCCGTTGGCGTCGAAGCCCATCGGAGTACTGAGGCGCAACGGATGCGCCGAACGTTCCCTCACCCGAACCACGGACGGTGAGGTGGATAAGGACCTACTCATTTGAAGTAACGTCGATTTCGCGAGGTCCGGGAGGGTGCGGCCTGCTCTGAGCCATCCTGTCTTTCGCAGGCTTTCCACCGTCGTGGCGAAGAGATGGATGGCAGCGACCCCTCTCTAAGCTTAGAGAGGGGGACGGGGGGTGAGTTGAAAGCGCAAAACAAAGGCGTTTTCGCAACCTGATCTAAGGGAATACCCAAAATTACAGGTGAAAGCTTATCCGACTCCGTAAACTTGACGTAACAGCAAATAAACTCCTCAGTCTGGTTTTGAATACTGAGAGTAAGTCGGCCTTTTTCACCCCTCTTCGATAGACTTCCTCCCCATGAGTTTCCGGATTTCGCCTATCACCAAGGGCGCGAGGGAAAGCAGGGCAACGAGCAGCCATTGCCGCCCGGTAAGGGCTGCCACGTCGAAGACGGCCTTGAGGCTTGGCACCAAGAATACCACGGCCAAGAGCGAGCCCGCCGCCAGGAAAGCCGCCAGTATAGGCCGGTTTGTAAGAAGGCCGAGCTTGGTGACGGATACACGCGTGGAACGAGCGTTGAAAGCATAGACGAGTTGCGAAAGATTCAAGACCGCGAACGCGACCGTGCTCGCCGCGGCTCGATCGCCGGCGGACCGCAGTATGATGAGGTAACCGGCCAGGGTGAGACCGCCGATCGCGAGACCGCCCTCCAAGATGAGCCGGCCGAGCCCGTGGGAAAAGATACCGTCCTGCGCGCGGCGCGGCGGCCGGGCCATGACGCCGGGTTCGGGAGGTTCCATGCCGAGCGCCAGGGCCGGCAGGGAATCGGTGACGAGATTGGTCCAGAGGATCTGGATGGCGGAGAGAGGCCGCCCCAACCCGGCCAGGATGGCGGCGGTGATGGTCAGGAGTTCGCCAATGTTGCAGGAGAGCAGATACTGGATGGCCTTCAACACGTTGGCGTAGATCGTCCGGCCTTCCCTTACCGCGGCCACGACGGTGGCGAAATTGTCGTCCATGATGACCATATCGGACGCTTCCTTGGCCACATCGGTACCCGTAATGCCCATGGCCGCGCCGATATCCGCCCGCTTGAGCGCCGGCGCGTCGTTTACGCCGTCGCCCGTCATGGCCACGATCTGGCCGCGGGACTTGAGGGCGCTCACGATGCGCAGTTTATGCTCCGGAGCGACCCTGGCAAAGACGGTCGTGATTGCCGCCGCCTCCGCCAGTTGATCCTCGCTCAGATCGTCCAATTCCTCACCGCTCAAGACTCGATCCCCGGGCTGCTTGATCTTCAGTTGTTCAGCGATGGCGGCGGCCGTGGCCTTATGGTCGCCGGTAATCATGATGGTCTTGATGCCCGCGCCCCGGCACTCACGCACAGCTTCCCCCGCCTCGGGGCGGGGCGGGTCGATCATGCCCACCAACCCGACGAGCGTCAATTCACGCTCAAGTTCATCGTGTCCGGGACGCCCGGTATACTCCCGGCAGGCGAGGGCCAGCACGCGCAGCGCTTCGCCCGCCCATCGCTCATTGAGCCGATGCAGGGCCTCGCGCACGTTAGGCTCGAGGGGGAGCTGCCGCCCGCGATGCAAGTAGCTCGTGCACAGTGGCAGGAGAACATCGAAGCCGCCTTTGGTGAAGGCCACGTACTCTGCGGTGAGACCGGCGCCGGCAAGGTCCTTCTCACGCCAATCATGGACGGTGGTCATACGCTTGCGGGCTGAATCGAACGGTATCTCGTCCACGCGTGGATAACTCTCGTCCAAGCGGTGTTTGGGCAAGCCTCCCTTGGCCGCGAGCACGACGAGCGCCACCTCCGTCGGATCCCCCACCGGCTGGCGGGTATCCGCCCGCTCAACCAGATGGGCGTCGCTGGCCAAGGCCATTCCCGCCAGTAAGAGCTGAAGCTCAGGTGGAGCCGGCCCCTCGGTATCGCCGCCGGGTGCTTTGAAACCACCCTCGGTTGTATAGCCTGTCCCGGTCAGTTCGCACTCGAGGCCGTCCGCATAGGCTCTTACCACTGTCATCTGGTTTTGGGTCAGGGTCCCGGTCTTGTCCGAACAGATCACCGTCGCCGAACCAAGCGTCTCCACCGCCGGCAAGCGGCGGATAATGGCGCGACGGCGGCTCATGCGCTGCACGCCGAGGGCAAGCACGATGGTCACCACGGTGGGCAGTCCCTCGGGGACAATGGCCACCGCCAGGCTAATAGCGGTCATGAACATCTCCAGGGCTTTCTCGCCGCGCGCCAATCCCGCCAAGAAGACCAGTGCCACCAGAGCGATTGCCACGATGCCAAGGGTCTTTCCCAGAGCCGCCAGGCGTCGCTGCAGGGGGGTCGTCTCGCTTCCTTGCTCCGAGAGCAGTTTGGCGATCTGTCCAAGCTGAGTCTGCATCCCGGTACCCACCACGATCCCTTTGGCACGCCCATAGGAGACGGTGGTTCCCTTGAAGGCCATATTCAGGCGGTCTCCCAGCGCCACCCGCTCGCCCGCGATCGGCCGCGGATGCTTCTCCACGGGTACCGATTCACCGGTCAGCGCCGATTCGTCGACCCTGAGGTTGGCGGCTTCAAAGAGCCTCAGATCGGCCGGCACGATGTTGCCGGCTTCCAAGATAACCACATCGCCGGGGACCAGTTCGGCGGAGGGAATGGTATGAACATGGCCGTCCCGGAGCACCACGGACGATGGTTGGGACATCTTCTTCAACGCGGCCAGAGATTTCTCGGCCTTGGCCTCCTGGATCATGCCGAGGAGCGCGTTGAGCGTGATTACGATCAGGATGACCACCGCATCGCCGATCTCGCCCAGGAGCCCCGCGATCACCGCCGCCACGAGCAGGATTATGACCAAACTGTTCTTGAACTGCGCAAAAAACATGGCCCAGATGGACCGGGCCGCGGTTTCCGGCAGTTCATTCGGGCCATATTCCCGCAGGCGTTTTTCCGCCGCCGCCTCGCTGAGTCCGGCGGTCGGCGACGATTGCATACTCGCGAAGACCTCCCTGGTTTCCAGTCCGTGCCATAGCATTGGTTTTTCCTCGTTCATCGGCATCCTCCCCGAATCGATCATCATCATTATGCGCGAACGACGGTCCTCGAAGACCCGTCCCAGTCAAAGGCAAACAAAAAGACCCTCGACTGAAGCAGCGCGCTCAGTGCGAAGGTCTTGCTCACAAGAACGATCCATCTTGTCCGGGAGCGGGCGAGTTCATGCCCCCGCCGTATTGACGCCCCCCGGTGCAGGATACCCCTGCGAGCTACTCCCCTTCATACATTGACAATACAATTATAGAGGAAGATTATTCGTCGTGTCAAGGAATCGTGGGGCCGTTTTCCGCGGTGCCGCCGCGCATCGATTTTCTGCGCGAGGCCGTAGGAAACCCTCGCCGCCCGTCGAAACATCTGATTCGATAAGGGAGTTGGCGACATGGCGCATCTGGACTTTCTATATTATACGATCTGCTATTCCATCGGCCTGCCGTCGTTGGCCTTGTCCCTCGTCGCCTATCTCCGGGCAAGGGATGAAACGCTCACGCGGCTCACGCCTTTATTGCTCAGCGTCACGTTGCAATTGATCGTCTCCACCGCCTTGCAATACCGGGAGGCCAATCTGCCCGCCCCTATCACGCCGGCCCATCTCTTCCTTACTTATGCCTATTTCCTGGCTGAAAACTCCCTCCTCTTCACCTTGCCCTTCTGCGCCCACGGCCTGGCGGACATCAAGAGAAAACGGGGCGACCTTTTCTGGACCGGCGCCGCCCTTGCCGCCGGAGCGCTCGTTTTCACGCCGTTCTTCCTCAAGTATCAGCCTTGGGAGAACCGGATTGCTTCCGGTGGCGTCATCTATCTGACCAGGTTAATGGTCTTTGCCGCCGTGGCCTATACGGCGGTCTTTTTAGCGGCCAACCGAAGGAGGCTCGCTTCCCATCCGATCAAACTGCTGCTTGGTTTGGCGCTTGCCTTCACCTTCTTCTGGCTCCTCCAAATCGTGCATTGCGAACTCATGCCCATCCTCCCTCATCTACCCCTGGATCTCAACTTGGCCCCGGCCTGCTATTTCATATGGAATGCAATCTATCTCGTTTTTCTCGTCAAGCGGCGATTCCTGGCCAAGACCGGGGCTAACGGTTCCGCCGGCGCGGATGTCCTGTCCAAGTACGGCGTCACGGCGCGGGAGGCGGAGATTGCCGCTCTCATCCTCAAAGGTAGCAGCAACATGGAGATCCACGAAGCCCTGCACATCTCCATGGCCACCGTCAAGACGCATATCCTGAACCTCTACCGCAAATTGGGCGTCAAGAACCGGGTGCAGTTGGTCAACCGCATCCGGCAGGCCGAATAATCCCGAAACCCCGGCGACCTTCGTCCGCGTGCGGACCTCCACCGAAAGTCTTACCCCCTTTCTCCTCAAGATCATCCCAATGGTCGATTGTATCAGCCGCTTCCACGCGATAGATTATTAACGCCGGGATGCGGGGCATGAACACGGTGCGCGCGTCCATCCCGCTCCATCCCGCGCGCGTACTTCGGAAGGAGGCTGTTAATATGGGTATTGCACACGTTCTTTCGCTGGCCGCAATCTTGGCCATCGCGCCGCTACCCTTGGCGTCGTGCGCGCGGGGACCGGCGGGCGAACTCGTTTCCCGCCCGGGTGAATACCGGGGTTACTCCCGGCCGCTGTATAAGGAATGGATCCGCACGTCCCGGTATGTGGAAGTCCGCGACGGGACCAGGATCGCGGTCGATATCTTCAGACCGGCCGTCAAAGGCGAACCGGTGGCGGAACCCCTGCCCGTGGTCTGGACCCATACAAGATATGGCCGGGAAATGCGTTTTCTCTGGGGACGCTACGATATTATCCGGCAATTCCCCTGGTTGCGGACCTTGCTTCGACACGGTTATGTGGTGGCCTGCGCTGATGTGCGGGGCTCGGGTGCCTCCTTCGGCACGCGTCGTTTGGAATACTCCCCCGAGGAAGCCCGGGATGCTTACGACCTGACAGAATGGTTCGCCGCGCAGGCCTGGTGCAACGGCAAAGTGGGGATGTTCGGACGGTCCTATCTCGGGAGCACTCAATTGTTGGCAGCGGGCCAGGCCCCGCCCCATCTGGTCGCCATCTTCCCGGAAATGTGCATGACCGATAATTACAGCACCTGTTACCCCGGGGGCATATACCGTGTATTCCTTGAGACCTGGAGCCTCTTTACCAACCGCTTGGATACAACGACCAAGCACCGGCCCGTGGACGGCGACCGTGACGGTACGCTCTTTCGCGCGGCGCGCGAGGAGCATCTGGCCAATATGGATGTTACCGAAGTATTGCGGCGGTTTCCTTTCCGGGATAGCCGGGATGAGGCCGGCGGTCTCATGTCTCATGAGATTATCAGTCCGCTCAGCCATCTGGACGGGATCAAAAAATCGGGCGTGGCCGTGTATTTCCTCGCCGGCTGGTTCGACGGCTTCTCCCGTGATATGGTGGTCTGCTACAACAATCTCACAAACCCAAAGAAACTGACCGTGGGACCCTGGCACCATACCGATACCAAGGGTTTCGATCTCGGCGCGGAACACCTGCGCTGGTATGATTACTGGTTAAAAGGGATCGAGAACGGCATCATGTCCGAGCCGCCCATCAGGTACTGCGTCATGGATGGGACAGGAGGCGGCGATTGGCGCGCGTCATGGCAATGGCCGCCGCCGGAGGCGCGCGATACGCGGTTCTTCTTGCACCCGGGCCGTACAGGAAGCATCGACTCGGCCAATGACGGCTTGCTCAACGAGACGAAGCCCCTACGAAGCGGTTACGATGAGTATGTGACGGATTATACCACTACCTCCGGCAGTACCAGCAGGTGGAAGAACTTGAACGCCGGTCCTTTCCGCTACCGCAATCTAGCGGCCAACGACCGCAAGGGACTGACCTATACCACGCCGCCGCTGGAGAGAAATCTAGAGATAGTCGGCCATCCGGTGATACGGCTCCGGGTTAGCTCCACCGCTGGCGACGGGGATTTCTTTGCCTACCTGGAGGACGTGGATGCGCACGGCCGTTCCCGATACGTGACCGAAGGGGTCCTGCGGGCGTCGCATCGCGCTCTGGCCGAACCGCCCTATGCGTATTTGGGGCTGCCTTATCATCGGAGTTACAAGGAGGATCTCCGCGAACTGAAGCCGGGAGAAGCGGTGGAACTAAGCTTTGACCTGCTACCCACGGCCTGGCTCTTCCAGGCCGGTCATCGCCTGCGTTTGACCATCACCTGCGCCGACAAGGACAACGCGATTACACCAAAGCTGTCGCCGCCGCCAAGAATCAGGATCCATTTAGGGGGAGAAAGCTCGTCGTGTCTGGCCTTGCCGGTCATTTAGAAACGATGTGAATACCCAAGATACCAAGCTCGCGCGGAGGCGCAAAGACGCAGAGAGAAAACTGAAGTTGGGTATCCCCTTTTACCCAGATAATAAAAGCCCGGATTCAGGCCGTTTAACTCACCCCCGGCCTTCGGCCACCTCAGACCTAGGAAGGGCCAAAGTCGCGAAATCCAAGGCCTGCTCTGAGCCATCCTGTCTTTCGCAGGCTTTCCACCATCGTGGCGAAGAGATGGATGGCAGCGACCCCTCTCTAAGCCTAGAGAGGGGGTGAGTTGAAAAGCACAGAACTAAGACGTTTTCGCAACCTGATCTAATCAGGCCGGTAGCGAAGCGTCCGCGTCGCGTTCAAGACCGCCAGCAATGACACCCCCACGTCCGCAAAGACCGCCTCCCATATACTCGCCACGCCCCACGCGCCCAAGAGCATGAAGATTGCCTTCACGCCAAAGGCAAAACCGATGTTCTGAAAGACTATGCGCCTGGTGCGGCGGGCGATTTGCACAGCCGCGGGCAATTTGCGCAATTGGTCGTCCATGATGACCACGTCGGCGGCTTCGATGGCCGCGTCGGAACCAAGCCCGCCCATGGCGATCCCCACATCGGCGCGCGTCAAGACGGGCGCATCGTTCATCCCGTCGCCGACAAAGGCGAGTTTACCTTTTCTCTGGTGAATCTCGGCCGTGAGGGCCTCGACCAGCGCTACTTTGTCGCCCGGCAACAGGTTGGCATGGACCAAGTCGATCTGCAAACTCTTGCCCACCTGTCGGGCGACGCACTCGTCATCCCCGGAGAGCAGGGCCATACGCCTGATGCCTTGCGCGCGCAGTCCCTGTAAAGCGAACGCGGCATCGTGCCGGATCTCGTCCGCGATGGTCAAATGTCCGGCATAGATGCCCTCCACAGCTACGTGAACCACCGTTCCGCTCAGATCGCAGACCGTATCCTCGTGGGGAATGCCTTCCCGATGCATGAAACGGTCGTTGCCGGCGAGGATCGTTTTTCCGCGCCATCGACCTTTGACGCCGTAGCCGGCCAGTTCCTCGTAGTCTTCCAGCTCGTTTGGGTCCACCTGCTTGCCGTAGGCCGCCAGGATCGAGGCGGCGATGGGGTGGGGGGAAGCGGCTTCCGCCCGTGCCGCCGCCTCAAGGACCTGCGCTTCGGTAAATCCGTTCGCCGGCCGTGCCGCGGCGACACGAAACGTTCCCTCGGTCAGAGTTCCGGTCTTGTCGAAGGCGACGGTATCAAGATCGGCCAAGACCTCGAGGAAGTTCGCCCCCTTGATCAGGATGCCATGGCGTGAAGCGCCGCCGATGCCGCCGAAATACCCGAGGGGAACGGAGATCACCAGCGCGCACGGACATGAGATGACGAGCAATACCAGGGCGCGGTATAGCCAGGTGGAGAAAGCGGCGCCGGGAATGAGGAGCGGCGGCACAGCCGCCAGGCAGATCGCCGCCGCGACCACCGCCGGCGTATAGTAGCGCGCAAAGGTGGTGACGGCCTGCTCGGTCCGGGCTTTGCGCCCGGCGGCGTCTTCCACCAGCCGCAATATGCGCGCGATGGCCGACTCGGCGGCGGGCTTGGTCGTCCTAATACTCAGGATCCCGCTGGTGCAGACCATGCCGGCCAGCGCCTGCGAACCCCGGCTCATACGCCGCGGCACGGACTCACCGGTCAAGGCCGCGGTATCCACGAAGGATTCCCCTTCGCTCACCTCACCATCGAGCGGCACCCGTTCTCCGGGTTGAACCACGATCGTTTCGTTCACGCTGACCTCCTCGGGTCGTACCAGGAGGAGATCATCGCCGCGCTTCACACGGGCCTGGTCCGGCCGCACGTCCATGAGGGCGGAGACCGAGCGGCGGGATCGGTAAACCGCAAAGTCTTGCAGCGTCTCACCGATGGAATAGAAGAGCATCACCGCCACGGCCTCCGGTAGTTGGTGGATGGCGATGGCGCCGAGGGTGGCAATGCTCATGAGGGTTGTCTCGTCCGACACTTTGCCCCGCACCGCGTTACGCGCGGCCGACCATAGCACGCCATAGCCGACCAGGAGATAAGCCGTCAGGTAGATTGCGTATTCCAAAAAACGGTAAGGAGTAAGATGAAGGCGCTTCTCAAAGATCAGACCCAGGATGAAAAGAACCAACGCGGCGCCGATTCGGATCAGATCGCGGCGCTGTTCGTTAAGGAGTTCCCGCAGAAACCCTTGCGCTTTCCGTTCTGTCCCCGCGGTCTCCTCGCGCGCGACAAGTTCGATCTCGGGATACTTCGCCGCGATGATCCCCCTCGCCCGCGCGAGGTGCTCCGGATTGAGCTCGACCGAGGACGTCGCGAAGCTCACCCTGGCCTCCTTCAGGCCGTCCTCCCGTTGGAGCGCGCGTTCCAACTCCGCGGCGCAGTTGGCGCAATCCAGCCCTCTGAGTATGTACCGTCTCATGCCATCCTCTGCCAATGTCTATGCCTCCTCGCTCGACCCGCACAACCCGGATGATCACGCATCCCTGACCTGAGCCACTTTCCTCTTAACCCTGCCGATGATCAGCCTGTAAAGCAGCATTTTTGATCCTGCCGGGCCTGTTCTTATACGGGCCGGTGGCATAGTATGGCCTCCAGCGGCCGTCAATCTCCGCCACCCCATCGGTCATCTCTCCTCCTCATAGTGCTCCTGGGCGACTTGGATGAGGCGGAGAACATGCTCGTCCGCCAGGGAGTAATAGACCATCCTGCCGTCGCGGCGGTACTTGACCAGGCGCATCATCTTCAAGAGACGGAGATGGTGGGAGACAGCCGGCAGGCTGGTCTCCAGGACATCCGCCAAGTCGCAGACGCACAATTCCTCGAAGGATAAGAGATAGAGGATCTTCGCGCGCATCTCATCCGCCAGCGCCTGGAACAATTCCGACAATCCGGCCACCTTGAGGACCTTTTCCTTGAGAGGCGCCACCTTATCGGCATGGGGCGCATAAGCTCTGCAAACATCCGGGGACCCGGCGTGTTCTCCGGACACGGGGAACACCTCCCATCATTTGATGATTGGTCAATTAAACAATTCTTTAATAATCCTACCTGAAAAGCCCTTCGGTGTCAATAGCGCACGCGCATGTGGGTCTAGATATAACTTCGCAGAAGATCCACCGCCGGGGTTGGGATCCCCGCCATGTCGGCCAGCGCCTTGAACTCACCCGCCAGCGCCTGCATCTCGTCGCGCGCGGTGTTGGCGTGCCTGGCCATGATGTACTCGGCAAATCCCGTGTCAAACACCCGCCTAAGGATCAACGCCAGCACCGGCGCTGGTAACGCTCCCCAGAATCGGAGCCGCGCGGGTGTGATGGGTACGCCGAGCGCCTTCAGAACCTGGAAGCCTTCCCGGACCGCGCGGATCAATAACCGGACCGCCTCCGGCCTCTTGGCCAATTCGTAATTGCTTCCCCCCGCCATATACAGGGCGTCCGCCAATGGGCTGACCCAGGCGACATGCGTTTTCTGCCAGGCGTCCATACGGCGGGAGATAACCGCGGGGATGCCGGCCGCACGGAGAGCCTTTACGAGCCGAATCAGGCGGGGGGTGACGCGGCCGTCGATCTCCCCGAACGTACTCGGCTGGATAAAGCTGGGTGCCAAGACATACTGAATCACATGCCCGTCGCGGCCCCCGCCGGCGCCGGGAAACCCGACCAGAGCCCGCTGGCCCAGGGTGCGGGTGAGATCTTCATAACCGGAAGGGTTGTTCACCATGATCAAGACATCCGGCGTACCCTTATTTGCGGCCAGGACGGGCAATATCTCGGCCAGATGCGTCCTTTGCACCGGCACGACGATCAGATCGTAGGCATCATCGGGAGCTAATGCCTGGACGAGCCTTGTCCGGGTGGCGGTCAGCCGGCCGGACTTCAACTCGCGCAGGACGATGCCGAATTCCTCCAGTTCCTGCAGGCGCCGGCCTCGCGCCAGGACCGTCACTTGGTGGCCCGCCGCCGCCAGTTTGGCTGCGAACAGGCTGCCAATCACGCCCGCGCCGTAGAACATGATCCGTAGATGCTGCTTGCCAGGCATCCGATACCATCCTCTCAACTGATTTCGAAAGGCCGACGGCGGCCTAAAGGCCGCCGCTACACAAAACCTGGCAAGCCATCCATGGCTGGGGTCTATCCGGAACCCAGGGCCTTTAGGCCCTTGCCGGATCTTGTGTAGCGGTAGGCTCTCAGCCTACCGTCGGCGATAAAGGCATACCCTGATCAACCATTGTTCAGAACAGAGCCAGCATCTTCACCTGCTACGGTTTTAGCGTGAAAGCACTAATACTCCTCACGCCGGCCTACCGGCACAACTTTGGTGATAATGACGGCTGGCACGATCGAATGTTATCTGGCGATTTGAGCTGACGCCACCCTGGTCTTGCCGATAAACTTCAGTGCTTCGAACCAGAGGATGCTCACGGCACCGGCGCCGAAGCAGATCACCAGGTCTATTGGGTGCAACAGCGCGAAACGAAACAGGCCGCGCAGCGCGGGTACATACAGCACCAAGCCGAGGAATGTCGCCGCGCCCCCGGCTACCCACCAGAGAGCGGCATTGGGTGACTTCATGGTGGCCAGGATGGTACGCGTCCAAGATCGATTCGTCAGGATCAGGCCCAAATTGGCCACGATCAAAGTGGTAAAGGTCAAGGCCCTGGCCTCGGCCTCGCCCTGCCCGCGATAGAGTGAGATGCCGAAGACCGCCAGCACGATCAAGAGCACGCTCGCGCCCTGCAGTAGGCTGAGACCCAGCGTCCGACGGGAGAACAAGGGCTCTTTCGGATTCCGCGGCGGCCGGGCCATTGTGCCGGCTTCCTCCGGCTCGGCCTCAAAAACCACGGAACAGGCGGGGTCGATCACCAACTCCAAAAAGACGATGTGCACGGGCAGCAGCACCAACGGCCATTTGAACAAGACCGGGAGGAGCGACATGCCGGCGATCGGCACGTGAATCGAGAAGATATACGCGATCGCTTTCTTGATATTATCGTAGATCCGTCTCCCCATCTTTACCGCCTGCACGATGGAGGAGAAGTCGTCATCAAGGAGGACGAGAGCAGAAGCTTCCCTGGCCACGTCGGTGCCGCGGCCTCCCATGGCGATGCCGATGTGGGCCGACTTTAGCGCCGGCGCGTCGTTGACGCCGTCGCCAGTCATGGCCACGATCTCGCCGTTGGCCTTTAGCGCGTTCACCAAGCGGAGCTTCTGCTCCGGCACGACCCGGGCGAAGATGTTGACGTTCTTGATGCGTCGCTGCAGTTCCGCATCGTCCATCTCATCCAGCTCAGGGCCGGTGATGACCTCGTCGGACGGATGCAGGCCGATCTGTTTGGCGATATTCTGCGCCGTACCGGCGTAATCGCCGGTGATCATGACCACTCTGATTCCGGCGGAGTAGCATTCTCTAACGGCCGGGGGCACGGTCGGTCGCACTGGATCCGCCAAGCCCACCAAGCCGAGAAACGTAAACGTGAAGCTGTGTTGCTCATTTGGCAGATCGGCTTGTCTAAAGTGCGCCTTGGCCACTCCCAGCACGCGCAGGCCGTCATTGGCCATGAGATCCACCTTTTCGGCCAGTTCCGCCCGCTGCTCAGCACTGTGATGGCACAGGTCGGCGACGGCTTCCGGCGCGCCCTTGACGGCGATGATGTAATCTTGTGCATCGGGCGAGCGCCAGACGTGCGACATGGCCAGCAGGCTCTTGGACAACGGATACTCGTGGATCAGCGTCCAGTTGGCGTGCAGGTGTTCGGTCTGGGCGAGAGTCAGATCGCCGAGTTGCCGCAGCGCTTTTTCCATGGGATCGAAGGGATCGCTCTGGCTCGCCAGAATACCGAACTCAACCAGTCCGTGGAAGTTCTCGGGCAAGGATTCGTGCTGATGGGTGCCAACATCGTAGAGCCGTTCATGATACTCCGCCGGCAGCAATCCCTGGCGGTGAGCATTGACATCATAAAACTCCCCCCCGGCGAAGATCTTGCTGACGGACATACGGTTGAGAGTGAGCGTGCCTGTTTTGTCCACGCACAGCACGGTCGCCGACCCCAGGGTCTCGATGGCCGGTACCCTGCGCGTCAGGACGCGTTTCTGAGAAATGCGCCAGGCGCCCAAGGCAAGGAAGATCGTCAGTACCACCGGGAACTCCTCCGGCAAGGTGGCCATGGCCAAGGTGATCCCGGCCAAGACCCCATGCAAGAGGTCGCCCCTGGTCAGCCAGTAGGCGAAGATGACCAAAACGCACAGGGATAGCCCGACAAAAGCCAAATTGCGGACCAGCCGGCCTGTTTCCTTCTGCAACAGGGTGTCTTCCGTCTCCAGCGTCTGCAGAGCCCGGCCGATCTTCCCGATCTCGGTGCGGACGCCGGTCGCGAGGACCTTGGCGATGCCCTGGCCTTGCACGACCATGGATCCCGAGTAAACGAACGGCAGGTCATCCCCGCCGGGCCGGCCCAGCTCCATGGCGTGGTCCCAGACCATCTTGCGCACGGGTACGGATTCCCCGGTCAGCAGGGATTCATCCGCGGATAGATTGATACAGGATAGGAGGACTGCATCAGCCGGGATACGGTCCCCTTCGGACAGCATTACGATATCACCCGGTACCACTTCCCGGCCGGCGATGCGCTTCTGCTTACCGTCGCGGATAACGAGCGCGCGCGGGCTCGACAGGTCCCGCAGGGCTTCCAGCGCGCGTTCGGTCTTCCGCTCCTGATAAAGGGTGATGCCCATCACGACAAAGACGAAGCCCAGCAGCATTACGGCTTCCTGCGCGTCGCCAAGAATCAGGTAGAGCGCGCCGCCGGCGACCAGGAGCAGGAACATCGGTTCGCGCACTACCTCCAGGGCAATGGCGAGGATACTTCGTCGCTTAGCTGCGGGTAGTTCGTTATGGCCCACTTCGCTAAGCTTTCTTGCTGCTTCTTCCTCGGAAAGACCGGAGATCATCTTGGGATCGAACTCGTTTGCCATTCAATTACCTCCCGACGTCCTTTTGACCGAGATTAGAAGGTGGGAGAAAAACATGCTCCTGCGGCTACCAGCAAACAAAAAACCTGTGCGCCGGATAATCCCGGTCCCACAGGTTTAACCTGTTGCATCGCTGCCCAGCCCCACCATCCCGTGATCGACGGGATGATCGCCTGATCCGCTTCTTCAGTTCAAGTCGTCATGACGGCCCACCGGCACAACAAAGCATGCAAATCGAGGCCGTCATGATCGGCAAGCCCTAGTCCATTCTCGGGTAAGAGTACAGATTATGGGTAGTATACCACGAAATCGAAGTTATCGTCAAGAAGACTCTTGGCCGCGGGTACGACCGATCGAGCGCGCCGCGTTTATTACTACCAAGATCGACCCGGCATTGTGCACAAGCGCACCCACCACGGGCCCTATGATCCCGAGAGCCGCCGCGGCGACTGCCGCCAGATTGATGACCGCCGAGGCGGCAAGGTTCTGCCGGATGATGCGTATCGTTCGCCGGCCCAGGGTGATGGTCTCGGCTACCTTGGTCATATCATCGGAGAGAATAGTCACATCACCGGCCTCAGCCGCGATAGCGGCCGCGCCGGTGCCCATGGCCATACCCAGACTGGCTGTGGCCAAGGCGGGAGCGTCATTGATCCCATCACCCACCATGGCCACGCGATAGCCTTTAGCTTGCAGCGAGGCGACAATTTCCGCCTTTTGCGCAGGCATAAGTCCGGCGTAAACTTCCTCCACGCCACAGGCGGCAGCGACCTCGCGGGCCGTATCGACGCTGTCACCGGTCATCATGACCAGGCGAGCGCCCATCCCCCGTAGGGATTCCATGGTACGGCGCGAATCGGGGCGGATCGCATCCCCGATGAACAAAGCGCCGATGCAGTCCATGCCCCTGGCCACCAAAACGATGGTTTGTCCAGGATGCCTCGCGGCTTCGATCTGGCGATGTTGTACCGCCGTCAAGACGATACCGCGCTCCGCCAGGAAAGCCGCCTTACCGACGGTGATACGGTCGGCGCCGATCGTGGCCGAGACGCCTTCTCCCGGTCTGTCCTCAAACTCACAGGCTGGTGAGATCGCTGTCCCGTTATACGCCCGTACGATCGCTTTGGCCAGCGGATGGTTTGAACACCGTTCAACCGCGGCGGCAAGGCGCAGCACTTCTTCTTCCGCCATGTCGAACCCGGTCACCGAGACGACCGCCGGCTGCCCCTCGGTGAGCGTTCCGGTCTTGTCAAGCGCCAGCGCGTTCACGTGCCCCGCCGCCTCCAAAGCGGCGCCGCTCTTGATCAGGATGCCTCGCTTAGCGGCGCGGCCGATGGCGGCCACGACCGCGGTCGGCGTAGCCAACACCAGGGCACATGGGCAGAATACGACCAGGATGGTCACGGCGCGCACAACCTGCCCAGTGATGATCCAGGTCAGAAGCGCGGTCCCCATACTCACGGGCACCAGAATTTTCGCCCATCGATCGGCCAGCCGCTGGATGGGAGCGCGCTTGGCCTGAGCCTCGGTCATCAGCCGCCCGATCTGAGCGATCGTGGTGTCGCGCGCGCCCTTGCTCACCTCGATTTCCAGGTATCCCGCTTCGTTTATCGTCCCGGCCCAAACCTCATCCCCGGGCCTTT
The DNA here is from genome assembly GCA_050260415.1 of Bacteroidota bacterium. Taxonomy (GTDB): domain Bacteria; phylum Bacillota; class UBA4882; order JAAYXC01; family JAAYXC01; genus JBLNCE01. The sequence goes on along the minus strand of JBLNCE010000153.1, from coordinate 1,249 downwards.
TTTCGCTGGGCATGGGTTCGCCGGTCAAGGCGGATTGGTCAACGCTACCTGCTCCCGAGAGGACCTTTCCGTCCGCCGGGACCAACTCGCCGGCTCGCACCAAAACTACGCGCCCGGGTAATAACTGACTGACCGGTACTTCCATCTCTTCACCATCGACCCGGACGTGTGCCGTGGTCGGTACAAGCGCGACCAGCTTTTCGACCGCCTTTCCCGCCTTGGCGACGGTCGCGTTTTCAAGCAGTTCACCCAGGAGCATGATGAACGCCACTTCGGCCGCGGCGAAATATTCTCCGATGGCCATAGCGGCGACGAGCGCGACCGAGACCAGAACGCCGGCAGTGAGATCCTTGCGCACGAAAAGCCCGATACCGGCGTATTTGAGCATGGGATACGCGCCGATGACGGCGCCGATCAAGGATGGATCAAAGCCGAACGACCCCTTAACCGGCGGGATCAGGCTCAACATGATGAAGAAGCCGGTGATGATGGTAAAGGTAAAATTCTCCTGGCGGACAAGCGCAATGAATGAACTGCGACCGGCGTCTTTCCGCAAACCGGCCTCGATTCCGGTCTCGGATGATAGCGGCATACAGGGCAGGCCTCCTTGAAGATCTCCTCTGGCTACTTGAGAAACCGTTCGAGCGCGGTCAGCAATTCTTGGACCTCCTCGGCAGTACGCCCTTCCGCACCGGCGGAAACTACGCAGGTCTCTAGATGATTGGCCAGAATAACCTTGCCGGTCTGGTCGAGCGCCGCCCGCGCGGCGGCGATCTGGGTCAGCAATTCGACACAGGATGCTTGGGGGCGCTGAGCCATTTCCTTGATGGCCCGGATATGGCCCTCGATGCGGGAGAGACGGTTGATTACCGCTTGCGGCTGAACATGCTCTTTGGACAGATAGATCTCCTCCATATCCCCCCGGGGGGGATACGATGAATATAACACGGCCTGTGACGACCGTCAAGGCACCATGGCGACGCCCCCCGGTCGTTACTGCGCCGGGCTGCTATGTATGTCCGGGCCCTTGGCCGCATCCCTAGGCCGTTACGGGCAGGGCAAACGAAAACGTGCTTCCCTTTCCAAGCTCGCTTTCCACCCAGATCCGCCCGCCATGCGCTTCCACCAGCCCCTTGCCGATATACAGACCCAGCCCCGATCCTTCTTCCAGGTCCCGTACCTCCGCGGCGCGGTAATACCGCTCGAAGATATGCGGGAGATCCGCCGGCGCGATCCCGCATCCCAGGTC
>JBLNCE010000152.1:0-14835 GCA_050260415.1 Bacteroidota bacterium | reverse complement strand
CCCCTCCGGGAGGGTGCGGCCTGCTCTGAGCAGGATGGGAATGTGGCCATCCTGGCGAGCAGGCTTGCCAACATCCTGTCGAAGAGGAGGACGGATAGTGCCTCCCGCGACCCAGACTAGTCTACATATGAAAGCTTATACGACCCAGCTTATCGCCAGATAGAAACCAGATAGAAAGTAGTACTACAGCCAGAGGGGGATTACTTCTCTTGAAGGTAAGCGTCGATCTCCTCCGCCGCTCGCATCCCTTCCGCCACGGCCTGCACGGCCGTCCGGCCTCCGTTGACCAGGTCGCCGCCGGCATAGACCCCCTGAATCTTGGTGGCGCTGGACCCTGGCAGGACCTGCACGCGGTCCGTATCGGCGGACACGAGATCTCCCAGGGCCTCGCGGAGTTCCACCGGAATGCCCTGACCCATCGCCTCGATCGCCATCGTCACCGGCAGGACGCTCTCGCTCCCCGGCACGATCCGCGGACGCCGGCGGCCCGAGGCGTCCGCCGGCCCAAGTTCGGTACGCGCCACCCGGAGTCCGGTCAGTTTCCCATCGGCGGTTACGTACCCGAGCGGCTGGGTGAGGAAGAGCGGCTCCACCCCGCGCTTGAGGAGGACGTCGCGATCCTCTTCCCAGGCCGGCATCTGGAGATAGGAGCGCCGGTACACCAGGTAGACATCGTCCGCGCCGAGCTGTTTGGCGGTCACCGCCGCGTCGATCGCGGTATTGCCGCCGCCGATCACCGCCACCCGGCCTTTGAGGGCACGCAGTTCACCGCGCTTGACCCGGGCCAGGAAGCCCAGGGCATCCTCCACGCCCGGCGCGCCGCCGAGCGACATGGAGGCGGATAGTCCCATGGCCAGAAAGACGGCGGCGTGTTCGGCCCGCAAACCGGAGAGGGACAGATCTTTGCTCAGAGAGCGCCCATATTGGATCCTGAGCCTTCCGGCGGCGATGGCCGGCGCGAGGACGGCGTCCACCTCCGCCTCCGCGTCGCCGTAACGCGCGGTGGGAATGAGGCTGTCCGGCGTGCCGCCGAGCTTACGTCCCTTCTCATAGATAGTGACCATGTGTCCCGCCTCGAGGAGCTTGACGGCGCAGGCCAGCCCGGCCGGCCCGCCGCCTACTACCGCCACCTCCTTGCCCGATCCCTCCCTGGGCAACCTGACCCCCGTAATGCCCTGCAGCCTGGCCGTGCGGGCGGTCACGAGCTGGATGTCGCCGATGGCCACGGGGTGCTCGCAGAAGATCCTTTCCACGCAGCCTCCTTCGCACTGCTCCTGTTTCGGGCAGACGTAGGCGCACATCTCGGGCAGGACGTTCTTCTCCCGCAGAGTATCGTAGGCCGTCTTGATGTCACCGTCGGCGAAAGCCTTGAGGAAGCGGGGGATATCGATGCCCGCCGGACACCCGCGGACGCAGGTGGGCTGCTCGCACTCCCGGCAGCGCCGCGCTTCTTCCTGCAACCTGTCCATGGCATACCTTCGTCCCAAGCGGTATTGCGGCCCGTAGATCTCGCTGTCCCGCACCACGCAGCCCGTACTGGCGCCGTCGCGCATGATCTGCGTGCAGGCGGAACATGCCACGCAGCATTTGGCGGGGTCCATCTTCCCGGTTTGCAGGATATCGCGCACCGAGTCAGGGTAGGCAAAGGAACCGCGCCCCTGTCCGATCAGGGTCGCTCCCCCCGTCTTGACCACTCCCGCGGCCACATTCGGCAGCAGGTGGCGCAGCCAACTGTAACCCGAGCCGATGACCGGCAGATCCGGGTAAGCCTCCTGGACCACGCGCACCGCCGCGAGAAACCGCGCCACGCCCACGAGCGGATGCTCGTCTGGGACCGGCATGCCTTTGATGGGAAAATCGAAGGGCCGGTTGAGATGGGGGATGTAATAGGGATTGCCGATCGTCGGGCTGATTACCGGCAGGCCGAACGCCTTCAGGGTTTCGATCAACGCCAGCGGCTCGCTGGGATCGGGGACCGTATGATCGTCCTTGTCGACACCGAACCCGTACGGGTGCGGAATACCGTCGTACGTGTTCAGTCTCACCGTGACGAAGACTCCCGGCACGGCCCCGGCCACCTTTTGCACCGTCTCACGGAGCATGCGCGTCCGATTCTCAAAGGAACCGCCGTACTTGCCTTCACGGGTATGGGAGGCGAGAAGCTCGGAAAGCAGGTACCGATGGCAGCTCTTGATATCCACGCCGTCAAAACCGGCCTCCGCGGCAAGGCGCGCCGCCTCGACATAGGTGTCCTGCAGGCGGTCGAGATAAGCATCGGTCACGAGCGGATAGTCCGCGGGCAGCTTGTGCAGCGGGTCCAGGACCGCGCTGTGGTGGGCGATCATGGGCGCCGGGACACCGGCCGGCTTGCTGTAGCGGCCCGAATGCGTCAACTGCACGATCAGGATCGGCTCCCAGCCGTATACTTCCCTTGCCGCCCGCCGGGTCTCCTCGACCAGCCGCCGGTAGACGTCCACGTTGCCGCGATGGATAAAAAGCTGCGCGGGGTTGGAGCGTGCCTCGTGCAGGATCGCGGTGGCCTCGAACCAGATCAGGCCCGCGCCGCCCGCGGCGTAACGCTTGTAGCGGCGAAAGGTGAGTTCCCGCGGCGATCCGTCGGCCGCGGCGTCGAAGCCTTCCATCGGCAAGACGACGAAGCGGTTGGGGGCTTCCTTGGCCCCGATCCTCACCCTGTCCGCCAGAATGGAGACGTCTTCCTCGATGGACAGGCTCAAGCCCAAACGATCCAGGTCCGCCCGAAGTTGCGCGAGATCTTTGTAATGAAACCGTTGATGTACCGATTGCTCCAACTTGATTCGCTCCAATCTGTTCGAAGGTAGCGCGGATCGCACAGCCCGCAGGAAGCCCTAAGCGTATGTAGCGGCCAACTCTTTTAGATAGAGCACCCGACGGGGATCCGCGCCGTAGGGGAGCACCCCGCAACCAAGGATGAATCTGCTGCCGGGGACCGCGCCTGCGGACAGTACTTGATGCGCCTGGGCGGCAATCTCTTCCCTCGACCCGTCTTCCATGAGATGCGCCTGGATGCTTCCCCGAATCATGATCCCGGCCAACCGGGCCTTCTCGCGGTATACGGAAAGGTCCGTCCCATAGTCCGCCATGAGCAAGGAGGAACCCGTTTGCACCAGCCAATCAACGATGGGAGTCGTATTACCGCCGCTGATCAGACTGACGTTTTCCGCGCCGCCGGCGCGTAACCGCGCTATGAGCCGTTTATGACGCGGAAAGACGTATTGTGCGTAAAGACGCGGGGAGAGAAGCGGCGGCGTAATCCATGATTCGTTCAGCGACAGTCCCAGCCCGCGTGCCGCGATCGCCCGGCCGAAAGTAAAACAGACTTCTTCCGTGAAGTCCAAGAGCGTATCGACGAAAGTCACCCCGGTCAACATGTCCAGCACGAGATCCTCGAAGCCACGCAGCAACGCGGCCAAGGTGAACGGCCCGACCGCGGCTGCGCCGACCGGGACTTCGCCGTCGAGGGCTTCTTTTATTCTGGCGGCCGCGTCCATGAGGAGCGGCATGCGACCGCTTCGCTCCGGATCGGGCAAAGCCAGCCGTGCCAGGGAAGCCTCGTCAGGCACGATGTGGGCGGCCAAAGCCGGAACGCCGGCGTCCGTGCCGTACCGTACAGGGGTGCCCAAGGCCTCCGCCTCGATGTTGTAGATATCGACCCCGACCACCACCAGATCATGCCCATAGGTTTCATGGGCCTTGAGCTGTCCCTGGACGATTAGGTCGGCACTGCGCGCCATCTCGGACGGGGTCACACCTATCAGAGCGGCCGCGTGTTCGTAGACCGTGGGTACAAACGGTACCCGGTCGACGGCCTCCCCTTTTGCCACGGCGGACATTCTTTCGCTTGCCCGCATGTTTTCCTCCTCGGGAAACAGGATTTTTCCGCGTTATTGACGCTCGCCGAGATAAGCCTGCCGGACACGCGGATCCGCCAGCAATTCCAGTCCTTCGCCTTCCAGGGTAATCCGGCCATTTTCCAGGACGTAAGCCCAATCGCAGAGCTTCAATGCCTTTTTGGCATTCTGTTCCACGAGGAGCACGGTGACGCCCTCATCCCTAATCCGCTGGATTGTTGCCAGGATCGTGTTGACGACGATCGGCGCCAACCCCAGTGAAGGCTCGTCAAAGAGCATGAAGACGGGATTGGACATCAAACCCCTGGCCACGGCCAGCATCTGCTGTTCCCCGCCGCTGAGCGTACCCGCGTGCTGCCCGGCGCGCTCCTTGAGAACGGGAAAGATCGAGAAGACCCGCTCCAACTGGCGATTGATTACTTTCGGCGCCATCAGATAGCCGCCCGCCAGCAGGTTCTCCCGGACCGTCAGACCCGTGAAGACTTTACGCCCCTCGGGCACTTGTACGATGCCGCGCCGCACGACCTCGTGCGGCCGGCGGGGCAGTTCCTCGCCGAGAAAGCGAATTGAGCCCTGGCGCTGACGGACGAGCGCGGAGACGGTGTTGAGGAGCGTGGTTTTACCCGCGCCGTTCGCCCCGATGATGCTGACGATCCGCCCCTTTTCAACCCGAAGTGAGATGTCGTGCAAGGCCTCGATCTCACCGTACCCGGCGGTCAGATTCGTTATCTCAAGCACGTTTACTCTTCATCCCCCAGATAAGCCTTGATTACTTCCTCGTTGGCCTGAATCTCGGCCGGCGACCCAACGGCTAAAGTGCGACCGAAGTTTTGGACGTAGATTCGCTGACAGAGCCGCATCACCACTTCCATGCGGTGTTCGATCAGGATGATGGAAAGCGAGCGGTCCCGGTTCAAGTTCAGAATAAGGTCGTTTAGATCCTCTATTTCCTTGGGATTGAGACCCGCGGCGGGCTCATCCAGCAGCAAGACGCGCGGCCCGATGGCCAGAGCGCGCGCGATCTCCAGACGGCGGCGGAGCCCGTAGGGCAAACCTTCCGGTTTCATCTCGGCGTAATCCTCCAGCCCCAACAGCCCCAGATAGGCCCGTGCTTCCGCCTTGCTTCGTCTCTCGGCCATGAGCTTCCGGGGCGTGGGTAAGAGGCTCTCCCAGAAACTATAGGGGGCGTTCGGATCCATGGCGATCAATACGTTCTCTGCGACCGTCAGGCCGCGAAAGAGGCGGATATTCTGAAAGGTCCGGCCGATGCCGGCAACGGCCACCCGGTGCTGTTGCCAGCCCGTGATATCGCGCCCGAAGAGCCTCACGCGGCCGCTGTCCGGGCGGTATATGCCCGAGATGACGTTGAAGATTGTGGTCTTTCCGGCGCCGTTGGGGCCGATAATGCCGTAGATGGCTCCCTCCGGGAGCGAGAACGAAAAGTCCTCCACGGCCTTGATACCGCCAAAACGTTTCTGGAGACCCTCGATTTCAATAGCGGTCATGACTTCGCTTCCTCGCTCATCTAGCAAGACTAAAAAACGTCCCGTTCTCCAAAGAGCCCGTTCGGCTTGTAGTTCAAGATGATTAGCACGATCACGCAGTAGGCCACGATACGCCAGGTGGCCGCGGCACGCAGCACCTCGGGCAGGGCCGTCAGGAATATGCCCGCGAATACCGCGCCGGACAGGCTGTTGATGCCCCCGAAGAACACCATGATGATCCATTCCGCGGACTTGGTCCACCCAAACATGACCGGCTCGACGTAGCTCGTGTAGAAGCCGTATAGCACACCCGCGTATGTGATGATCACCCCCGAGAAGAGGAAGGCGATCATCTTGACCCGATTGACGTTAACGCCAATCGCGGCGGCCGCCAGCTCATCGCCCCGTATGGCCAGGCACTGCCGTCCGTAACGCGAGCGTTTGAAACCCCAGACCAACAAGAGGCAGACTATGGCTGAGACCACGGCCAGGATCCAGGTGGTGCGCCGCGGAATGCCGGAGAGCCCCATGGCGCCGCCGGTGAGATTGGCCGCCTGGTTCAGCAGGGCGGCGATTGCCTCGCCGAAACCGAAGGTCACGAGCGAGATGTAGTCGCGCCTAAGCCTGATCGTGGGCAAGCCCACGATCAGGCCCCCGACGAGACCCAGAACGAGCGCGACGGCGGTGGCCGGCACGAAGCCAAAACCGAATTTGACCGCCATGAGCCCCGCACCGTAGGCCCCGATGCACATGAAAGCGGCCTGACCCAGGGAGAACAGTCCCGTGAGACCGGTAAGCACAAAGACCCCCGTCACGGCGATGACGTTAATGGCGGTGAATGTGGCGACCGAAGCGAACAGACTCATGGCGGACGTCCTCCGTCAGGCTTTATCTTGTACGTTGCTGCCGGCGATGCCCCTGGGACGCAGGAGCAAAAAGAGCAGCATGATCGCGAAGGTGAAGACGGGCGAGATTCCCGATCCGACCGTGCCTATGAGCAGGATCTCCAGCAGGCCCAGGAGGAAAGCCCCGATCACCGCCCCCTGCAGACTGCCTAGGCCCCCGATGACGGAGGCGATGAACCCCTTCACCACCATCTGGCCGAGCTGCGGGTAGAGCGTGTAGTTAATCCCAAGAAACACGCCGCTGACACCCCCCAGAAGTCCGGCCACGACGAAGGCGATCTGCACGGTCCGGGCAATATTCATGCCCATGAGACTTGCCGTATCCACATCAAAGGAGACGGCCCTAAGCGCGATGCCGATCCTGGTGCGGTAGATCAAGAAAGCCAGTACGATCAGGGCGGAGATGGAAAAGGCGAACATGATCAGGTCGGGCACGGGGATGAACAATCCCCCGAGCTTAAAGGTGTAGGTCGAGAAGAAACTGGGGAATGAGTAAAAATTCGTACTAAAAAAGATGGTGATTACGTTTTCGAACAGGATCCCGAGGGTGATGGAGGAGACGAAATAGTAGATGACCGGACTCTTCTTGTTGCGTAGACGCCTAAAGGCGGTGAACTCGGCCAGTAAACCTAGCAGGCATCCGGCCAAGCCCGCCGCCGCCAGGGTCAGGAGCAGGAGAGCCGGCTTGGGCAGGCTCTGCGCATATGGCGTCAAAGCCCTGGTGGTCAGGAAACCCACGTAGGCGGTGACCGTCATGAAACCGCCATGAGCAAAGTTGCTGAACTTGAGGATATTGAAGATAATGGCGAAGCCCACGGCAATAAGGGCATATACCGCTCCGAGGGAAAGACCGTTGACGATAAGTTGCAGCGTCACTATTCTTCGCTCCCCATTAGGCGGTCTGACGGCCGCGATGGTGCGGCGCCGAAGACCGGCGCCGCACCGCGGACGATCGCGATGGAATGCGTCATTCCTTGGTTAATTCGGGCGTGATGTAACGCCCTTTCGTGACGTATTGGCCTTTTTCGACTTTCATGATGACCATGTCGAGGCCGTAGGGCCGATGGGTCTTGGCGGAAATGCCGAAGGCGCCCGTGGTCCCCTGGAAGTTCTTCGTCTTTTCCATCGCGTCGCGCATCTTCACCGGATCAAGTTGACCCGCGCGCTTGATGGCGTCGGCAAAGAGCATGACGCTGTCGTAGCCGAGGAAGACCTTGTTGAGAGGATCCTCTTTATGACGGGCCTTGAAAGCGGTCCAGACGTCCTTGAGCTGCGGCTCGTCAAAGCTGAAATTGTTCGGGAAGTAGACGTCATTGGCGGCGTCTCCGCAGAGACTGGCAAAGGGCGGCGCGAAGTCGAGACCGCCAACGATGGGCATCTCCATCCCCATGGCCCTCGCTTGCTGCACCTGTAGCACGTCATCCTGGATATAATTGGGAAGGTAGATTGTTTGCGCGCCGGCGCTGCGCATCGCGGCAAACTGCGTGCGGAAGTCCTTGTCACCCGTCTTGTAGGTCTGTACGGAAACGATGCTGCCGCCGTGCCCGTTCACGTAATCCATGAACGGTTTGGCCAACGAGACGGAATAGGCGTTGGCCTGATTATAGAGTACTCCGACCTTCTTGAGCTTGAGTTTTTCCAAGGTATAGCTGGCCATGATCCAAGCCTGTTGTACGCTGCTGGGCTGCATGAGGAAGTTGAAACCCCACGGCTTGCCGGTGGTTTCGTTGGTGGTGGCCCGCTCATCGATGAAACTCCCGAGGATCATGACTTTGGCCTGTTCCGCGAGGGGCGCCAGGGCGATGCCGATGTTACTCACCGGCGGTCCGATAACGGCCACCACCTTGTCCTGGCCGGTCAGTCTATTGTAGGCGTTAATCGCCTCTTGCACATCGTTTCTGGTATCGTAAGTGATCAGGCGGATCTTGTTCCCCAATACGCCGCCGTCCTTGTTGAGCTTTTCTACGGCCAATTCCGCGCCGTCCGTCACGGCTTTACCCCAGACGGAAGTGGTCGAACTCATGTCTTGAAGGCTTCCAATCACGATCTCGCCGGTCCTCCCCAAACTCGAGGAGGCGACGGCGACCGCCAAGGTCAGGACCAAGAGAACAGGCATCCATTTTCGCATTGCTCAAAATCCTCCTTGATATGACCTTTCTTTAATCCGGACGCTCGAAACCGCGATTGAACCAGCCGCGCCTGCGGCCCCACCCCCTTTCCCGCCTGCGATTGGCTCGTGGTATGCATTCAGACGGTATCCGCCTTTCGCGGGCACCCCACCGACCGCCTTATGTGTAGCTTCGGCGGGAGCCGCTCGATCGCGGCCTCTCTGTCCCCGCGCTCTCCGTCCATCAACTCGATGAGCCTCTCCGCCGCCCGCGCGCCGGCCTCGTAAAAGGGTTGCGCCATGGTGGTAAGCGGCGGGTCGGAAAGCTCCGACATCTCCAGATTGTCATATCCTATGACGGCCACGTCCTCCGGTACGCGCAGACCCCGCTCCTTCACGGCCTTCATGACGCCAAGGGCCTTCGGATCGCTGGCGCCGAAGACAGCCTCCGGCCTCCGGCCGCGCCGCCAGATCTCATGCATGGCCCGATAGCCTTCTTCCCAGGCGCGCGTACCGTGCACCACCAGCCCTTCGTCGTACTCAACGCCATACTCGCGCAACGCCGCCTGGTAGCCCGCGAAACGCTGGCGGTAAAGATCCAGTTCCATGGTGCCGTTGACCATGGCGATCCGCCGGTAACCCCGGTTGAGCAGGAATTCGGTGGCCTCAAAACCGCCTTTGAAGTTATCGACCATGATGGTATCGATCTCGTCGTTCAAGTATCGAATGAGGAGGACGATCGGGTAGCCTTGCTCCTTGAGCTTGATTATATGGGAACTGGCCGCGGTGGCCGTCGAGAAGATCAGCCCGTCGACCAACCGCCGGCAGAGATTGTCAACGTAAAACCGCTCCGTCTCGAGATTCTCGTCCGTGTTGCAGAGAACCACGGTGTAGCCGTGCTTTTCCGCCACGTCGGTGATGCCCTTGATCGCGGCGGGAAAGACGAGAATCCGTATATTGGGGATGAACAGACCGATGGTCTTGGAACGTCCTTCTTTGAGGCCCTGAGCCAAAACATTCGGCTTGTAGTTCAGTTCCTGCACCGCGGCCAGCACGCGCTGGCGCGTCTCTAGGTTCACCGTCACTTTCCCGCTGAGGGCGCGGGAGACGGTGCTTGGGGAGACGCCCGCCCGCGCGGCCACCTCTTTGATGTTCACCATGCGCGCGCCCGCCTCATCTGCAATCGTTTGTACAAACGTTTGCAACACTAATTCGACGCCTGACGCGGGATTCCTGCCGAGGCAATATGCTCTTGCGCTGGGATTTTTCCACAGGGCTTCCGAAAGCGGGCGGGGGAACGCTGTATCACCAAAGGCCATCGTCATGTCAGCCATAAGTCTTCACCCCGGCCGTGGCAGGAAAAAGACCTGCCTTGACAGAATACGGTCTTGACTACTTTTTTTAGCAGAGGGAGAGTAATAATGCCCAAGGTCAGCATCGTCAGGGTTACCAACGAGGAAATCTTTACCGCCGTCAAATCAGCCGTGGACCTGCTCGGCGGTATGGGCCGGTTCGTGCGGCCCGGGGACCGGGTCCTGGTCAAAGTGAACATGTTCGTCAGCGCGCCCGCACCCATCGCCGTGCTGACCGACCCGCGCGTGGCCATCGCCGTCGCCCGTCTGGCGAGCGAGGCCGGCGGGGAAGTCACCGTGGCCGAGCGCCATCCGCACCTGCACAAACACCTCAAGCCGTATCCGGAGATCCATCGCTACGCCCGCGTGGCTAGCTTCGACGACCTGCCGCACACCATGGTCACCCTGCGCGGCGCATGCCACCTGCGGTCGCCGATCCCCCTCCCGGACCTCGTGGACGAATGCGACGTCTTCATCAACGTGCCGGGACTGCGGGTCCATTACCTGTCGCGGCTCTCCAACGGGATGAAAAACCTCATGGGCCTCCTGCCGGGCTGGGCTACGTTCCATGTTCACGGCTACGGCCTGGAGGGCTCCTTCGTGGACATCAACTTTCACCGCCCGAGCGACCTGGTGGTCACGGACGGCGTGATCAGCCTCGAGGGCAGTTTCCCGGGCAAGGGATCGCCCAAGGAGACCAACCTGATCATGGCCGCGGACAACGTGGTCGCCGCCGACGCCGCCGCCGCGGCCTGCATCGGCATCGCCCCGAACGAGCTGGACTATCTGCGGGAAGCGCACGAGCGGGGCCTCGGGCCGATCGACCTTTCCGCCATAGACTTCGCCGGCGTGCCGTTGGAATCGGTCATGGGCAAGATCGATCTGCGCCTGCCCGAGACCTCCCTCGACGCGGCTGGAGAAAAAATAAGGGTCGTGCTGGGCGGCACGACCTGCGATGCCTGCCGCCGCGCTCTGGAAGGCGCCATCCACGAGACGATGCTGAACCCCGCCTTCAAGCAGTTAGCGCCGGTCACCGTCGCGGCCGGACTCCTGGAACATGCGCCGGAGGCCGGTCCGGAGCCGCTCATCCTCTTCGGCAACTGCACCTATGCCTACCGCCACCTGGGCGAACACGTCCGGGGCTGCCCGCCGCTGGTCAGCAAGGGCAAGGACGCGATCCTGGCCACTATCCCGGCGCCGGCCACGGTCCAAGCCACGACGGAGATCTTGACCGGCCTCGCGCCGGCCGAATGGCCGCAGGCAGCCCGGGACCTGGGTCTGGACGCCCTGGAGATCGAGGCCGCCGACCTGGCCTACCTGGCCGAAAACTGCGAAGCGGGACGACAATTCGCGGAGGCCGTGAAGAACGCGCATGTCTCCGTCCGCCGTTTCACCCTGGGGGAGGATCTCGAACCCGGTCTCTGGACCGAGCGGACGGCGGGACTCGCGGACTATGCCAGGCGCGTGGGCGTGACGCAGGTCGGTCTCCGCCTTACCGGCACCCTGCCAAGCCGGCTGCCCGCCGGACAGCGCCGGACGATCCTGGCCAAGCTGCGGGAGTTGGCCATGCTCTGCAAAGAGGCCGATCTGGAACTGCTCCTCGAAGACCGGGACGCCGGCGTGGATGAACTGCTGCGCCTCCACCACTGGCTGCACGGAGAGAATGTCTCCCTCGGCCTCGTCCTCGGGAATCTCGGCGACAGCATCGAGGCGGCGAAACGCACCCAGGGGGCAGTCGCGTTGTTGTATGGCAGTTTGGCAGAGCTTCTGCGACCGGAAACAGCGGTATTGGTGCGGTCGATGGCCGCAGGCGGGCGGCGGTTCGCCGTCTGCGTGACGCCGGGGGAAGGGGCGGCGACGGCGGGAGAGATTGCGGGTCTTAGAGCGCGACTGACTTGATCCCCCGGCGCATGACGGGGAAAGGCCTGACGAATTGGCGGATGCAGTCAGCCCAGGAATGAATTCCTGGGCTGAATCTTGCCACAACGTCTGAAACCCCTGCGGGGCACCGAAGAGGGGGAAGCGAATGGCAAAGGCGCCGAGCAAGATCGAGACCTGGCAAATGGTGGCTCCTGGTGAAATGGCGCGGGTGACTATTGATGCTCCTGAGCTTGGGCCGGGCGAGGTACTGGTCGAGGTGGCCGGCTGCGGGATCTGCCACTCCGACCATATCATCTTTTACGGCGGTGTGCCGACGGTGACACCGCGGACGCTGGGGCATGAGATCAGCGGCACCATTGTCGCCGGTGATGCCGGACTGGTGGGTAAAGAGGTTATCATCCCCGCCGTGCTGCCATGCCACAATTGCCCCCTCTGTAAGGCCGGGCGGGAAAACCGGTGCCTGGAGGCGAAAATACCCGGCTACAGCATGGGCATCTATGGCGGCAACTCGAGCCATATCGCCGTACCTTCGGCGGATCTATGCTACCTCAAGGACAGGAAGGGGATAGCCCTTTCCCACTACGCGGTGGTTGCCGATGCCGTCGCTTCCGCCTACCAGGCGGTAAAAAGGGCGGACGTGCGACGGGGAGACCTGGTGATCATCGTTGGCGCCACAGGGTGCGCAGGCGTCTACGCCACACAGTTTTGTGCCGCCATGGGCGCTGAAGAGATCATCGGCATCGCCCGCAACCAGGAAAAGCTCCAAAGATCGCTCAAATTCGGCGCCACCCATTGTATCAGCAGCGAGAACAAGACCGCCAAGGGTGTCCGCGATGAATTTTACGCCCACTGTCGCAGGAAGGGACTGCCCTCCAATTATGGCTGGAAGGTTTTTGAGTGGTCGGGCACGGCGGCGGGACAAGAAATCGCTCTGGAACTGGTGCCCTTCATCGGCAAGCTGGTGGTTGCCGGCTTTGGTCTGCAGAAAAACGTATTCTCCTTGTCCCGGTTGATGGCCCTCGAAGCCGACGTGATCGGCACTTGGGCCTGCCCGCCCAAGTATTACCCGGATATTCTGAAGATGGTTCAGAGCGGCATAATCCAGATCGAGCCGTTTATCAAGACCATGCCGATGAGCCGGATAAAAGACGCTTACGAAGAAGCGCATCGGGGGGGCTTGAGGCAAAGAATTGTGCTGACCCCCGATTTCTGCTGTTAGGTGGGTAGCGACCCGAACACGATCGAGACCCCACACTACCGATGGCGAATGCTTTTGCCGGCGGCGGGCTGAAGCCGACGCCGGGCTAAGTCCGTCGCTAATCTCACAAAAGTACCCTGAAGGGCACTGGAACGCAACGGATGTCCCTCAGCAATCCGCTCGGCTCCCCGAAGCTCGTCACATTAAGCAGATCCCTGACCCTGGTGGCCGCCACGAAGAGCAGGCATCCTTCCTGGAGCAGTTTTTCCGCGCGCAGTACAAAAGCCGTCGTGATTTACAGATCGGTGCCCACGTAGTATAATAAGCATACAATAATGATATATTATTGCTACGAAACGAGGTGATCCGGATGATGCATATCAAGCCCTCTGCGGCGATACGTAAGAATTACAATGAGATTTCCAAGCTGTGCAGGCAGTCGGGAGAGCCGGTCTACCTGACAAAGAATGGCGAGGGCGATTTGGTGGTGATGGACATTGAAACGTTTGCGCGGCGTGAAAGCATGCTGCGCCTACGTGAAAGCCTGATTGCCGCCGAAGAAGACAGGCAAAACGGCAAGAGCGGCCATGCCATCGACGAGGTAGCCATGATGATGAAGGCCGCCGTCCGCGAGGTGTTGGATGGGCAGCGAAGGTAAGAAGTATGCCGTGGTCGTTTCCGATGAAGCGGCTCGGATGCTGGTATCCCATGCCCGCTTCCTGGCGCAGGCCAGTGAGACGGCGGCACTTCGGCTCATTGAGGAATTCAACGAAAAGGCAAAATCACTGGAAGAATTCCCGGAGCGCAATCCCTGGCTGGACGACCCGCTGATACCGGCAAGAAAATACCGCAAGCTTTTGATGGCGGAGCGATATCTCCTCATTTATCAGGTAAAAGGCGGCACCGTTCATCTGGACGCGCTGGTGGATTGCAGGCAGGACTATGGTTGGCTGCTTTAGAGCCGACGGCGCCGTAAACGGTGCCGCTACACAAATTCAGGCAAGCCATCCTGGCTCCGGGGATGCGTAATCCGGATCCTATCGGGCATTACACAGCACATTGCGATGTGTCAGATCCTCGTAAGCCGCGATGGTCGTGCCTTGCTGATGGTGTTGCAGTTGATTGCGGACATAGGCGCAAACGCGATCGAGGTCCGGATCGGCGACCGTGAAGGCACCGTAGCCACCCTGCCAGGCGAAGCCGCCACCGGGATTATGAAAATGGTTGACCCAGTGCGAGCTGGAGCCCTTGAGCCGGCCGATGAATTGCGCCGGCGCGGCCTGTGGCGGCATGGCTAAGACAAGGTGGACATGGTCGTCCGTCCCACCGACCGCCATGATGGTGCCGCCGTATTCGATCACCTTGTCATGGAGATATTTGTGGAGCTTAAGCCGAAGGCTGTCGTCGATCAAGGGCTCACGCATCCTGGCCGCCCAGACGGCGTGGTAAATGAGCCGGTAATACTGGCCTTGCAATGGCGATACCTCCCCGAGGGCGGAGATAGATGCGATCAGACAAGATCAATGATAGCGAACATGTGTTCTGATGTCAAGGCGGATATTTGCGATTGGTTCCGGGCCGATGGCGCCGTTCCTGGATTGCCTGCCGACGGCGCCGTAAACGGTGCCGCTACACAAATTCAGGCAAGCCATCCTGGCTCTGGGGGCGTGAATCCCGTCATCGATGCCAAGGACGTAGCAGCTTTCTTCGTCGCCCCTCCAACCCTAACCACCCATCCCGCGTTTATACTATTAAGCACCCCAATACCGGAAAGGAATGACGGCCATGGACAGATGGGAGTACAAGACCCTGCAGTTCGACGTGAAGGGCATGATGGGAGGCATTCTCGATCTCGGGCGGTTCGATACCGAGCTCAACCGCATGGGCGGCGACGGCTGGGACTTGGTTACCTGTTTCGACACCAATTACGGACAGGGCGGGTCGCGGTACGTGATGGCCGTCTTCAAGCGGAAGATCGGGTTTTAGGCGCCGCGTCGCATTCTCCGCCCAGAGATAAA
>JBLNCE010000151.1:0-6269 GCA_050260415.1 Bacteroidota bacterium | reverse complement strand
GACAGGCCGTTCTTGTTTTGGCGCCTGGCCGGCCTCCTCGATCCGAGTCCGGCCTCGCCGTAAACCTTATTGTAACCGACAGGCGGAAAAAGGGATTTGCCCTAAGGGCATGGAAATTACCCGTCAAGGGAATGTGTCCCGGGTTTTCAGATGTAAAGGAGCTGATCCTTTATGAGCCTGCGACAAACAGCCAAAATGGCCTTATATTTCGCGGCGGCGGTCATGCTTTTTCCGATAATACTCAGCGCATGCAACTTCGGTGCCAACCGTCCGCCCGTCGCCAACGCCGGGCCGGATCAGACCGTTCCCGTTTCCACCACCGTTACGCTGAATGGTAACGGCAGCAGCGATCCGGACGGCAATACGTTGATGTACCGCTGGGTTTTTACCGCGAAGCCGGACAACAGCGTCGCGAACCTGCAGGGGGCGACCACCGTCCAGGCCAGTTTCTATGCCGATGTCGCGGGTATCTTCACGGTCCGGTTGATGGTAAATGACGGTACGGTCGACAGCGCGCCCGATACGGTGAACATCACCGTGGTGGGCAGCGGCACGCCCATTCCGAGTCCCACGCCCACGCCGGGCGTCACGCCCGCGCCGAGTCCCACGCCTACTCCGGGCGTCACGCCAAGTCTGAGCCCCTCGCCAAGTCCGGTGGCCACGCCCACGCCTGTTGGAAGCTCACGGCCCCTAGGTTTTCACGTGGTCGACGCCGAGTATAGCAGGCAACGTGACCGCATCATCATAGTTGCTTCGGAACCTTACCGAGGCAGCAACAATTACTGGCTGCACATCTACGATCCGGCGACCGGAAACGATACTCCAGTAAAATTGGATATGCACCCGAACTGCGTATCGGTGAGTCCGGACGGGCTTTATGCTGCGGTTGGTCATGACGGTGGTATTACCCTTGTCGATCTCGTGGCCGGCAGTGTTTTGCAGGATCATCTTACCCTCAATCCATCCGTAAACGTCGTTGACATCGTACTGGCAGGCACCATGGGTAACCATTATGCTTATGTCCTAACTGATCTTAGTAACGAACCGATTCATTGCATCGATCTCACCACGGGGATCGATACGCCCGGGACCGGACCGGACTTGCCGGCCAATTGTTCAGGGACGCTCTATGGCAATACGCTCTATGTACCCCTTGATAAAACCATGCAGCGATACGATATCACGGGGGGCACGGCTGCATATATCGACACCATCACCCCGATTTACGGTGTTGGCGGTAAGATTTGGGTTTCATTGGATGGTGCTTTTTTATTCAAGAAAAATGGGAAGATATGCAGCTCGGATGGTATTCACCATAGCGCCTGGCATCCTTCCCTGACCGTACAGAGCGCCAGTCATTCCTTATCGGCGGATAGGGTGGCGATCGTACCCATCCTATCCGATACGGAGGTTTGGACCTACGATTACACTAACCACGACGGAGAAACGTGGGCCAATCTGTCGAGCGATGACGCAGTACACGGCAAGTTCGTCTTCTTCGACAACGCCGGGACCAACTACTACGTGTTGGCCCAAGGCGACGATCAGTCCTGGGTTGTGGTGGCTTTCACGATCTAGCGAAGCTTCTGAACTCACCCTCTCGTTCTCTCCCTCTCTTTGACCGCAAAGAGAGGGAGAGCATCGTTGGTATCTGAGGAAAACCAAAGCCGATGAAATACGGCTTTACTCCCCCTCTCTTCGCGGTCGAAGAGAGGGGGACGGGGGGTGAGTTCAATTCCGAAGCTCTGGACGAAAACTTGCTTCAACCGTAAAGATCAGGTGTCTCAAAGACATCCTAGCCTTCAACCCGCCTCAGCTGGCCGAATAATGCACTTGGATCAAAGCCGCCAGGATGGGCGGCTTCGTTTAGAAGCACTATGAAAACGGCTCACGTTACCCAAAGTTTAGAGCCCTGGGCTACACAGTTAATCGTTCTCAAACCCGTACATCCCTTCGTGTTCGGTTGAGCCTATGAAGCCTATCCGAGCCTTGTCATGGAGGACAGGGCTTTAGAAAGCTTTTACAGGTGTAGCCTTCACCACTTTTGTAGAGGGAGTCAGTATTATACCATGATCCTCGACTTCCACGCCCATTGCTTCCCCGACGCCATCGCCTGCCGCGCCATACCCCAATTGGAGGAAAAGACCGGGCTCAAGACGGCGCTGGATGGCACGGCGGCATCCCTGCTCGCCTCCATGGATCGGGCTGGGATCGACCGCGCCGTCGTGCAACAGATCGCCACCCGGCCGGGGCAGGAGCCGTCGATCAACCAATGGGCCGCCGCCATCCAGAGTGAACGGATGGTCTCTTTCGGTTCGTTCCACCCCGACTCCCCCGGCTGGCGGGGGGAGTTGCGGCGCTTGCTGGACCTGGGGCTGCCGGGCGTGAAGTTCCATCCCGACTACCAGTCCTTCTTCGTCGACGAGCCGCGGATGTTCCCGATCTATGAGGCGCTCTGCGCGGCTGATCTGATCGTGCTCTTCCACGCCGGCCTGGACCTCGGTCTCGGCGAGCCCATCCACTGCCGGCCCGCCGGGCTGCGCAAGGTCATCGACGCATTCCCGGAGGGGCGCTGGGTGGCGGCGCATCTAGGCGGCTACCGGTGCTGGGACGAGGTGGAGGAACACCTCCTGGGACGGCCGCTCTTCCTGGATACCTCCTACTGCTTCGCCGATCTGGGACCGGAGCGGATGGCCGCGCTGATCCGGGGTCACGGCGCGAATAGGATCCTCTTCGGCACCGACTCGCCGTGGGTGGATCAGCGGCGGGCGGTGGTGGAGATCAAGAGCCTGGGTTTGTCGCTGGCGGAAGAGGCGGCGGTACTGGGGGGAAACGGAGCGGCTTTGCTTGGGCAGAGCGTCAGGCAAGATGCAAGCGCGCGCGGCAGGTAGGCCAGGGAGGGCGAGAAAACACGGCGGAGCCCATGCCTCGCCCTCGGCCAAGGACCTGGCAAGCCGGCATCAGCTATCCGAGTCGGATTCGGTAGCCAATACGAATTGACATGATAGCTAATATTACCTATAATAATAGCTATCATCAGAAGTGTGGTGATACTATGCGGGTCAATACCACGGATCTGCAGAACGCTTTCGGAAAATACCTTTCCTTGGTGGAGAAGGAAGACATTATCGTCGTCAAGAACGGAAAAGGCGTCGCCAAGCTTAGCCGCTATGCCGATCCCGATAATTATCTCGTACGCGAAGAGGCAAAAACATATAAAACCCCAAGAAGAGTCAGCTATGAAGAGTACATGGCCCTGGTTGAAGCGTCCGAACAAAGGTACGAACTGATCGACGGCGAGATTTACCTGATGGCTTCGCCAAGTTTTAGCCATCAGATCCTCGTGAACGAGATCGCGTGGCATTTTCATAACTTCTTTAGGGGGAAACGCTGCCGGTCGTTGACGGCGCCGTTGGATGTGCGGCTCTTCTGTTTCGCGACCAAGTTCGAGGAAGACCCCAACGTCGTTCAGCCGGATATCATCGTGATCTGTGATGAAGATAAGGTCGATGAAGATAATCGTTACGTGGGCATCCCGACGCTGATCGTCGAGGTATTGTCTCCCTCGACCAAGGGCAAGGATATGGTCGCGAAGTTAAACTTATACATGAAAAGCGGCGTTCAGGAATATTGGGTGATCGATCTGGAAGGCAAAAGCGTAATTCAATACGTCTTTTCTCAAGAAAGGGATATACAATCCGTAAATATTTTTAAAGAGGGAGAAACGATCGGATCAACCGTTTTTGCGGGGTTGGAGATACCATTGGGGGATGTCTTCTCGGAAATCTAGAACCGGTGAGGAGGCCGCTTTGATAGTCGATATGCCTTTGATTGGCACAGGTAATCTCACGCGCGACGCTCTAGCCGGGCAGGTGGCGGTGGTTACCGGCGCCGGACGCGGGATCGGGGTCGAGGCGGCCCGCGCCTTGGCCTGGCTGGGCGCGCGGGTGGTGGTGGCGGAGATCGACGCCCGGGCCGGCCGCGAAACCGCGGCGCGCATCGCCGCCGAGATGGGCGCGGGCAGCGCCGTTTGCATCCAAACGGATGTGGGGGATGAGAAAAGCGTCGCGCGGTTAGCCCGGCGGGTCGGGCGGATATTTGGGCCGGTCGACATCGTGCCTTCACCATCGGCCCCGGCGTCGTCCCCACCGCCACCTTCGAGGCGGCCATCAAGAAGCTGGCGCCGCTCTACGGCCAGACCGTCCAGGAATTCATGGAGATAAACAAGGACCACTTCATCTCCGTGGAAGCGGCGGGCGCCGGTTTCGCCGCCTCCATCGCCCTGGCCGCCAAGTTCCACGGACAGCTGATCAGCGCCAAACCGGCCCTGTTCGCGGCGGGCATCGCTCTACCCGACGAGGGAGACGGTACCGTCGCGTTCCGGCTTTCCGCCGAGGAATTCGACCGGGCACTGGCCGCCTGCCGAAAGGTCCGCGCCACTTTGCGGGAGCAGGCCGACGGCTGGCAAAAGTGGCCTCTTTTTGAGCGGCAATGGACGGTCCGCGATTTCCGCAAGGAGGCGGGCATGCCGGTGGAGGAGTGGCTGGAGGGCCTCGACAAGATGGAAGCCGCTTTGGCCGCGCGAGACGCGGACGCCCTGGCCGGGCTGCGTCTGTCCATCGACCGGCTGGCCGGCTATTACGGGCATCTCGCCAAGCTGGCCGCTGATTACTACAAGGATCCCGCCAAGCGGGACGAGTATGTGGGCATAGTTCTGGGCTGGCAGCGGGAGGCGGAGGAGTTGGCCGGGGCGTTGGGGCACGAAAGTCATGTTTGATGCGTCCGCGGAGCGGGAAGGCAAACGTGTCGTCGGCCGGACGCGCGACACCGGCTTTGCGGTCGGCGCGCGGCGGACATTTCCGGTTTCATCTGAGGAAGCCTGGCGATTGCTTATTTCGCCGGAGGGCGTGCGGATTTGGCTCGGCGACGCTCGTGGGATGGCGTTCAAACCAGGTGAGACGTATACCTTGACCAATAACGCGACGGGCAAGATCCGGGTCTATCAGCCCAACCATCATCTGCGGCTCACTTGGCAGCCGCCGGGTTGGGCGAAGCCGTCCACCATCCAGGTCAGAGTCATCCCCAATGGCGGGAGGACTACGATCGCGTTCCACCAGGAGCACCTGCCGGACGCGGACGCGCGGGAACAGCGGCGGGTATATTATGCGGCCGCGCTGGACGCATTGGAGAAACTGATTAATGCATAAACGCCCCATACGACCATACCTACACGATCTCCCGCCGATCCCCGACGCGACCCGCGCAGATGTTCGCGGTGTTTTACCCGGGACGCAGGGCGCTGTCGATTAACGAGAGCGTAAAACGGACAAATCCCTCTGGATTGAGGTCCAATATCCCCGTGAAAGCCTCGCCTACCTCGGCAAGCATGTGAAAAAAACCGTTTAACACAAAAGCGATGGCGGGCGCCGCGATCTTGGCGTCCAGATCGTCGCGGATACTGCCGTCTGCTTTCCCTGCCTCTATCACCTCAGCGAATTCCACGAACATATCCCGGCCGAACTGCAGCAGTTCCTGCCGGCGGGGATTGGCTTCCTCGTTTGCCCCGATTTGTTCGGTATAATTCATCAGGCGCAAGATATCTGGATGGTCGCGATAAAACTGGTAATAAGCCTCGGCGGCAAGATGAATACGCTCAAAGCCCGTGCTTCCTCTCTCTATCGCGGCCTTGAGATATTGGAACAGCTGCCGGCGCCCCTTGAGCCTTACCGCATAAAACAAGTCTTCTTTATTGAGGAAGTATTGATAGACCGTACGCTTTGTGAACTGCGCCTCCTTGGCGATCTCGTCCATGGAGGCACCTTCGAACCCCTTCTGGCAGAAGACTCTTTCCGCCGCGGCGACGATCTCATCCTTCCGGGTTTGTCTCTCCCTTTCCCGTCTCGTTAAGGTTTCCATGAAAACGCGATCCCTCCCCTTGACGTCCTCGTCTGCCCGTAGTATACTATAAGTATACTGAATATACATAGGGTAAATATATTATACTGTTGGTTTAAGTATAGTGCACGGCGCAACCTCTGTCAATCGCCGATCTCAGGAACCATTGCGCTAATAACGTTTCTGGAGGAAAGAAGCATGAAAATCGTCGGTGTCATCAGCAGCGCGAATTTCGAGGGCAAAGCGCCACTCTGGTCAGGGAAGCGCTCAAGGCCGCCGCGGCCGAAGGTGCCGCGACGGCCGAGATTTTCCTGCCGCAATTCAAGATCGAGTTCTGTTTGGGCTGTCTCCGGTGCATGGCCGAAGGGAGATGC
>JBLNCE010000150.1:0-73536 GCA_050260415.1 Bacteroidota bacterium | reverse complement strand
TTGGTAGGGTCTGAATGTACCCAATCCATTTGACTCCCTTCAATCCGCGTCTTGCCTTGATACTTCGACATTCCCGCCCTTTTTTCCTCGCATCTGTGCCTTCTTTTTTGGCACAGGTCTTGTTACGGGCAGGGCAAACGAAAACGTGCTTCCCTTTCCAAGCTCGCTTACCACCCAGATCCGCCCGCCATGCGCTTCCACCAGCCCCTTGCCGATATACAGACCCAGCCCCAATCCTTCTTCCAGGTCCCGTACCTCCGCGGCGCGGTAATACCGCTCGAAGATATGCGGGAGATCCGCCGGCGCGATCCCGCATCCCAGGTCCGAAACAGAGGTGATAACTTCCTTGCCGTCACAAGCGAAGGAGACTCTGACCTCGGTGCCCGGAGCGGAATACTTCAGCGCGTTGGTCAGGAGGTTGACCACGATGCTCTCCAGGCGGTTCAGATCCGCCCTGACAAGCGGCAGTCCCTCGGGCGCCTCCACCGTAATCCGCCCGGTGTCCAGCGCCTCTTTGGCCCGCTCCAACAGATCCGCGATCACATTCGGCACGCTGAGTTCACGCCGCTTCAACCTCAGCTGTCCCGATTCGAGCCGCGCCGAGTCGACCAGATCCTGGATCATGGTATTCATACGCCACGCCGTGGTGGCGATGGCGCGCGTGCTCTTGCGGACGCGCTCCGGCTTGTCCGCGACGCGCTCCGCCAATTGCGCCTGGGCGGTGATTACCGTCAGCGGCTGGCGAAGTTCATGGGAGATAATCCGCAGGTATTCGACCTGGCACTGCTCCAGCTGCCGCAACTCCGTAACATCATGCCAGGTTACGATCGCCAGGACTGTTTGGCCGTCTCCATCGCTTACCGTGGAACCGCTCAAGAGCACCCGAAGCCTTGCCCCGCCGGGTTTCTCGAGTATATACTCCCGGTCGCTGAAATGCTCGCCCTGCAAAAGCCGGTTCAGAGGCCATTCTTCGCGGGAGATCGGCGTCCCGTCGAGATTCAAGAGCCGTACGATACCGTAGAGTCCGTTCAGTCCCAGGGACTCCTCGCCGAGGTGCATCACGGCCCGTGCCATCTGATTTGCCAGGATCAGCTGGCCCGCGCCATCCAGGACCACGACCCCCTCCCGCAGGTTCTCAAGGATGGCGCTTACCTGCGCCGCCTGACGCTCGGCCTCCAGGCGTTGCAGGTCGATTTCTTCCAAAAGCTGTTGGCGCGCGTGTTCGGCATCCTCGAGCAGGCGGCGGCCCTGTTCCGCCTCCTGGGCCCTTGCCTCGACCGCGGCATGCGCCTCGATGTGCTTTATGCCGAGCGACGCAATGGCGGCCAGTTGCGCCAGCAAGGCTTCGTCCTCGGCCGTGAAATCTCCCTGGGCCTTGTCGGACACCACGATCAAACCTTCGGCCTTTCCATCCTCCCCCATCAAACGCGCGCCAAGCAGTCCACGCGGCGGACCGTGGCCTTCGGGCAGCCCGCGCCAGGCCGGGTGGCTTTGTAGCGCCTTGGCGGTCAAGCGAATGGTGGTCCGCTCATCGATTAGTTCGGTATAGACACCGGCAGGCCACATTTCCAGCATCGGCTGTGCCAGCCAACAGGCGGCGCCGTCCGTACCGGAGACCGCGCCGACGCGAAAAGAGCCGTCCCCAAATACCTGGCAGGCCATGCCGATCCCCGCTCCGGTAAGAACACGGGCGGCGTCGATGACACACTGCAACAACCCGTTCATGGTCATCTCCGCTTTGCCAAGTGGCGCAATCGGTTCGCCGTCCCTGGGCGGACCTGTTTCTGAATCCGGGAAGCGCATATTCTCGCCCATCTCATCACCCGCCCATTTCTTGACTGTACATGCCGGACCGCTCGCTAACGCGATCGAGTCAACGGCTGGAAAAACCGGGGCAGAAGCGCGCGTGGAGATAGAGTGCGGGTATCTTAATATTGGACAAATATGAATCTATTCCTTCACTTCGGGCGATAGAGCAGTTCCCTGCCGTAATGACCTGCCTTTGCTCACGCTTTTTGCGTTTGGCATCCGTTTGGCGGCTCTGACCGAGCGGCGGGCGAAAAAGGCGGGAGGCAAGTTGAGGCGGTGGCGGCGCAAGACAAGATCGATCGGCAAGAACGGCCGCAAAGCTCTAGCGGTGCACGCGCGACCGTTCCAGATCGTTATCGTTCCGGCGGATTGCTTATCCCTTACCGAGCGGCGGGAGGTTCGTCAAGGAGAACTTCCGGTGGTCGGGCTCGCGGTTAGCCTTCCGCCATATTCTGCGGCAGGACCTCTTGCGGCTTGATGAGGAAAAGCGTAAGGACAGCCAAGGCCGCGACGGCGCCGGCGACGCCCAGGTAGAGCGGGTGCTTAACACCCTTCATGCCCAGTGCGAAAACAGGCGGACCGATGGCCACGCCGAAGAAGCGGACCGTGCCATAGAGGCAGGTAAGACCGCCGCGTTCGGCGCGCGGCGCGGCGCTCGTGATGAGCGTGTTGAGCGGCGGCAGGGAAGTGCCGGTTCCCAGGCCGACCAGGATCGTGGCCAGGACGGGCGGTACGATCCCCCAGGCCTTGGCGGGGAGGAGGGCGAAGAGCGCCTGGCCCGCGGCCACGATCAGCAATCCGGTGAAGATGAACGGTTTGATAAGGGCGGCGGGCTTTTTCTTGAGGATGATACCCAGGACAAAAGAGGTCACCGCCATGGTCAGAACCGGCAACGCCAAGATCAGACCGCGGCCGAAAACCTGGATGTGATAGTCTTTTTCAAGCACATCCGCAAAGAAACTAAGCACGCCGAAGAGAGTAAAGAGCACGATCATGCCCGCCAGGAACGCCACCGCCAGGGCGGCGCCCTTCGCCTTTGCGATTTGGGCGAATCCCTGCCAATACTGCTTCATGGATTGGGAGGCGCCGGCGCGCTTCTTTTTCTCGCTGGCAAACCAAAAAACCGCCGCCGCGATCGGAAAGGCCAGGACCCCATAGACAAAGAACGGCGTCTGCCAGCTGATGAGGGCCAAAGCCGCGCCCGCCAACGGGCTGACGACCTTCCCCAATCCGTTGGCCGCTTCCAGGAACCCCAGGGCTTGCGCCCTTTCCTTGCTCTGGATCTCATCCCCCGCCAGGGCCATGGCCAGTTGATAGGTGCCGCCCGCGCCGATACCTTGGATGATGCGCGCGCCGAGGAGGAGGTAGTAGGATTCTCTGACGAACGCCCCGGCCAGGCCGGCGAGGATCCCCCCGATGCCGTAAATCAACAAGGCCGGCGCCATCACGGGTTTGCGGCCGATCCGGTCGGACAAGAAACCGGCGAATGGAATCACGATCCCAGCGGGGACGGAGAAGGCGGTGATCAGGAGACCGACCTGCGAGAGGCTGATGTGCAGGGCTTTTCTGATCGCCGGCAGGACGGGGATGAGCATCGAATTGCCCAGGACCATGATGAAAGGGACCAAGCAAAGCACCAGGACAGTGGTATGCGTTTTCTTGTCCATACGGCCCTCCTGTGTATATACCTGGGTCTTAGTATGCCTGCGATCGGCAGGAGCCAAACGGAACACGGCGAAAATTCCGAAGACGGGAGGGGGATGGCCATGATACTGCTCTGGATCCTGATAGCGCTCGTTCTAGGATGGGTTGTCGCCGTTGTGATTTCGATCACCCGCTTTTCCATGCCGCTCGTACCCGCCCTCACGCCCGGAGACGTGAGCGGCGCCCGCGATCCGGGGTTTTTTGACCTTCAGGCACAGGCTTTTCGCGAGAACGGGTACCGTCATGTGGGCGATTTCGCCTGGCACGACGGCCTGTCCACCACGATCATGCGGATCTTTCAAGAAGCGACGCGAGAGTCCTACGGGTGGGCCGTCGAGGAATCCGTAGCCGGCCTGGACGGGGCCAAGCAATCCGTCTCGGTCCTGACCGAGTTCACGGACGGGTCCTTGTTGGATACAACTTCCGCGGGTCCCACCAAGCTGGCGATGCCACCCTGGTTCCTACGCGAGGCCGTGGCGCCGGATACGGAACTACTCCTCAAGAGGCATCGCGAACGGCTTCACGCCTTGGTCGGGCAAGGTATGGAGATTCGGATCCCGGACGAGGGAGAGCTTCTCGATATGGTACGCCGCAACGAGCGCAGGCTGGGCGAGTATCAAGTCCAGCAGGGGCTCATGCGCCTCGATCGCGGCCGGCTTCGCTTTAGCGCGAGGAGCGTGGCACGGGTGGTCCTCGTGGGCTTTGGCCATTTCCTGAGCGGACCCTTCCGGCGGAAAGCCGACTGATGGCCCGGCTGCTCGCGACGATGATTCTGGCTACCTGCCGGGGTCCATACCAATCACCTATCTCCGCCGGACGATTCTTACCCGGCTAGACTTGACGGACGGTTCCTGGGGTCCGGGTTTTCCCTCCAGGATTACTCCGTGCCGCTCTTAATCCGCTTCAAGATCACGATCGGCGTCTGCTGATCGTCGTTCCCGGCGGGATTATCGATCAAGGCCTGCCGAAAAGCTTCCGGCTCGAGCCGGCCCGCGTATGCGATGACATCCACGCAATGGATATCGTTCACATCGACAATGGCCACATCAACGCCGATCCGGGCTCGGATCCGGCCGGCCAGGCGCTCCGGCTCCCTTGGTCCCAAGACGATGTGCCGGTCATAGGGTGGAAGCGTGCCGGCGATGTCATCGACATAGGCCAGGTGCCGGCCGGCGACGACAAAAAACCAGCCTCGACGGCCCAGGAGACGGCCAATCCCCGCCGCCACGGCTCCCGCCAGGACCCGCGCCCTGCCCGCGTCTTCGATGGCCAGCTGCATGGCCTGCGGCGTCGCCAGACTGCCGTGTTTCTGCGGAAAACGGCAGAGAAACCTGGCCAAAATACCCGGCCTGACCTTGCTGTAAATGATGGCCCGGCCTTGGGCGATGGCCACCATGCTCTCCGAGAGCACCACCACGTCGCCGGGATCTACCAAGCCTTTTGTATAGCGCACGACGACCTCGACCAGATCGTCCCGCTCGGTGATGACGTGCGTGCGAATCGGAAGCCGCGCGTAGGCCCGGTCTTTCTCCATCATCTTCTCTCCTTCGGGAAACGGGCACCACCACGGATGCTCTTAGCATATTATGCAGGGCCGCGGGAGCGCAGTTATGAAAGGTGAAAGGCTGATCCCGGTTGATGACCCATGAGGCGCCCATCGTCACCAACATCAGCGCGGCCGTACAGCCGTGCTTGAACCGTTTCGCCGGTATCACCCTCGTGCAGATCGAATCCGACCATCCGGCCAGGTACACGATGGAAAGCGACGGTCCGCGCCGCCTGGTGGTGACCTTGCCGGACGCGCGGACGCGCATGCCTGACGGGAGCATCAGGGTATGCGACGGCCTTCTGCACGAGATCTCCCTCGCCCGGCAGGATCATGGCTTGCGCATTGCATTGGTCCTCGATCATGCGACCGGATCGACCGCGTACGTCGTTCCGGGCTTGCCGGCACGGCTTTGTATCGCTTTGCAGCGCGCCCCCCTCTGGCGGATCATGCACGGCCGCGCAATCGTCGTGGACCCCGGCCACGGCGGGGAGGACCACGGCGGCCGCGGTCCTATCGACCTGCTGGAAAAGGATATGACGCTGGCGGTGGCCCGTTGTCTGGCGGAACAACTGAAGCACCTGGACTGCGCCGTTACTTTGACCCGGGAGGACGACCGCGCTCTCTCCTGGCCGGACCGCTGTGCCGTCGCCGACCGCGCCGGAGCCGAAGCCATGGTCGTGTTGCATACGGGGTGGTTCCCCGATCCATCGATAGCGGGCACCAGGGTTTGTTGGCTAAACGACGTGGGACAAACGTTGGCGCTCTGCATCTACGAAACCGCCGTCCGCAAGCTGCCGCTGCCGGCGCGTGGATGCGGCGCCGGCCGACCTTGGGCCGATCTTGCGGCACCCGTGGTGCTGGTGGAATTTGCGACCATCTCAAACCCGGTCGAGGAAGGCTGGCTGCGTAGCTGTACGTTTCACAAACGCGCCGCCGGCGCCATCGTGAACGGCCTCAAGGATCACTTCGCGGGCGGCGCGTATGGACGCCCGCCGGCCGGGTAGGCTCTGGGACATCTTGCCTGGCGCCGCCGAGATATGGGGAGCACACAGGGACAAGCCCATGGCCTGAGGCTGCTTCCGAGAAATCCATCGGATTCGTCCCCACGGCAGGAGGGTAAGAGAGGCCACCGAATTATTGATGCGGAACATTTATGAAGTATGCCGCCATTATGGAGATAAGGCGAGCTTTTGAGACGGGGGTGTTTTGGATGTCCGATCGGGCCGGCCGCCAGATGCTCGGGTTTATCCTCGTTCTGCTTGGCATCGTTTTTCTGCTGCCCGGTTTGAACCTGCCGTTCATCGGCTGGCACAATATCTGGCCGCTATTCATCATCGTGGGCGGTCTGACTTTTCTCGTCGGCTGGGCACTGACGCCGGACCATGAACCAGGGTTGGCTTTTGTGGGTATCGGCGCCCTTTTGATCGGGGCTTTTCTGGCCTTGTTCGCCTGGGAGATCCTATCCTGGAGCGAGATGGCGGTCTGGTGGCCCGCCTTTCCCTTCATCGGAGGCTTGGCCTTCATGGTGCTGTGGGCGGCGGGACGCGGGCGCGATCCGGGGATTCTGATTCCCGCCTGCGGCGGCATCCTCACCGGCGCCGTGGCGTTCGTCTTTACCAAAGGCATCGCCCGCCCGGAACTGATCGTCAAATGGTGGCCCGTCGTCCTAATCGCCCTGGGCGTGGCTATCCTGTTTGGGCGCTCGTTTGGGGAAAAGAAATAACGGCGCGCCGGTACCGCCTCCCACCAACGGGAGGCCTGCCAGGAACAGCAGTCCGCTGAGGAAGAACGGCCCGGCCGAGCCGAAGCCGCTCGCCACATATCCCCCGAGCAGGGGGCCGAGGACGGAGCCGAGAGAGGCCACGCCGTTCAAGACGCCGAATACCTGCCCGCGCGCGCCCTCCGGCGCGCTCTGCGCGATGATGACGTTACCGCTGACGATGATCGCGGCGTTGGCAAAGCCGAATAGGAATCGCTCGATGCCCAGGAGATAGAGATCCCGCGTGAACCCTTGGAAGCCGCCGAGGATCGCGGCCGCGACGAGGCCGAGCTTCAGCGACCAACGGTAGTCCAAGCGTTTGATCCGCCCGAGCAAGGGCGCGCCGAGGGCGGTCGAGACCCCGGTCAAGGAGAAGACGATCCCGGTTGCCAGCGTCACCTGGCGTTGGTCGAGTCTCTTGGCCAAGGATTGGACGAAGATCGGCAAGGATGGCTGCACGACCATGAGCGCCATCTGCGCGGCGAGCATCACGAGGAAGAGCGCCGGCAGGTCGGCCCGGGAGAATGTACTGCGCAGGCCGGTAAGAAATCCCGCCCCGCCTTCGCGGCGGGTTACCTCCTCCCTGGTGCCATAGAAGCTCGCGGCCGCGGCGATACAGAGCAGACCGGCGCCGAGAAACATGGCTGTCCTGACGCCAAGGGCGCTCGCCATGACGCCGCCGACGAGCGGACCCATGATACTCCCCACCGACGAGGCCGTCTGAATCACGCCCAACGCAAAGCCAAGATCCGCAGCCGGCGTATTGGTCGCCACCAGCATCAGGGACGAGGGGATGAATCCTCCCAGCATGCCATTGACCGCGCGGTAGGCCAGAAACTCCAACGGTCTTCGGGCCAGGCCCATCAGGACATAGGTCAAGGCAATACCGAAGCCCGACCTGATGAGCATGATGCGCTTCCCGTGGCGATCCGCCAGCCCGCCCCAGATTGGTGCCATGATGCCGTAGGTGAACGCGTTGATCGCAAAGGCGAACCCGGACCAGACGGCCAGGTTACGCCCGACACCGAGTTCGGCCAGGTATTGGGGGATGAACGGCGAGACGAGGGAAAACACGATCCCGGCCATAACCACCCCGAACGAGGCAAATACCAAGTTGCGGCGCCAATTGATGCTTTGTACGGGTTTCATAACCGAGTCTTCCACGGAGAACAACGCTTTTCCTGCCTCGCAATCCGGCCTGTCCAAGGGGAAAATGGCTAAAGCTGCTATGCGAAGAACGAAATCCCGCGCGCATTCGTAAAGCCTCGTGCCCGCAAGAAAGACAGGACCTTGGCGCGCGCGGGGATACCGGACCGTCCGCCGGGCATCGTGCACTTCAAGGCCGCGGCGGCGCTTGCAAAGATAGACGCGTCCCGCGCCGCGGCACCATGCGCCAGCGCGCTTAGAAAAGCGCCGTGAAACACGTCCCCGGCCCCGTTTGTGTCAACCGCCTCGATGGGAAAACCCGGATACCCGAACCGTTCACCATGCGCCTCGATCAGGCCTCCGGACGCGCCCAGGGTTATACCCACCATCGTGGGGCCGAGACTCCCCAGGCAATCCAGCATCCGTTCAGGATCTTCCGCGCCGGTGAAGTCCTTACCGAAACGCGCGGACCCGATCAAGATGTCGGCCAGCGGCGCCAGATCCTTCATCCAGGGATAGTTGCTACCCGCGTCCAGAGAAACGGAGACCCCGAGCGCGCGGGCTTTACGCACCAGCGGCAGGGCCGTCTCCGGATGGTGGCCGTCGAGGTGCAGGAAACGCGCTTTTCCCAAGACGAACTCGGGTAGGTCGTCCGCGCTTGGCGGCGGTACCGTGCCCGGGTGCCAGACGACCGTCCTCAGCCCGGTGGCGCGACTGACCAGGACTGCGGCTGTTTGGGAGGACGTCCCCCGCACCACGCGGAGATGGTCTATGTCCACCTGCTCCCGGGCCAAGCCGGCAGCGATTTCACGCCCGGCCGGGTCATCGCCGAGCGTCCCGAAATAGGCGCTGGGGACCCCCAGGCGCGCCGCGGCCACCAACGCCGTGGCGACAGGGCCGCCGCCCTGAACCATCACGCCCTCGGCCTGGCTCTTGCTGTCTTCGGCGGGATAGGCGCCCACCTGCCAGATGTAGTCCAGGCAAGCCGTGCCCATGCCGAGGATGTAGCCGTGCTCGGCGGAAGTTGTCATGGGGGTTTCCTCCTCTTGTCCAAACTGTCCGCGATGGGAAGGTACGGAGGGCAAACAAAAAGACCAGTTCCTCACTGGTCTTGCACCCTAATAAACAATGGTGCCAAGGGACGGAATCGAACCGCCGACACGGGGATTTTCAGTTCTCTTCATAGTTCTTCGCCCGTCCCCGTTTATCTTCATCTCCTGCTAACTGCCCCTTTCCCCATCCTATACTTCGCGGTCTTTCCTCGCCTTCCCTGCCCCTTTGATTACAATTTGATTACAGCCATGACGATCAAAAAAACGGGAGAGAGCTGTCTCTCCCCCGTCTCGCCAAGCAGCATTACCGCCTCCGCCGATGCCTCCCGAGTATCTCCTCCACGCTCGGCTCCCCGTCTCCGCCGCCAAGCGGCCTCCTTGCCAGGACCGGTTTGACCCGCGGCTCGTACTCCATCGACTGCACCGCGGCCGCCGTCTCCTCCAGGACCGGCCTGGCCGACTCAAGCCGGCTTTCGATGTCATGTAACCGGGTCAGCGGCCAGGGCAAACCGGCGAGCACAGTCAGGATACGCCCCCGCGCGTCGTCGTAGATCCCCTCGAAGACCTCCCCAGGCAAGGGATCCAATGCCTCGGAGATCCGGAGATGCCGCGTCCACTCCGCGGGAGCCTGCCAGATCACAGCCGCTTTCGTTGCGCGTCCGGCCGCCGGCACGAATACCCCTTTCTCCAGGCTGTACTGAATCAACGTTGCGGTATCTGCCACGTTCGATGGCCCGCAGCCGTCATCCGTCAGAATGGCCTCCCCGATGACCATCAGGCCGCGTTCACCAAGAAGAGCGAGGACCTCCGCCTCATCCACGTTCCCCAGTTCGCTGGCCATGCTGGGAACCTTAATCAGATCGTCGACCAGCCGCGCGACCGTCCCGTTTGTGACCTCGAACAATTCCCGGCGGCCAGCGTCTGCCTTTTCCGCACGCAGAAGTTCGAAAGCCCGCTGATTGTCCACCACCAGGACTGCGCCGGCGCGTACCTTGCTCAGGTCCGCGAATGCCTCGACCGCGTTCTCCTGGGCCACGGGCGCCTCTTCGGTGGCCGGGAGCACGACGATGGCCCCGACCGGCCGCCCGGGGAACACGTTCGCAGCCAGGTCGACGACCCCCGGGCCGGCTCCGGAACCGGTCCCCCCCCCGAGGCTGAATGACACCAGGATCGCCTGGCAATCGGCGAACTGCTGCCGCAGAAATTCCATGACCCGCTGCGCGTTCCGCTCCAGGGCCCGGAATCCTTCCGCGGGGTCCTTGGCCGCGCCGGCCCCGGTCTCCAATGTCAGCCGTGCCGGAATGAGATCCTCCAGCGATCGTAAATCAGCCAGGCTCAGGTTGATGGCCGCCTTCTCATGTCCCAATTTGCCGAATTCGGCGGCGATGTTCCCTCCGGCCTGGCCGACTCCCACGACTCCAATTTTGATCAACTTCGTCCACCTCCACGTTTGAACGCTCTTAATGCTGCCGTTCCATCCTCGGTCAGGTAGACCAGGCCGCGCCGGCCATTGGTGATATCGATCATCCTGGTCGCGGACAATCGCAACAGAGTATCCCGCAATCGCGCAAGGGTCAACGAATCACAGTTCGCCAGAATGTCCTCTCTTGCCATGGCCATGGCCCGATCTACAGCGCCGCCGTTCAACAGAACATCGAGGACGCGATACTCCTCCGGGCCAAACTCGCGCGCCAAGGCCGTCCGGCATGCGTCACATAGCACCTTTTCACCCCCTTCCCTGCTCGATCTATCAATTGCGATATATATCTATCGCTATATATCTTACTGGCATCGATAAGTAAGCGGCGAAACGTCTCAGCCCCCCCCCCGATGACAATTTACATCACCCCTATTGACAAATTGTCGATGACAGTCTATCATGATGACATAGACATATTGTCATCAAAGGAGGTGCATTGATGTTTGAGGCTTTTGGAGATCCGCTGTATGTTCCGGACGAGCGGGTCTTCATTCCGCAGATCTGCGCCTTTGGTCGGGTTTTCGACATCCAATATGTCAGCAACGCTGTTCGGCAGTTCATCCGGTACATCGTAAAGCTCGACAACGGGCCCTATGCGGAGATGGAAGAGCACGAACTCCAGAGTGTAACTGCGCCAAATAAATAAGCCGAAAGAAGGATGCAAGCATGAAAGAAGGACGTTCTCTCGTAGACCTCGCTCGTGAGCTGGAGCGCCAGCTCGAAACCAAGAAGGATTACGTCGCCCCGACCAACCTGATGGAGATCGCCCCTACCCCCCAAGCAATGCAAAATGACGGCGAACTCACATTCACCCTCACCATGGGCCGCGACGACCAGGCCCAGACCCTCCCTTTGACCCGCCTGGCCGAGGGGCAGATCCGCGAATTCGCAAACGTCCCTGCCCAATATTACGGGCGCCTGAAGAACGCTTCCCCGATCATGGCCGCGAACGAATTGAACTTCTGGCTCAATCGCCAGAACACGCCGCGCCTCGTTAGGACCCTAGACGGTAATGTGCGCGCCTTCCTCAGCGACCGGTACCGCACCATCGACAACTATGACCTGGCCGAAGTCGCGCTGCCCGTCCTCCTGGAGGACAAGCAGATGCAGGTCGTCTCGGCGGAGGTTACCGACCGGCACCTGTACATCAAGGTCACGACCGAACGTTTGTCCTTTGAGGTCAAAAAGGGTGACGTTGTCCAGGCCGGGATCTCGATTTCCAACTCCGAAGTCGGGCTTGGTGCGGTTTGTGTCGAGCCGCTTCTATATCGTCTGGTTTGCCTCAACGGTGCAGTCATCAATGACCGGGCCATGCGCAAGTTCCACCTCGGCCGGCGCGCCGAAGGCATGGACAGCCTTTATGAGCTCTTCCGGGACGAGACCCGCAAGGCCACGGACAAGGCATTCATGATGCAGGTCCAGGATGTGATCCGGTCCGCCTTCGACGAGGTGGAGTTCGGGAAGCTCCGCGGTACAGTCGTGGACGCCAGCACCCGCCGGATTGAGGCGCCGGTCGAGACCGTCCTGGATCGCGTCGTCGAGCGGTTCAGCATGCGGGAGCACGAGCGCGGCGGCCTGCTGCGGCGGCTCATCGAGGGTGGCGACCTTAGCCAGTGGGGCCTTGCCAATGCCGTGACCAACCTGGCCAATACCGCCGACGACTACGAGAGGGCCACGGACCTGGAGCGGGTCGGCGGGGAGATCATCACGTTGCCGGCCAGCCAGTGGCGCGAATTGGCCGTCGTAGCGTGATCGTAACGGTACAGCCCAGGTCCTTTCACAGAGGGCCTGGGCTTTCGCTGTGTGAAGAGGGACCCGGCTTGTATAATCGCTCCTTGGCCTACCCCCTATTTCTCGTGGCGCTGTTCACAGTGGTGTTGATCGCGTTCTGGCCATATCTGAGGGTCATCAGATGACAAGGGAGGCTGACGGATGACCAGGATTGATTACGTGGACGAGACAGTCAATCCACTCGGTTGGGGGTGCTACGGGCCGGAGGGTACGGCGGCGGATCCCAGACCATGCCCATATTGCTTCGCCAAACGGTTCGCCAAGCGCAATCTGGTCGAGTGCCCCGAGTGCCGCGCCTTCGTCCCCCATTGGCACCCGGAGCGGCTTCCAGCCCTGTACCCCATGACCGGCCAGCCGAAGCGGATCTTCGTGCAGGACATGGGCGACTTGTGGCATCCGGCGGTACCGGCAGAGCGTCAGCAAGCCGTGTTGGATGCCTGTGCGCTGAAACCGACGATCCCCATCCCGCCGCGGCATGCTCATCTGTTCCTGACCAAGTGCCCGGAGAACATGGCCCGGCGCTATCGCCAATGGAGACGAGCTCACGAGGATTGGGCCATGTATCAGAACTGGTGGTTTGGCGTGACCGTAACCTGCCTCGGGGATCGATGGCGCGTTCAGTCACTCCCTGAAGAGAACGGATGGGTCTCCTTCGAGCCTCTCCTTGGCTTGGTCTCCATGGAGGATGCCCTTTGGCGGCGCGTCAAGTGGGCTGTCATCGGCCAATTGACCGGAGGAAAGACATCTACCGCTCAGTGGTCGCTTGACAATCAGGTTCAGAGCCTGATCATCGAATGCCGGCGGCATAACGTGCCGGTCTGGGTCAAGGGGGAACTAGCGGAGCGCTTCCCCATAAGGGAGCTGCCGCCGGCGTTGGCAGCTATTGCGGAACCAAAACGGAGGTGATGATCGTGACGGAGACGGAGATTCGAGAATTTAAGCGGCGCGCCGATGCGTTGCTCCTCGGCCCAAACGAACCTATAGATTCTCTTGGCGCCCTGATGGACGAAACCGGCGTCAAGGTGCTGACCCGTTTGGTCAAAGAGGCCCGCGAGCTACTCACTAAGCTTGAATGGATAGACGGGCCTGGTGGTTTGGCATGTGAGATATGCGGGCGGTTTACGGCCTACGGACATCTACCTGACTGTCGTCTGAAGAGGTTTCTTGACGAAACAAAGCGGGATGGTGATCGACAATGATCGTCATCCCGATCCCGCCTCGGCTGGACGTACCAGATTGGGATCCTATGCCGTGCCGCCAACCCTGGCAGGGACGCACAAGGTTTCGCCACCGGTCGAGAAGACCACCAAAAGAGGCAAAGACCAAGAAAAAAAGACGCCGGCTCATGGAACGAGACTCCCGGCGGCGGAACAGGAAGAGGTGATCTGTGTTGACCATCATTGACATTGGTGAGAATGACACGCGCAAGGAACTGACTCGGCAACTCACCAGTAAAGCCGGATTCACCCGCGAAGACGCCCGCAGGGGCGCACAGATCCTCTTGGCATTGCGCCAGAGGGTGTTGGCAGCTGAGGCTAAGGGGAAGGAGGACTGCCCGTGCTCCCGTTGACCGTACTGGAGACACTCAAGTTCTTCGTCCCCGGCCTCCCGGCTCCTGGTGGGTCAAAAAAGTTCGTCGGCGTCAGCAAAAAGACCGGTCGGGCCATCCTGGTCGATGACGCCGACAAGCGCAACAAGGACTGGAGATCGGTGGTCTGCCTAGCCGGCCACCAAGCCTTATTGCGTCATCATGGCATGATATTCGACGGGCCTCTCCGGTTATCGGTCATCTTCGTGATGCCACGGCCACGGGATCACTACCGCACCAACGGCCAGCTCAAAGCCAACGCGCCTGCGTTGCACACAAAAAAGCCCGACCGGACCAAACTCCTGCGGAGTACCGAGGATGCCCTTAAGAATGTCATATGGCATGATGACAACCAGGTGGTGGATGGGCA
Organism: Bacteroidota bacterium; assembly: GCA_050260415.1. Classification (GTDB taxonomy): domain Bacteria; phylum Bacillota; class UBA4882; order JAAYXC01; family JAAYXC01; genus JBLNCE01. The sequence goes on along the minus strand of JBLNCE010000150.1, from coordinate 59,288 downwards.
GATCAGCAAGGTTTATACCGGCGTTATCCCCGGTCTGGACGCGCCTGGCGCCCTGGTCATCGTCGAGCGGGTGACTCTCAATCAGGCCGCGATTCTGGGCGATTTAGCCCTGGCAAAGGAGGGTTAAGTAGTGGCCACTATCATGACCGTCATCCTGTTTGTTTTCCTTATTCTCTGTGCTGGCGCCTGTTTACTCACCAAGGAGCCCGCGCCGAACGCGCGAATCTTGGCCGTATGCCCAGAGCACTATTGGAAGATCGAAGTGATCTGCCGCTATTGCGGAAGCAGACGGTTAGTCACGCACCCTTGGCCTGACGCGCCGCCTGTTGTTCTTTGCACTGAATGCGGGTGCAACATACTTCCGGATTTCATGCCCAAGGATAAGACGAAATTCTTGGCGGCGCGCAAGGAGATGCTCTCCCGGGAAGCGGCCGCGGCCAGAGCGGCAAGGTGAAGGAATGGGCATGTACGACTTCGACGGCGAAGGCCAAGACTACATCGACGTGACTGCCCGGGTGATTAGCATGACCGCCCGGGCTGCCCTATTGGAGGTGAACGGCGATCGCCGGTGGGTACCCAAGAGCTTGATTGACGATCCGGATTCGCTTGAGGAAGGAGAGGAGGTGACCATCGGTATCGAAGAGTGGAAGCTCGAAGAATTAGGATGGTAGGAGGTATCAGAGCATGGCAGATATGCGGTTTCGGTGTATCGCGAAATCATCGTCGGAAAACGGCGAAGGGGAAATCACTTTTACGATTAGGTTCAGGCGCGCCGTTTCTTCCGGCAACGGGATCGAGATCGGCGCGAAGATTAAGACCACTTCGCGGGAGGTGGCCGACCGGTACCTCGAGGGCGAGGAGTACACGTTCAAGATCCGTGAGGACGATGAATTAGGCGGCGTGTTCGCCGCTGCCAACCGCCAGGAGGAGCCGCCCCGCGCACCTCTCATGACCGAGGAACGCCTGCGGGACTATGTCGCCCGGATCGCCACCAGCATGCATGAGAAAGAGCCTCAAGTCCCCCTCGATGAACTGATCCGGAGGGTGGCCACGACCGTCTGGCCGGTCAAAGACGGGAATGTCGAGGAACTATCCGAGAAGGCCCGGCCTTATGTCTTGCGGGCCCTGGCCGGAATTAGGGAAGACGCCTTCGGCGCCCTGGTCGAAATGGAGACCTTCACGGCCCTGGGAGAGAAGGATCTCACCGATGACGAGTTGTTCGCGGCGGTTTTGGTGGCCGTGGGCGGGTACCAGAAGGAAGGGGAGCAGGACGAATTTGAGGCCAAGGTCCGGCCGCTGGTCGAACAGGCCGCCGAGCGGTTTTGGGCGGAACAATTCCGCCAGGAAGTTCGCCAGAAAGCCGAGGAACTTCTGGCCGGCATCGAGCCGCGGCCGGAAATCGACAACCTGGTCGAGACCATCCTGGCCGATGGCGACCTGTTCCCCGATGAACCCACGGACGAGGAGCGCACCATGGTCCGCCAGGAGGTCGAACTGATCTATGCGCGCCTGGCGGCCAAGGAGGCGGGGGAGGAAAAGCCCGAGGAAACATACGAGCAGAGAGTTACCAGGCTGACCCGGAAGGCCATGGATGAATATCCGGATGACGCGGACGATGCCGTCGCCCTTGCGGAATGGGTTTTCATGGAGTATTATCCCGGCGATAACGAGGGCGCGGATTACGCCGCCGCGCTCGAAGCCGAAAAGCCCAAGTTGCTTCCCATCGTCCAGGCCGCCGTGGATGCCTACAGGGCCGAAAAAGAACAGACCAGAGAACAGGAAACCGCGCTAGCGGAGGATGGCAAGGAATATGATGAAGGCCTGCGGTGCGCTCTTCATATGACCGCGGGGGCAAAAGAGCGCTGGGCGGCGCTGAGAGAGACTGGAGCGACGGATGAGCAGATCCTCGATCAGATCCGCGAGGAGTTCGGCGATCAGGGCGGCGGTTCCGTCCCGGGCGGTATGCACCAGGAGTATAAGGGCGGCAAGAATCCCCGGTTCTGGTATGGGGAACCCGGGAGCATCACCACCGCGGCTCCGCCAACGTTGAAGGGCAAGGAGCTCGTCCGGGAGGTACGCAGGGTAATGAGAATCCCGTATCCGCAGGAAACGCCGGCGGCCGCCACGGGCACCGAAAACTTCTAGGAGGGTCCGCACATGGGGGCGGTAATGTATCCTGCCATCTGATAGGCTCAGCCAAGAACATTCAGTTGGAGCCTACGGACCTGAAGGAGTTCACCAAATAGTTCACTCAAAGAGAAGGGCGGGATTCGTTTCCCGCCTTTTTTATCCCATCAAAAGGAAATCAATATCTTGTGTAGTATTTGACAAATGAAATTTATGCCTAAGGAGGGTCGTTCATGAAGAGGCCAATCCGCATATACCTAGCCCTATTGGCGATTGGCGCCATGTTGGTTGCGGGGATTGCGGCCGCAGAACAAAATCAGTTTACTCCGGTCTTGGTCACCCGGGTTGTTGATGGAGACACATTCCATGCTTCCCTGATCACTCTCGACGGTCGGGATGAAACCGTGCGGCTCATCGGAGTAGACACTCCGGAGACGGTCGACCCTACCAAGGTTGTTCAGCTCTATGGCCCAGAGGCCTCGAATTTCACAAAGGCGAACCTTGAAGGAACGCAGGTCTTCTTAGAGAGGGATGTCCAAGAGCGTGATGTGAATGAGGTGCGCGGACGCCTGTTCAATGCGCGGTTGCTCATAGGCGGATACGCCCAATTACTCACGATTCCCCCAAACGTGAAATATGTCGATTTCTTCACCCGATTTCAGACAGAGGCTCGGGAGAGCAAACGGGGTCTTTGGGGAATACCAGTGCCGGCATCTACGCCCGTAGTTATTAAGCCATCACCATCACCTCCACCATCGACCGTAAATGTCATTGTCTACATCACAAAGACGGGCGCAAAATACCACCGTGCAGGATGTCGTTATCTGTCGAAGAGTAGCATTGCAATCAGTTTGAAGGACGCCAAGGCGCGTGGCTATACGCCATGTAGCGTCTGTAGTCCACCAAGGTGATAATAAAAAGGGCGGGGTATAATCCCCGCCCTTTTATTTAGGTAATTGTTCCGTTACCAGAACACGATGAATCCCCCGCGAAACTCATGCTCGCGTATTGCATACTCCCCCGAAAGCCCCAACAGAGGCCCGGCTCGAATCAACCGGAGAGAATAGTCCGGCTGCCCGTCAAGGCCGACTTCGGCCCCTACTCCAACTCCCCACCTTGGCCGCTGAAGGTCCGCGATCTGCGCCGCCTGCGCAGCAATTAGAGCGTCTTTCGCGGCCGCCGTCGTGACCAACTCAGCCGCCAACGTATCAATCTCGGTGAGGAGCGCGCCGATCCGCGCGTCCTTCTCGGCCAGGAGAGCCCGCTGCGCATCAATAATGGCGAGCGCCTGGTCGAGATCCGCCTCGGCCGCCTTGTAGAGTTCCTGCCAATCCGGCGCGGCCGGCGCCGCCAGGGTAACGGGGGCGGCCAGGAAAACGATCAGGGGGAAAATGAATAGTAGAAGCCCGGCCAGGCCCTTCCGTTTCTTCTGGCGTTCCCTTAAGGCGTCCGCCTGTGCATTGAGGGACTGCTGCACTTTAGCATCAGCAGCTTGCCCTTGTTTGACGCCCTGGGCTGTCGTAGCAGCATGCTGAACGGCTGCACCGGGGCGCCCCCGGTTCCGTGCCAGCCAACCGAGAACCAGGGTCCCGATCGCCGCGCCCGCCCACCGGAGACCGCCCAGGAGCAGCAGGACGGCAATGGCCAGAACGATCAGGGCAACCGCCCATTTCGTCACACGCGTGGACAGCATCATTTACCTCCTTTGATCGTCGTATGGGTGATCTTGAATGCGGCCATGGCGACGGCCGCGATCTTCAGCCCCTCCAGAAATACCTGGGCGACAAACACCGCCAAAGGCGGCACGCGGCCGCGCGCGACGATCACCGCGGGGATCGCCAAGATCCAGCCGACGAGGATCGGGATGACCGGGACGAATCGCGCCGGTACCCACACTAGCCGTTTGACCGCCTCCGTAGCCGCGACCACGAGGCCGACCAGGCCGGCATCAAGTAGTGTGATCTGCTCCTGCATGCTCGTTTCTACCTCCTTCCCCTGTTGATAACTTCGGGAATAAAATGCGCCCGCGCGGCATCCGCCGAATTACCACCGAACCATGCCGTGCCCGGGCAGGTTTTGTGCTGATTGTCGGTTCGCCCTTCATCGTTGTCCCTCTCACCTGTGGTGAGATTGTACCAAGCGTGGTAGACAATAGTGGCCGTGGACGGTACCAGCCCAAACCGTTTGCACAACAAGGCATTCACGTCTAGGATGGCATCTCGTTGCTCATGGCTCATGACATCTCCGCCGGCGTCAAAGTTACCGATGCATTCAATGCAGATCCCGTTTGCATTGGCGCCCTTGATGCCTGCGGGGATCCTATTGATTGCGCGGCAGATGGCGATCCGCCCGTCGGGGAAGATCGTCAGGTTCTGCCCGATCTCCGCGAATCCGCGTTCGAGATGCGATGCCTCCATGCTGAGCAGGAGCCGGGAGTGGTTTTGGCCTGTGAAGTGCTTATATGATGGGCACCAGGTATGGTGATTCTGAACGAGCTTGATCGTCCTGGAAACTTTCTGCTCATTCAGCCAGGCGTCGAACTCGGCCAAGGTCAAGACGGAAAATTTACGCACGGTCAATTGAACCATCTCCCCGCAAAGATTCCACAGAGCAAGATTGCGAGCTTCTCGCATACGGACCAAGCTTTTTCCGCGATGGAATGTCTGACCGACTTTGCACCGGAGGCTTTAGCGCTGGCGGTTTCAAGCTCGTGCAGCCGCCGCTCGTGGTCCAATACGGCGCCGTTCGTCCGTTTGGCCTGCACCAGAATTTGACTCGTCTGGCCTTTCAATTCGCCCAGATCGCGCTGCATGACCCCAAGCATTTCGACGATTGCGGCCTCTGTCTGCTCGTTCATGCGCCAATCACCTCCGAAAATAATAGTACAGCCCGCGTTGTGCGGGCTGTTGGAGTGAATTATCATCTCTGGATGGACTCGATTACTCGGTTATATGATAAACTGCGTCGAGGTTACTATTCAAATCGCTATCAATATGCAGTGTTAGAAACATCTCAGCATTGGCGCCAACTCCGCTAAAGTCTAAGGATACCAACGGCGGGTATCCGTCATATTCGGGAGCATTAGGATCGGTCATGGCATAATACTTTAGATGGTCCACATCGTTAATCAATCCCGGGCTGTCCGGTAGCTCTTCCATAAAGTCCAAGTAATTGGGGCAACTATCAATTGGCAAGAAATCTTTGTGGAATAATCGGGCTGTCATGTTATTGTTTATAGTAGTTTTATCGGTAACACTTAGAAATAGATGCAATGTGACCCGATCTAATTGATCGTCTACTGAACCCAGGAGAATCTTGGCCTTTTTTGTGCTGAGCGTTTCCCGGATGTCTATCAGGCAATATGCCTCATCGAAAAACGAATTGGTATTATACATCATAAGTGTTGTAAGCGAATCATCGCCATAATATCGGTAACGAACCTCATAAACAATCAGCCTACCTGCATCCGTGGCTGAACAGTTTTGGGGGTTGCGCATTATTAAATCCCATTTGGTACCTTCATCATTTGTCATAAAAACAACCGAGTTATGCGCACCTTCCACATCAGTTTCAGTAAGTACTACTTTCCTCGTATATACCGGATCGGTCACATCTCCGTTAAAACTTACCGTGCCAGTTCGTGAGCCGATGAGCGGCACTGTGGTCTGCTCCAGCGGGAGTGCCTTTAGGGTCTCCGCCAACGGGTTAGCGACATTGATTACCCAATCGTTATAGTCCTTGCAGAAGCCGGGGATAATGTTAAACCAACGATAGTCACATGGATCAGGGTTTACCGTCCTTGAGAGCTGCGACCCTGTTATCCCCTCAGTAAAGAGCGGTAGCTCATTCTTTAATTTGGGGTTGGGGTCGGGTGGGTTGATCTTAGATGTAAAACACCCTATGGGGATAAGGGTCACGCAAGCGACTAACAATAATAGAAACCATTCCCTCTTCACATAAACCACCCTTTCTCCTGTAGTTTCTTAGAATTTTATGCAATACATCAAGGCGACGTTGCGCGGCCGGGTCTCCGTGCCCCCGGTAGAACTTAAGAATGGAAAACTGACATCGTAAGGCGGGGTACGCTCATCTAGTACAATTCCTGTAGCACTACCCCCGCTCGTTCCAGTGTCGTAATTTGCCTTGACAACACTGTGCGTGTGGCTTTTTAGCTGATCACTTTGCGCACTGCCCAATGCCCGGGCAGGGTCTATTCCGCGCAAGTGATCCCAGCCACGGATAAACTCACCACGTAAGTCTGGCAGATTGAATGTAGTTGAACCATCACCATTACCGAACGTCGTGCCAATTGCAGCGAATAACGCGGCGTATGTGGTCCGGGAAACCTCCGTGCCGTTGCATTCCAGCCATCCTGCAGGAGCAGTGTCACGCCCAAACGCTGCAATCATGCCCGGCGGTGCAAATGTGCTGGCGGCTTCCAGGGTAGTCGCCGGCGCCATCCGCCAATTGCTTTTACCCGTGATAGCCTTGATCATATACCCCAACCAGGAAAACAGGTTCGTCAGTGTCCCGGTATCGCTGGTCGGGGCCGATGTATCCGCAATCGTCCTATTACCAATTATTGTATCAGTTGCCGCATCGTTTGCAAGTCCGCCAGAACCGATCTTGGGACCTTTGCCGGCCGTTCCATCGTGATTGTGGCCCGTGGTGCCGTCAAATTTCCCATTCACACTCTCCAGGTTAATCGCCGGAGCCGTCCGCCAATTGCTCTTACCCGTGATAGCTTTGATCATGTACGCGAGCCAACCGAAAAGCGTAGTGATGGCCCCGCTGTCTCCGGTGGGAGCACTAGCGTCACTGATTGTCCTATTGCCGATAGCCGTATCAGTCGCCGAGCCAGCGCCGAGTTTGTGAACATGATCCCTCCTGGCCGCCACGGTGGCAGATCCGGGAGCGGCTGCCGTTCCCACGTCTGCAGGGTTGGTGCTGTCAAGTGCCGCGTGCACGTGATCGGCCCGCGCAAAACTTGTGCTCGCACCCTCTTGCGCCGCCGTACCTAGACCCGCCGGGGCAGCCGTGGGAAGCGCGTCAGCACCGCCAGGCTGGTGCCGCGTCTTGTGAATGCTCAATGTCTCCAGGCTAATAGCCGGTGCCGTGTACCAATTGGCCTTGCCCGTGATCGCCTTGATGATGTATCCGATCCCGTTTAGGAGAACACTGAGCAAGCCGGTAGCGCTGCCGGGCGCCTGGTTGTCCGCGATGGTGCGGTTCCCAATCTTGACGTCGGTCACGCTGCTGTTCGGGTGGGCGAGCTCGGCGGCCGTCTGGTGGGCAGTCATCGCGTCCTCCCGCTCGCCGAGTTCCTGCTCGATTTTCTCCATGTTGGCAGCCTGGTTCGCGACTATGGCGTCGTCCTGGTAGTCAGTAACCGCGTTTTTGATCAGGCCGTACCGCGGAGTGGTTGTCGACATGCGATCGCCTCCAGTATTCGGACATGAAAAGGCCCGGCGCTAATGCCCGGGCCTCTCACTTGTCTTTCCCCCGCCGACAGAGTTACAGGGGAAGATACGTCACGTACTGCACGGTTTGTCGGTAAATGCGCGAGTCGGTTATCAGGACGTGACCAATGTCCTGTACCTTGTTCCTATGCACCGTTGCCACCGCATGTGCATGGGCCGGCTTTAGCAGATCCACCACCTGCTGAGCATAGGGTACCATGGCCAGGGTGTTCTCGCCATAGGGGTGGTTGGATATGTAGACTACGATCTCGCGCTTCTCCTCGTCGGTCAGCGTCTGGCTCAGGGCGTATGCCTCGGGCCACGCCTCCCAGACCTTGACCACGTTAAGCCCAATAAAATGCTTGATCCCGTTGACCAGGCCCGGCACCGTGCCGCCATGCCGGTAGAGCGTCAGGAGCGCCTTGAGCAGCCGGCGCTTGTCCGTCAGCCATCGCTGTTTCCACCCGAGGATCTTGAGCCATCGGGCGACCTGCGCGTCGGACATGCTGGACACGGACAGGAGCCCGTCAAGTGCCTGCCCAGGCTGCAGATCGGCCAATCCCTCCCCGATGACCTCACAGAGCAGAGCCAATTCCGGATCGAAATCTTTGAGCGGGATGGGGAGGCTGCGCGCTGGGATAAGATAGTCCACAAACAGTACATCGACCGTGGGACTGATGATCTGCCCGCTTTGGGGTGTGAGCGTCAACGTCGCTTCCAGGAGATGCCCCGCGCCGCCGGCCACGCCGTCCACCTGGGCAGTCCAATTCTCGCCATCTTCGGAGATACGGGTCTTGATCGCGACCGTGCCAAGATCTTGCCCGGACAGCCGGAGATCTCTCCAGATCGTCTTGGGTGTGCCCGCGTCGAGCAGGGCGACGTAGGAACCGGAGGCGACGTGATGGGCTTTGTTTTCAAGGTCGCCGTTTAGCGGGCATAGGAGCGTAGTGTTGGCGTCCACTGGCAAAGGCCCCATCATGGACGGTGGCGTTTCCGCTGACCGATCTACGCTGCTAAACCGTAGGTCACAAGCTGTCGTGTTGCCGAAATAATTCAACCCGCGTTCGCTGAGCACGTCAAACCTTTCCGCGAGCGCAGACGGCAAGCGATGACCGTTTATTGTCAGTACAGGCACCGGAACCTCGTCAATGAATACTTTTAGCACAGTTTCTGACCAAGTAAACCGTAGCCTGTGATAACCGTCAGGCAGTAGCGCGTCATCAATGATCCCGTCAGCCATGTTGCCAGCATCGTCTCTAGTAGCTACTCTGAAACTAGCCACAGTCGGATTATGCCACATCGCAAATGCATACAAATCATTGCCAACCCTCGTTACGTTAAAAACACGTGGATATTGTAATGAAGGCACCTGGATCTGTCGCTTTAGCTCAGGAGTCACGTTTACCATGATTTCCAGTGACCCCGTTACGGCGTTCAGAATCTGCCTACATCCAGACGGGACGTAGCTTCGCACACCGTACTCAGATCGGTACATCATCGCGCCGTCCCACCAGACGGTTTCCCCTAGCTGAGCATTAAGTACATACACAGATATATTCGCGTAAACTGCCCCTTCTGGTGCAATTGCCTCTCCTGACGATAACAACGTCCAATTGCCCGAGCTAATATCGATTGCTGAACTCAGCCCTCCATATGACAGGTATGATCCGTCAGCTTTTCGCCATTCGATCCTTATAGTCGCAGTCCGCCCAGGAGCCGTTTGCCCTTTTATTCGCACCTGGGCGCGCAATTTTTGCCCAGGCGCCACCGATATACGACCGGTCGAGGCGGCATTGTTAATCGTCGCTGTGCCTGTTATATTGCTAACCGCTTTACAGCTCTTGCTGTCGTCCCATCCCGTTGTTTGATCCCAGGATAATGTAAACGCGTCGTTAACTGACGCAAGACCAGTTATTCCATTCGCACACGTGCTTACGTCAGCCGATACCAGGTTCGTCGGGTTAATCGCGTCCGCAACGTATGTCGGCACCCAGACCCGTTCGGCGGCGCGGGAGGTGCCGGGGGGATGCCAGGAAGTAGGGTAAGCCGCTTGGCGAATATCCAGGCCGTCGACGTAGAAGGTGATGGCTTGGACAGTGGTATTAGTTCTAATATAGAGCCTTAAACTGGTATGCGCGTCAGTTGTATGGGTAACACTAACTCTTTGCCAACTACCAGTTGCCGTGAACACTTTCGTAGTAGCGAAATCTATTCCGTCGGATAGTTGAATGTGTAGAACAGCCCCAGCAGGAGCCTTCACATGTGCGCTTCCGGTATAAACAGTTGTCGCTGATACTGCCGTGTTATCAGCGTAAACCCCTTCATTTTGTACAGCTCCAGGTGTAATTACTTTCAGGCTTGCGGCCCCATGCCAATATTCGGTCACGTCCCTAGAGATAGTTGCTCCCAACACCGGGACAAATCCTGCTGTATTCGTCTCCACGCTTGCCTGATTAGCCGTAAGAAGGTTCGTAGTGCCTTCCTCCGTCACGGCCGCCAGACTTCCCGCCCACGGCCCTGGCCTATACCGTACAACACCAACCCCCACCTGCGGTTCACACGCCGTAGACGGCCGCGAAAACTGCGCACTTATATCATGGGCCAGGTGCAGGTACCGGTCCGGCCTCGCGAACCCGGCCGGGTCGAGATCCGTGGCATAAGCTTGTTCCCAGGCCTTGAATTGCAGAGTCTTCCGGATGCCGTACTTAGATAACATTGACGCTCACCGTCCCAAGTGCGGGGATCTCATCTGCTGCGGGGATCACATCCGCCGCCGGCTCCGTCAGGTCCACATTGGCCACGCCGGGGACGCTTGTGAGCCAAGCCGTCAGTTTCGCTCGGTAGATGGGCTTGCCCCAGTTGATTGCATAGGCCTCGTTCTCCAGCCTTGCAAAATCGAAGAAGGCATCTATTGCAGCCTCCACGGCAGCCTGGACCGCGGCGTTCTCGTAGCCGGCCTCCTTGGTCACCTGCACGGTGACATTGGCCGTCTTGTATTTAACTGCCTGGACGTCCAGGACCAGAGTAGCGATCCTGGGACGGTTGACCGTGCACTCCTCTGTGACCGCATCCAGGAGCGCCTGGCCGGGGGCGCCGCCGCCTTCCGGCAGCACGTAAAGCAGGATGGTCAAGCTCGGGATACTGGCGTCGTCATCGTGATTCATCGCCTTCGCGCGTAGCACGCCGACAACGGACTCGGCCGCCGCCTCGAAGTCGGTCGGGGTCACGCAGCGGCGGCTGGTCACGACCCAGCGCGGCAGGGAGTCACGCACGTGGTTCATGTCCTCTTGGTCCTGACCGCCTGTGGCGTCCTCGACATTGACCACCGAGACATCCGCCAGGTATCCGGCGGCGTCGTAGAGTGGCGAATCGATCACGGTCAGCGCGCCGGCCACGACGTTGCCGACCGCACCGCGCGTCGCCTGATAGGCGATCTCGATCTGGATACCTGCGCCGGGGGCCATGCCCCGTAAGCCGTTGCCAAACTCAACCCAGACTCTGCCGTCCTCCTGGATCTCGGCCATATAGTGCTGATCGGCGTTGCCGCTCTCCAATAGGTCGTTCACGAGCGCCCATTCGACGCCGGCCACGGAGACGCGCAGGCTGTCCAGCCAGACCGGCCCCTGGAGCGTGCTGTACGTCTGGTTCGGTTCGCCCGTCGCAGTATGAGATTCGGAATGTTCTTCGACTTGCCGCGCGGCCACGGTGACCTGCGTCTGCCCGACCGCGATCTGGACGGTCGCCAGAGTGGTAAAAACGATGGGATCCGGGCCAGCCGTGGTGACTTTTGTCCCCGCCGGGATTGTGATGGCAAGCGGCGCTGCCGAGGCGACGGAGAACGTCAGCTCAACCTCAGCCGGCGCCGCCGAGGCGACAGGATATCCGAGCAGACGCGACCATTGCAGCAGCCGGGCGTAACTCGAGGTAGTATCCGGCATTACATTGTCGAGGAGTTCGTCTTGCTCGTACTCCTTCTTCTCAACCACATCGGCAACGCCATCCAGGATGACATTGCCCACGTGCTCGGCGGTCATATTCCAGGCCGGCCAGCGTTGCCGGGCGCGCTGTCGTAATTCGGTAGCAATCTCAGTATAAGTCCGGGCCATCAGGACACCCCCTCAGGGCTGAGGCTGATAGACATCCGCTGTTGTGTGTTGGCCGGGGATATCTTCGGCGACCAGGTGATCTCCACGTAATAGCTGGCCGTCGTATCGTCGTAGACCGAGACGACCGAATCCACCTGCGCCCGCGGCTCCCAGGTCTCGATGTCGAACTTGATCAACGCCGAGATCCGCTCTTCCAGGCCCGGCCCCGGGTTCCTGAACAAGAGCAGCGCCGCGTGGTTGCCGAAGTCGGGCAGACGCTGGTGTTGGCCTGGTATGACCGTCAGGATCACCCGGATCGTGGCCGCGATCTCCTCGATCTCCGTCGCCGGCCAGGCGAACGCGCCATCACCGTTGTGTAATAGCGGGAACAGCACGCGCTCACCCCCTACTTTACTTCCAGAACCCGACCCAGATCGGCTTGTCCGGATCCCCGGCCTCGAACTCGACCCAGACGCCGGTACCCACGGGGATCTCCCATGAGGCTGGTTCGACCGGGATAATCGATGGCAACTTCTTGCGGACGAACGTCCCCGCATTGCCGGGCTCTGCGGTCAGCGACGATGCTGTAGCCGTTGACGCGCTGATCGTCCCGGGCACTACCTGAGCGCCGGCCTGCGCGACGCCGTTGAGTGATGGCGAGTCCATGGACGGTGCATTGAGTGAGGCATCGTGCCAATCAAACTGCAACTTGCCGGTCTCCCCGACATCAACGCCGACGAACTGCGGTGGCAGGACCGGATAGGCCCAGGCGTCCATGATTTTGAAACCAAACAGGGCCGGGATCTTTACCTTGATCCGGCCCTTGCCTGTTGGATCTTTACCTACGGCCACGATGCCGCGGTATTTGCCGAACAACTTGGGCTTTACGCCAGGGAGCAGATGACTGTCCATGCAGCGCCCACCACCTCATGTGTGGCTCGGATGACCAGATGCTCCTGGCCGGTCGACAGAACAACCGTACAGCCGGCCCTGATCCCCGCCTGCCCCATGGCCACGAGCCTGCCGCGAGCCTCGGCCTGGTGCAACCGTTCCAGGTGATCCTTAGCCTCTGCCGGCGTGTGGAAGGCCTCGGTTACCCGCACCGTCAGCCCTGACCCGACTGCGATCTCGAATGCCTTGCCGTCCGGCGTGATGCCGGCGGCCACATATCGCCGTGCAGGCGCGGCCGCGGGCGCGTACTCGATGATGTCCCGTACCTCGATTCGGGATGGCGCCGCCACATTGACGCGACCCTGCTCGTCTCGCCAGATCGGGATATTGCCCGCCAGGCGGTACAGGAAGGCGATATCGGATTCGTGTTGCGTATAAAGCTTTTGCCCACCGGGTGCGGCGATCTGCGCGGCGCGCTCTCCGTGCCGGGCCAGAACCTGGCGCAGGGCTTCCGCTCGCGGGCCGGACCACAGGGCTCGATTCCGATCCCGCCAGGCCCCGCCGAATTCGTGGGCGATGACGACGAGTTGTTCCTTGGCCCGCGTTCGGTGAACCAGGTAACCGGCCAGTTTCTGCAGGTTCCCCGGCTCTCCAAAGGAGACTTCCGGCATTGCCTGCCCCGTGGCCAACGGCACCTCGGCGTCTCCCGGATAAACGATTTGCAGGGAGGCGATCAAGTGCAGATCGGTCTCCCAGATGACCTTGACGGGATCGGCGGTGATTCCCTCGACCGTAATCATTGCGCGATCACCTTCAGCACGTCCGTGTAGTCAGGGATGAGGATCACAGACCCTGGCTCCGGTTCGATGGTCGGATCGCTGATCCCGTTCGCCGATGCGATGGCCCACCAGAGATGTGGGTTGCCGTAGTAACGGTTGGCCAAGCTACACAGCGAATCTTCGGCCTCGACGATGTATTGAGAGCCGCGCCCGTAAAGCTCCGGCCGGTGCAACATGCTATCACCCCACTCGATCTACCAGGATCCCGGGAATGCGCGCTGTGCCGGCGTCGCCGGAGGCTGCTGCGTCTTGCTTCGATCCCGTACTTGCTGCCGGCCGACCTCGACTTTCTTGGCCGCGGGCTTTGGTTGTGCGGGCAGTTTGACGCCGTAGTCCACTGATAGGGTAACCTCGACCATGACATCGCGCGGCCGCAAAGCGGGGGTCCATGCATCAACAGTCGAACGGATCTCCATGACACGAACCTTCTCCTGTAGTTGGCCCGCGACGAACATTACGACGGGCGGATCCTTTGCCGGCCCGGCCGGTAATGTGAAACTGCGTAAGGTATTGATCTGTTGTTCGATCTCATCCACGTTGCCCCGGGCGATCAGGCGGAAGGCGAACGTAATGTCGCGGGAGCCTCCGAACTTGAACTTGAACGGTGGGGCGACCGCCTTGGACACTTCAGGCCTATCGTATTCCGCCGCCTTGCTGTCATTCAGAGCGTGAGGATTGGCCAATAGCGTCACGGATTCCCCGGTGTCGATCCGGGTGAGCGATGCCCGCGCGGGCGCAGCAAACGGAGTCGCCTGGGTCGCGGCCGCTCCCTGGCCCTCAAGCACGGGACGCAACGCGCCGCCATATGCCTTTGCAGGGTCCAGTTTGGTGTCTACTCCATATGCATGAGACCCGGTCAGATTCGGGTCGATCCCATATGGGTGCGACGGCATCAGCTCACCTCCCGGTCATCCCGGTCCTCCGCAAATTCTAGCACCGTTTCGGCGATAATCCGGCCGTCCAGGACGAGCTGCACCGGTTGTCTGACGGTGGACCGGACGGCGCCACCGCCGCGGGCATCTGCTGCAGCAGGCCTGGCAATCCGCGGGGATCTGCCTCCGGTCGCGCTTGCCGCGGGAGAAGCCGCCACACGCGCCGGGAAGGCGATAACCTGACCGCCTACGAACGATACGGACGGCTTGGCGGAAAGCCGGTTCATCTCCCCGAAGTCGCGCTTGAGCTGCGTCAGGGTTCCGCGCGATGCGTCGCCTACGTTGAACATGGCACGCTCGATGTAACTCGGCGAGTGGATGCCAAGCGCGTCCTTGACTCCCTGCCATAAACCGCCGAAGACTTTCTTCCCGGCGTCAAAAAGCTTCTTGCCAATGCCCAAGATGGCATCAACGACGCGTTTCAAAAGCCCGCCGATCAACTCCGGCAGCGATTTGATCGATTCCACAATGGTTGTTCCCAGGCCGCGGAACCAGGCCGTGATCTTGTTCCAATTCTTGATAACGAGAATGGGGAGGCCGATAAACGGAAAGAGCACCGCGAGGACGACCGTCCACCATCGCTTGAAGAACCCGACCACGGACTGAAACACGCTGACTATTCCAGCCCAAAGCCACTTGAAGAACCCGGAGACTTGTTTCCAATGCAATGCGATCAGCAGCGGTATCCCGATAAAGGGCATCACCACCACTAGGACCGCGCCGACCACGTACTTCAACCAGCCGGGCATCTTGCCCCAGGTGGTCTTGATCCAGTTCCACCAGCCCGTCAGAACCGCGACGACCTTCTGCCAGTTCTTCACGAGCAAAACGACCGCGGCAACCACTGCCGCGATACCTGCCACGATCCAGACGATCGGGCAACCCCAGAGACTGGCGTTGAGTAGCCACTGCACACCGGTCCAAGCCGCGGTGGCAACCTTAACAACACCCATGGCCGCCGCGTGCGCCAGCATTTTGGCCCGCGCGATCGTAGCCCCGCTCGCCACGTCCTTGAGCAAGACCTGTGTAATCGCCAAGCCCCGTTTGATGTCCGGGACCTTGCTCAAGAACATCAAGAGCCCGCCGCCAGCCAGCAGCCCGGTGGAACCGAGCAGGATCGACCAGGACGCCACGGCCTGTAACGGCTTCGGCAGCCCATTGACGATATTTGTGACGAACGTAAGCAATTTGGCCACACCCCTGAGGGGTCCCGCCAAAGGGCCGGCCAAAGACAGCCCCGCCGATTCAATACTTCCGCTCAGTTCCTCCATGGCGCCTTTCAGACCGGACATCTGCACCTCGGCGGCCGTCTGCGCGGTGCCGCCGCTGGCCTCCAGTTGTTGCTGCCAGTATTTCAGAGCCTCTGCGCCGGTCAGAGCAACCTCCCGGCCGCCGACCATGGCCACGGTCTGCGCATTGAGGCCGGCCGTCACGGCCCGGATCCCATCCTGGCCGAAGACGGTGGCGATAACGTAGTCCTGAAATGCCTGCGTCCCCTGATTGGCCGCGGTGACCAGCCCTTCGATCTGTGTGCCTGACATACCGTATGCCTCGGCCAGAGCCTTCAGCTCATCGCCGCTGGCGCCGGCAAACTGCCTGAACTGATCGATCAGGGGGCCGGCCGCGGCGAAGGATGCCTGGAACTCCTCGATGATCTCCGGCCAAGCCCGCATCCGGCCCTGCGGATCGCGGAGGCTGATGCCGAGCGTATCAAGGATGCGCGAAGCCTCGTTCGTTGGCGCGATCAGGTGCATCATGGCCGCGCGGTAAGACGTGGCCGCGTCTTCGGCCGATCCGATCACGGCTCTGGCCGCCATGAGGCCGGACATGGCCGACTCGACCGACTGCCCCACCTGGCCGGCGATTCCGGCCATGTTGCCCACGGCGATGGGCAATTCCTCCGCGCGCAACATGCTCAGTTGCACGGATTTTGTGAGCACGTCGGCCACGTGAGTCGCCTTCTCCATGGGCAGGCGGAAGCCATTCACTGCAGAGACGATGGCGCGGGAGGCTTCGGGCATGTCCGTGCCGCCGGCTGCTGCGAATGCGGCCACGCCCATGGTGAGTTTTTCGATCTCCTCGACCGCCGTGACGCCGGCGGAGCTGATCTCATAGATGGCCGCCGCGGCCTGGCTGGCCGTAAATTTCGTCTCCGCGCCGACCTTGATTGCGAACCGGCTGAGGCGCTGGTAGTCCTGTTCCGCCCATTGGGCGACCGAACGGGCATTGAGCATTTCTTGCTCGAACGAAGCATAGGACTGTTCGGCCATGCCTAACCCGGCCAGGCCGGCGGTGCCGATCCCCATCAAGGCCATCCCGGTACCGCGAAGAGCCGCCTGCACGCGGGGTTCGCCCAAGGCGCCCAGGCTCTTCTCGAATTTATCCAAATCGGCCTTGGCGTGATTGAAGGCCTCCTCCGCCTTGGCCTGCACGTTGTCGAATTCGCGTCCTATCTTGTTGAGGCCTAGGGAGGCGTCATCTTGGACGAAAAAATGAAAGCCTAGACCCATCATGCTGTAGTTCAGTCCCAAAACTCAGCCCCCCTTCCCATTCAGTGCCTCCGCCTCATCGTTGAGGCGCTCCATCAGGCGGTCGTAAAGCTGCAGGCGCCACCTGACAGGCATCCGCATAACCTCGGAAAACTGTTGGCCGAGTCCCGATCCCCAGCTCCGATACATGAGCCAGAAGACCTGCTCGGCCAGTTCGGTGGTATTGCATGAGGTCAGCGTTAAGAGCCCTGGCGCCGCGGCCTCCTCCCCGGTACGAAAAAATCCGCGTCGAGTTGCAGCTCGATCTCATCGGTGCGATAGCAGTTGGGGCATTCCACCTTGATGGTGGTATTGACCCCGCAATCCCTGGCCTCGATCTCCGTCCGCAACGCGGCCGCGTCAGATGCCGGCAACGCGGCAAAGGACTTGGGCGTCACGTTCGTCTCGCCGTCGAGTTCAACGACGCGCATGGCCATGAGCGAGGTCATCAGCCGGTCCCGATTCTCGCGCCGGATGACCTGGAGCCGTTGCTCGTCCCGGCCACGTCCGAGGCGGAACTTGACCATCTTGCCGCTCTTTGGCAGTGTGAACGAAAACAGATGACCAGGCGCCGCGAACGCCGGATCGGCCAGGTACTGGACCTGGATGTCCCCAAGAGACTCATCCCAAACAAAACCGTGATTACACCTGGGGCACGTTACGCGCAAAGAATAGATGTCACCATGGGTCAGCCGCCGCAAGGCGAAAAGCAGAAAGAGCCGGTCTCCCATCAGGAGGTCCTGGACGGAGATTCCTTCGGGCTTGACCAGGCAGGATTGCATAACCTTGTTGACGGCTTCGCCCTCGTGCCCTGGGCGCTGATTGAGGAGGGCGTCCTCATCGGCCGTGGTCATCTCCCGGAGTTCACCCTCCCACAGCCCCGGAAAAAGAAAAACCCCTGGTTGAATTTCGGCTTCGGCCAGGGTCTTCGGCAATTTTTTCATGTCCATGCTGTTTTCTGTTCCTCCTCAGCCCTACGCGGGCTCGAAGTAATCGATGCAAAGGACCGCCTTCCGGATGGTCTTCTCGTTGGACGAGTTGTCCCAGTCGCCGGCCTCGAACTCCTTGACCCAGGCGCCAAAGACGTTGAATCGCTGGACCTCGTTCCCGGCGCGGTCGAGCTGAATGATTGACAAGTTGCGCTTGTACTCGTCCGGATCGGCGCCGCCGGTTTCCTGGGCCGCGTTTAGGACCTGTGCGAACCAGTCGTACAGCTCCATGTTATCCGTGGCGCCATACTCGAGCGTGATGTCCTCGAACTTACCACGCCCGGGGGACTTATCCGGAAGGAGCGCGCCGCCCTCGTAGTGCTCTACTTCCTCGACGCTGCCCTTCAGGGGCCCGGCCTTCGAGAAGCCGGCCTGGGTGATGCCGTCGATCTCCACCCGGAATTTGAATTTGTCGTAGTATCTGCGCGCCTTACCAGCCAATTATCTCACCCCTTTACACCTGGATTTTGCGCGAAAACTCGAACCAAATGAACTCGGCCGGACGCTGCGTGGCCAAGCCCACCTGGCCGCGCACGATGCCAAGGTCAATCCACTCCTGAGTGTTGAGTTCTGCATCGACTTTAACGGCAAAGGCCTCCGCCGGCTTCAGGCCCCGCAACCCGCCCTGTTTCCACACGAAGAGCAAGAACGCATTGATCGAACGGGTCAGCCGCTTCCATAGCGGATCTTCATTGTTCTCGAATTCGGCGAACTGCGTGCCGTTTTTGATGCTCTGCTCGCAGAAGATAAACGTCCGGCGCTCGTTGATGTACGGGAACTTGCCTCCCCCATCCAGGGTGCGGCCGCCATAGACCCTGATCCCCAGGCCGCGGAGCGAGCAGATGGGATTGATGCGAGCCGGGTAGAGCACATCCCGGATCGCCTTGTCGTTCACAAGGTCGGTCTCCAGACCGATGACCCCAGCTAGGCGGCCGTCCTCGATGCCGGCGGCGGTCTTCCAGACGCCCTTGGCGCCGTCCGTCCGCGCATGCGCGCCGATGACGAATCCGGACGGCGGCACCAGTGCGGGCCGTTGCGTCAGCGGATCCATGATCTGCACCCAGGGATAGTAGATCGCGCCGTAAGTGGAATTGAAATTCGCGGTGGTCTGGACATAGGCGACGACCTCATCCGGCGTGTCGCCCAGGGGCGAATCCAGGATGCCAAAGCAGTCGGCCCGGCCGGCGCAGTAATCCAGAAGACCGTTCTGCACCGCCGAGGTCGTCACGCCGGGAACGGCAATCAGAAGCATCTCGGCGATAACATCCAGTGCATAGAATCCAGTGCGCCCTGCGGCGGAGCCGATATAGTCGGTATCCGCCAAGTTCGTCAGACCGTCGTTGCCTCCGGCCAGGGACGTCGTGGCCACCGCCGGCCGGTCGTTCGGCGCCATGGTGGCGCTTTCGAGATCCTCGACGATGATGTACTTGCTGATGCCGTTGATGCGCGTCTCGACATAGTCCGCACTGGCCGGATCCATGCTCAGCTCATCGAAGGCCTCGCGCAACAGATCCTGACCGTTCACGGTCTCCAGGACCTCCAGGCGGAATTTGCTGGTCGGCGCCTTGGTCGCGTCTGTTATTTTGATTTTGAATCGGTCGCCCCAGGTGCCTCCGTTAATCATGGTCACCGTGAGTGTGTTCGCGGGCGTGCTGTGCCGGTCTTTGAGCGTGGCCGTGGCGGCCACCGCAGTCAGGGTGTCGGGATCGCCGACGTCGGTATAGTGCGCGGTCCGCACGATGTATGCCCGGGCGCCCCTGTTATTCAAGAACAGGCCATACACGGCATAGGCAACCCAGCCATTCGTCGTGAATCCGCCGAATTTCTCGACGAACTGCGACCAGCTTGTAATGAGCGTGGCCACCCCGATGGGGCCACGCTCGCAGATGCCGATGAACGCGGCAGTGGACGTGGGCACCCCGCGGATCGTCACGACCTGCGGCTCAGCCTCCGTGATATGATGTCCCGCACTCAAAAATTCGGGCATTATCTCTCACCTCTCATTCCGTTTCAATCCCCGCCAGCTTTCTTCGGCTGCTTGGCTGGCGTATCGATCTGGGTCAGGCGGATGTGTCCACCCCGGACCAGTGCCCGGACCTGCGGTGCCCCCGCATCGGCGTCGGAGATCTTCTCCTCTGCCTGCGGCAGCAGGTGTAAGGACCGCTTATCCCCCAGGTCAATGGTCAGCGGATGGCGGGTCACATTCTTTACGCGAAACACTCAATCACCCCCGTTTCATACTGTGTTGCAGAACATCCTGGCCGCCGCGGTCGTTCTGATACGTGATCCGGAACTGCTTGGCCAGTTTGCCGACGCGATACACTCCGGACGGCAGCTCCACGTCACGAATGACCAACCGACCGGATGCCCGGCGCAGGTTAGCCCCACTTGTTCTGCCGGGCCGCGAGAGTGGATCCGGTGCATCAAGCTCGAACTCGTGATCTACGTCATCCACCGTCACCGTCAGGTACGGATGTGCGGATAACCAGACCAGCAGCGATTGGCCGATCGTCAGGACTTCCCGTGTGTTTTCGGCCGTAATCTCGTAGTCGAATCCCAGATGGTAAAACCCGCCGGGCAGAGTGGTCAAAGAGGTACCGGTCTCCTCGTCCTTTGACACCTTGTTCTCGTTGGCATGGTCCGGCCGAACCGGCTCCAGCTCGGGCTGGAACACGACCAGGACCGGCAGCTGGGCGATCTCCAGGATGTCGCTATGCGTGGTGATGACCGTATTTGCTAGGACGGCGGCCTGCAGTCTTTCGACCAGTGTTCGGGATATCAGCTTGAGCAAACCATCACCCCCCGATCGTGCCTTGGGCCACGTCCTCGACGAACTCCTTGGCCCAGCCGTCCTTCTCCTTCACCCACACCGGTTCGAACGTGGGACGGCGCGGGATGCGGATGAACTGGGTGTCAGCCTTCAAGTGTAGGCCCTGAGAGCCCAGATACCCGCGCATCTTGGGCGTGACCTTGATGTACAGATCCCCGCCCTGGCCGTCGCCAAGTTCATGGATGGCCGCGATGTTGATCTCCGGCTTGCCGTCTTTGTTCCGCGCCGTCCGGTTTACACCGACGAATATGCCGCCATCGAATTGCCGCGCTCTAATGCTGTTGCGCAGGTCGGCGTTATCGATTAGCGGCTTGGAACTACCCTTGCGATCCACCGTGAACGGATGATTCGGCGCATATGCCTGCCCGCCTGGAGCACCGGAGGTCATGCCTTCCTTGAGCGCCTTCTCAGCCTTGGCCCCAACGCGCGCCAAAGCCCGCTTGTAGGCGGGCTTGAAGTTGGCGTCTATGTTGTCCAGGATTGCCTTGGCCTTGGCCCAGTCGCCGATCAGGCCGCCGCCGGCCATAGCCTCACCCCCGCGGGCGCGATTCGAACACCAGGCGCATTAGCCAGGCACGCCCCATATAGACTCCCGCTGGCTGCACATCGATTAGGTAGAGCTCGACCGTCTCCCCGGCGATGGAGACGATCTTGTCCCCGACTCCGAACCCGCCCCGTTGGTCGTAATCGGTTCGCTCCATGGTCAGGCTACCGGCCGAGAGCGGAGAATCGCCGCCGGGTACCATGTTCTGTTGGGAGTGGCGCTGGTATTTGACTTGAGCACTGAACGGGACAGGATCGCCGTACTGGGTGCCGGCCACCGGCTCCCGGAAGACGGGATCCGTCTCGGTACCGGCCTGATTGATACGCCGGATCTGACATGCTACGGGATGCACGAGCCGAGGCCGCATTCAGATCAACTCCACTCGGCAAGACCGCTTATAATAGCTAAGAACCTCGTCGATGTCCGGATCGCCAGTCAGTGCGGGGAACATTGCCAGCCGCGCCAGGGTGTAACTGTGTCCGTCCGTCGATTCGCTGATGATCCGCGTCCGCTTCCGGTCCTCCTGGCCGGCCTGGTCGCCGAGGGGAGCAAGGTCACGGATGACGAGCCGCATGCAGCAACGTTTGATGCGTGGCGGGGTAACCTTTTCGTAGGTAAAGTTCTGATCGACATACCCCCAGGACCCCGCTATTTCGACGTTCTGAACGCCGACCGGCCATTTGTCATCCCGGTAAATAGCCGGCGCAAGCCTATCATCGGGCACGAAGCGGTTATAGATCTTGTACCCCGTAATATCCTCCCCGTCAACCTTGACTGATGTAGCCGAGATCAGGAACACCGGCAGCATCAGAAGGCAGGAGTCGTTCCCGTCCAGCAGTATCGTCTGATCGCGTGGCTCGAACCATTGCTCGGTCATGGCGTCGATGTAGTTCGTGGCCAAGCCGATGAGTTCCGTCAGGCGGTCATCGGTTGCCTGCTCGGTAGTGACGCCCTCGGCACGCAGTTCCTCTATCGTGCAATACATGATCCCGCCCCCTAGCCATGCACGAGCTTTTTCACACCGCGCAGTTCGGCGTTGAACCGGTAGTAGTCGCTATTCACGTACTCCATGCGGAGCTGTTCGCAGACATCGAGTTCATCCTCGAAGACGAACGTGACCGCGTTTGGGACAGACCTGTCAACCGAAGAAAGGACCAGGCCTCGCAGCTTCAGATATGCCGCGAGGCCCAGGTCGGTAGTCACGAACCGTTTCTGCTTGTCCATGCTGCTCCCCCTTGTTATTCGTCGTCCTCTTCATTTTCACCGGTTTCGTTGGGATCGCTACCAGCGGGCGGATCGTCGTCGGCAGCAGGCAAATCCGCGCCCGCCGAATCGAGCTTGAACAGTTGCGTGCCCAACAGAAGGCGTGCCTCCTTTTCGGAGACCGGCTCCGCCTTCCCCCGGATGAAGATCCGCCCGGGAACCTTACCCGTGGCGAACGATCCGGCGCCGGTGAGAACGACGTCGATCTTCCCCTTGTTACCTCCTCGGTTTGCGTTGTTGTTCTTGGCCAATATGTCCTGCCTCCTTTAATGGCCATAATCGAGGGCGAAAGATTATGGCATGTTTTTGGAAGCGACCACGGCGTCCGGATTCTTCACCTCAAAGTCGATCCGGGCGGTCATGGTGTACTCCATGATCCGCTTGCGCGGCTTGCGCTCCTTGTCCGTGGTCATCTGGCGCTGGATGCCGACGCACAGATTGAGCCGCGGGGTGAGCAGGTGGATATCGACCGGCAGATACGGGATGGGCACGACCTTGACGCCCATGAATTCGGCGCGCTTGCCCGTGGCTGTGTACTCGTCGCCGAGCGCCGTCTGCCGCGTGGAGAGCTGGGACCTGTAGGCCTCCTCGGCCGTGGGCGAGACATAGAACCGCAGATCCGGCAGGTTGTTCTTGAATTTGTTCGGCAGTTGCGCCAGCATGGCCGGAAAGACTACGCCCTTGAAGTCCTGACTGGCGTTGTTGTCGTAGATGTGAGCGCCGGAGCCAACGGCGAACAGGATCTTGAGCCACCCATTCTCGATGCTGAGGAATGCCTGGTCGGGACCCGCACCCGCGTCTACGTCGCCGTTGACGGCCAGGTCCACGAGGTCGTTCCCAAACTGTTGCGCGAAGAGCCGCGCGATGTGGTCCTCCGCGCCCGCCCGCTCGATGTTGTCCTCAAGGAACGACAACGAGATGTCGAACGGCAGGATGATCTCGGTTGTGCTGAGCTGCCGTTTGCCGGTGCTGATGCCGGCGGTCTCCGTGGGTTCCGTGGCCTCGACCGCCTTCCTGATGATGCGGCTGCCGACGCCGATGGTGTCGAGATCGTACTTGTTGGAGTTCATCCGGATGACCGTGACGTCCTGGAGCAGTTGCGTCTGCTCCACCATGTAATCGATGAACTTGTCCGCCTGTTGCGGGTTGAGCTGCCCGCCGGTCGCCAGAGCGCCGGTGGTGATCGCGTCCTTACGCAGCATGGCGCGATTGCTGGTCAACTGTCATCACCCCATTTGTCAGCATTCGAGGCAAAATGAAAGCGCCTCCTGGCGCCTCTTGCTGCTTGTTATGCTGCTAGACTACCGCCTAGATGAAATTGCCGCCCCAGAATCCCTCTTCAGCCTTTTTGACTTCGGTCGTTTCGGGGATCCGGTTGGAACCGCCGCGGGCTTTCTCCAAAGCCTCGACGCGGGTGGCGATGCCATTGACAGTCTTGAGCACCTCGTCGAGCTTCTGCGCGGTTTGGTCGGTCGGCGGGTTGCCCGCGGGAGGTTCTTCTGCCGGCGGATCGCCTGTGGGCGGTTCGGTCCCCGCCGCGGCCTTTTCCAAAGCCTCGACGCGGGTGGCGATGCCGTTCACCGCCTTCAGGATCTCGTCCAGCTTGTCGGGCTGGGTCTGCGTGGTGGAATTACTCACGTTCGTTTTTCCCCCTTCCGGATTGTTGTCTTCCGTCTCGGCCTCGGTCACGACCTCATTGAGGGCAGCCAAGGCTGCCTTGAGTT
Organism: Bacteroidota bacterium; assembly: GCA_050260415.1. GTDB lineage: Bacteria > Bacillota > UBA4882 > JAAYXC01 > JAAYXC01 > JBLNCE01. The sequence goes on along the minus strand of JBLNCE010000150.1, from coordinate 35,077 downwards.
TGCCTAACCGTTCGGCGCTGATCTTCTTGCCGGCCTTTTCGAGCACAACCCGCTCGATGCTGCTGATCTCCTCGGCCGCCTTGGTGAGGCCCAGGAGAGTCACCCGCGCCAGGAGCCAGGTCTTGAACTCCTCGAAGGTCGCGCCGATCGCCGCGAGCTTGTCCGTTACGGCTTCACTGCGCAGGATATCCTCAATCGTCGAACGGAACGCCCAGAAACCGTTCCTGGTCGCTTCCTCGGCGGCCTCGGCCTGCATGCGCTGTTGGAAGCTCGGCGGCGGTGCCGGCGCTATGGCCGTATCCTGTTTACCCAAAACCTTGTTCACGATCTCACCTGCCTGCTTGAAGATCTTGAACTTGCAGCGGTTCGCGCCCTTATCGACCAGGGACACGAGCTGCACATCGACGTCACGAAGCTCCCCAGGCGGCGGGGTCTGGTTATTGGCCACCCGTATCACCTCCCTCTCCGCCCTCGTCATCGGGTTCGTCAGGAATTAAAACACCCAGGCCATATAGGGAATACCCGGTGATCTCCCCGTTCATGATGGCCGTCCAGGTCTCGGTCTTGAAGACCTTGGTTGCCAGTACCCAGGCCCCCGGGGTGAAGTCGGGGTCGTTCTCGCGGGCGATGAACGACTCGACCACGGCGCCCTCATCAGGCTCCATGTCGTGCTGCAGGTCGATCTGTGTATTGCGGAACTTCATGAGGAACCGGTGGGCCATCTTCTCAATTTCCTCGGCTGTCATCCAGTTCCCGTGCGTGTCCCGGACATTGGGGATGTAGACCTCCCCATAGACGATCTGTTGCGCCGAATCGACACGCTTGAAGGCGACGACCCTCTCAACCTGCTGCCCGCCTGGATCTCCCTTCGCCGGGGTCCGCGCCTTGCTGATCTCCGCGAGCACCATACCACCTCCCTCTTCGGTCAATATTGTTCGCGCCGGCAAAGCATGAGCGCCGCGCCGCCGTGATTGCGCAGGAAGTCCAAAGCGCGAATCCAATATGCCCCCTTGACCGAGCAGACCACGTGGACGTACTCGTTCAAGGAGCTCCCCCCTGATTCCATCGGCTCCCAAAGCTTCCTGACCCCGTCGATCAGTACGAAGTGGTCAATTACGGCCAGCGGTCCGCCACCGGAGAAGGAGATCTGGGTGAAGGCCACCCATCCGCCCCGGAGCCATCCCTCCAACCTTAGAACATAGCGGTCACTCTCCAAGGCAAGCAGCCAACCATAGCCGAAGTGCTTTAGGTTGAAGCGGGGATCGACGATGTCGATTTCGACTTCAAGGGACCCAAACTCGTCGCAGGCCTTGTCGAGCGCATGTTGCAGGCCGACCCAATCATTCGCGATGCATGTCTTTTCACTCTGGTAATATTTCTCGCGGAACAGTTCGAACGCTCGATCAAAAGTCGTCTCGACATCAGGGTATAGATACCTGAGCGCGGCCGTCATGGCGCAAGCAAAGCAATCCCCGCCAGAATTTCGAGAAGGACGGGGTTGCATGACCGGCTCGATTCCGAGGCAAACCTCCATAGTCCCACCTCGCAGGCATGGAAAAGCCCGGTGCTCTTCGCCCGGGCGTGTATGCCAGGATCCCCTGGAATATTTCCTGGAATATTTTATCCCTTGGCCATCCTCCGGTACAACTCCCAGAATTCCTGATCTGATTGCGGCCGTGGTTCGATGGGGTTTCGCACGACCCCTGCGGGGACGAGCTCGTCATAGTACCGCGCCAGGGTGACCACGCGGGCTGCAACCGTCCCCCGATCTTCCGCCTCAAGCGGTCCGAAAGGCGGCACCAGCCAATGCCAGTCAAAGCCGTCCTTTGTCTCCCGCAACAGTTTCCCGGGGAACATGTGGCCGCGGCCCGAGCCCGGATCGACGAAACAAAGAGTATTGCCATCTCTGATCTCGACGAAGTTGGCCAAGGCGTGACCGCCGTTCTGATGAAACCAAGGACCGTCAATAGTATACAGGACTCTTTTGTCGATCATCTTGCTTCTCCCTATATAAGGCTTTGTACGACGACGAACTTCTCCACCGGTACCCGATTGATTTCATGTATCCCGTGCTGCTTGAGCTTGTTGATTAAGCTCAACCGTTTGTAGTCGGAATCGGTATGGATCGCGGTCAGATATTGCAGCCCTACCCCGCGACGCATCATCACCTCATTATCGCCGCGGTAATTGTTGTTCAGATATGTGACCGATTCCTTGGGCGATAATCGCCGCGCCATCGAACTCGGAGCGGTCGTGCCGAAACTGTCTTTGCTGTAGAAATACCAGTCTGTTCGTTCCAGAACGTTCAAATCGAAGATGAGCTGATAGTCACCATTCCCAAACGACGAACTATAAGACGCCTTCCCCTGTACAGATTGAACAGCCAGACGGAGGAACGCGCTATCCGCGCCGCCGCATTTCATGTCCGATGATTCGCTCGCTCCCTTCCCGGATAGGCAGTCGAACCATCGGAGCCTGGTCGAGGCCAAACCCGTTCCACCGGGGGATACAATTTTTACCACGTCATCGAGGTCCTCGACCCCGCACCAGGCATAAATTGCCCCGGCTTGCCGGCATTCATTTGCGACCTCAATATCAGTATACGTGACATAGCCCGGCACAACCTCTTTCTCTACCAAGCGGGCGGCCCGAGCGGGGTCAACGCCCACGCCGCGTAAAGCCTGCTCCAGAGCATCCACAGTGCGGCCCTGCAGCGGCATCTTGGCTTCAACCGCCGGAGCGTGTTGCCAAAGGAGTCGGGACAAGCGCATAATCTGCTCGTCTTCCGGACCGGGCACTCCCGCCAGGTCGGCCAGGCCGAGTTTATCTAACGACTCTCTCAAGGCGGTGGCCGCCGCCTGCCCCTGGGCGCCGAAGACCCGCGCCTCGAAATACCCATCCATGGCGTGAATCTTATCGATCCCATCGGGCACGAAACGGATCTCGACCGTGGCACCGTGGGCCTGGGTGGTCATCTGCAACGCCTTGACGACGTTGCCGCCTACGTCGTCGAATTCCAGGACGCCCTTCGTCCAGTTGCCCATTGGCCGGCGTAGGTATGTCTCCCTCGCTCCGGCCTGGCGCATGGCCGCCTCGATCTGAGCATGATGCGGCTTTGTGATCTTGCAATTCAGCCGCCAACCCTCACGCCCCGCGGCGTTGATCCGGCAGATATTGACCTGTTGCCCCTCGACGATCTTTTTGTCGCGTCGCACGGCCACGCCATGCCGGCGGGCGGGAATCGCAGCCAGGTCATCGAAGGGGTCCGTCCCCAATGGGGTGGGCATCGGAATGACTTTTGGCGCCTGCCTGGCGAGCTTCGCCTCCAGCGTCGCGCGGAGCCTCTCCTTGGCCTTCACGCTCACGGCCGCCGCGTTATCCGGATCGGCCAGGGCCTCGACGAGTTCGGCCTTATTCATCTGGGAGCCGTACTTGATCTTCTGGGCCTTGGCCAACTGCTTTAGGCTCTTAAGGTCCATGGCCTGCAATTCCGCCTTGGTCAGCACGCGGGCGGCCAAGGGCAACTCCTCGAGGCCTGAGCCGGTTGTCTCGTCGGCGAACAGGAACTTGACCTTGAACGCCTTGCCACCGCCGCCATACCGCGCCTTCAGGAGGTCGGTGTAAAATGCCTTGAACTGCTCCCGTACCTCGTGTTTCCGCTTGACGATCAGGTCCAGCAGGTCCTCTGCAGCCTGCCCCTTGCCCTTCAGGACCTCCGCGTATGGCCGCCAGATGGCTCGATACTCGATGTCCGGGATCGCTTCAAGCCGTTGCAGAGCCGGGAGGACCGTCTGCAGATCGAGGTCAACCTCGTTTTTGGCGAAAGCCCGGTAGATCGTATTGTAGAGGGGCTCGACCTCCCCATACTTGGCGTTCGGGTGGTAGGTCAGAGACATCTTCCAGGAGTCGCCCTGTGCTAGGTACCGAAAAGCCTGCTCTTTGTCAATGCCATAGATCTGGCCGCCAGCAGCGATGAAGTTCCCCGGGTGGCTATCGAAGTTGCCGATCGCCCAATCGAGGACGTGCTCCCGCTGGACGCGCTTCAGTTGCTCCGGGGTCAGCGATTGCCATTGGATCTTCTTCAGGTCGCCGGCGACGTCCGGCAGGAGTTGCTGCAACGTCCCCAGGCGGCCATTCGGATCGGTGACGACCTTGATCTCGATGAAGTCACCAGGGCCATAGATCCGCTTAGCCACGTCCGAGGCGCCCTGCTGTACGTAGGCCCGGAATGGCTCAGGCGAGCCGCTCTTGCTTACCGCCGGCTTGAACAGATACGCCTGGCCAGTGGCTGGATCGCGGTAGATGTACTTCTCACCCGCGCCGCCCAGGTGGGCCCCACTGCCCAGGAACTCCAGATTGCCCAGATCGCCGGGCAACGTCTCCTGCGCCGGCGCCGGCTGTTCGACCTTCAGTTCAAGCGGGACGGCTTTGGCCACCGTCTCACTGAACGAGGTGACCACGTATGTGCAACGGCACCAGAAGTGGTAAGGGGGGAGGGCCTGGCCCAACCCCACCAGTTCCTCTGTGCTGGCGCCCTGGACCTCCTCCATGGAAAGCCATGGGTGTAAAGCCTTTATCGCCTCGGGATTGTCCGCGGCCATGACCGCATCCCGCAGGGCTACAGCGTGCTCGGTTCGGAAGGTGTGCTTGGCGAGCTCCATGCACTTGTCGCAGGTGCGCTCATCGCCCACGGGGAGGATCTCGTACTCATCGACCTCGGCTTCGACGAGCGACTGAACCCCGCCGAACGACCGGGCGCGTTCCGCCGCGGTTCCGGCCAGGCCTCGCCAGTAGGTACCGGTCTGGTCCTTGAACTGGCTGCCGAAGGTCGCCTTGAGCGCCCTACCAACGTCATCGCGGCCGAGGCCTTGTTCGATCGCCAGGTGTCTGACGGCATCCGAGATGGTCTGCCCGAGCTGGGCCGAGTAGTAATTCCCGACCCAATAGAAGTTGTCAGCCTTGAGCCACGCTTGCGCCAGTTCGTCGATCTGCTGGAGCTTGGGCGTGAACTCGGCGAACTTCGCGGCTAGGTGCCGGCCGAGGAGGTAACTGGCTGACAAGAGCTTGCCTGCCTGCTCCGCCGTCAGCTCCTGCATGCCCGGCCCGAGTTCCTCCGCCATGGCATCCAGGGCGGCCGCGATGTCCTTCTCCCCGATTGGCCCCTTGCCGGCGTTGAAGACCGCGCTGGCCGCGGCGATGGCAGCCTGCATGGCCGTGTCCCACGAGTGCAGATAGAGAACGCCCAGGCTGCTCTCGACCTTGCCGATGGTATCCAATATCCCGGCCAGGTCCAGCTTGCCGATCAGGTCTGCCCGGGTGTCCTTGCTGACCGGGATCAGAAGGCACGCCGCGATATGCTCAAGAGAGGCCAAGCGTCTCCTCCTCCATCTGCTTGCGGACCCGGGTCAAAAGCCTGGTCAGTTTCTCCACGCGCCTATCCTCGGCGGCCTGCTCTTCTTCAGGGGTCACCGGCTCGGGCGCCGGCCCGCTCTTGGCCGCGAACACGGGCAAGTCAAGCCAGTCAGCGTTCTCCGGGTCGGTCAGAGGCTTGTTTAAGATCTCCTCCATATACGCGCGCGCCTCACGAACCGTGAAGCCGGCTTCGATGAAGACCTTGAGCATTTCAGTCATGGCCGCCGCATTGTCCACCGTGGCCGACAGGCTCTTGAACCGCCAGAACCGCGCGCCCAGGACGGGCATAAGCCGGCGGTTGATGATGAAGTCGAACTCGTCACGCTCCGGCCCGAAGACCTGCTCGTCGGCAACCTCTTTCGAGGCGTCGGCCGTGGCCCGGGTGTAGTCATCCGTCTCCCCGGTGTAGAGGGGAGGGAGCCGGAACGCCGAACGAGTCTTCTTTCGGTTAGCGTCGGCGTACTTGACGAACATGGCGTCCCGGGTCTGGGCATCGGTGAGCTTCTCGATCTTAACGTTGGCGTTCTGCTGCTCGCCGATCGGCGCATCGACTTCCAGGAGGAGCGCCTTGGTGAACATGCCGATGCCCTTCCCCTCCTGGAGGAATCGCTTGATTGTCGTGGTGGCACCCTTCGCCAGGCGGCCGTTGTTCACAAGGATCGCGATTGGCGGCACATTCGCATTGTCCAAGGCGCCGCCGTTCAGCTCGTCGGCCTTGCGGTTCCCCATGACCGCCGGCAGGCAGCCGATCCACCGCGGCACTCCGTAAGGAGACGCCGAGGAATAGAGCGTGAAGTGCAGGACCTCGGTGGCCAGGAGTACGCCTTCGGCCTTGGCTTCCTGCTCGTTCAGAACGCGCCCAGTCTTGGCGTCGATTGGCCGCGGATCGCCGAATTCCTTGAAGTACACCTTCCTGTTGTCGCGGATCTGGACGAACCGGCGGAACCGGCGCAGGTATCGAATCTCCTCGATCTTACCATTACGCACGACCGGAAGCGTGACTTCGATCGGTTCCAAATCAAGCTTGGTCAGGCGCATGGTGTAAGCCTCGATATGCTCGATGCCGGCGAGCTCCCCTACGCCGTTGCGCAGCAGCTCCCAGTAGGCATTCCCGGTTGACTCCAAGTCTCGCCGAGTGCGGCGCCGGATAGCCGTGAACGATAGCTCGGGGTTGCAGTACTCGAACCAATCATTCAGGCGCTGTTTCTCGGCCTCGGCCTCCGGCGGCAGTTTACCGTCCTTGTCCTTCTTTACCCAAGGCTGCTCATCGAACATGAATCCGAAAGCATCGACGTTGGTCTCCATGGCCCCAATGCACTGCGGCAGAATGTCGCTGTACTCGGGCAACTGGGAGAGAATTTGCTGATCGTAGAGCGGTTCGAGCACACCGCCATCCCCGTACATTTGGGCAAAGGGATCCTCGGCCATCTTATTGCTGGCCACCGGCGCGGAGATGACCCGAGCCTTGACAACCGCCTGATCTGCCATGAAGGGCACCTCCGTCAGATGATCTTCGCACTGGCTTCCCCGCCGGCGGATCCTCCGTACTTGTCGCTGTACTGCACGAGCACGATGGCCGCGTAACTGGTAACATCAACTTGATCGTCCTGTTCCGCGTTCTGGCGGAACCTGAGGAGTTCGTCTTCATAATCTCCAAGCCACGGTGCCCCTTCGAGGAGAAACACTTCGCCCGCGGAGAACCTGGCCGCCGCCGGGAGCGCCCGGGTGTACTTGTCCTTATCCGCCTTTAGCCTGACTATTGGCAGGCCCAGGCGTTTCAATTGCTGGTACAGCGCGATGCCAAGCCCGTTTTTCTCCACGCCTTGCAGGGCGGGATGCCATCGCTTCTGCGCGTTAGTGAAGAGGATCGGCTGATCCGGTTCCTCCAAGCGTTCGCGTACCACGTCGAGGAGCAACAGACTGCGTTTCGGCGTCACAGCCCATGTGGCCAAGACGAAGTGATCCGCCGAGCCATCAGTAGAGGCCGCCGGGTCGCAGGTTTGGAAGATCCAGCACCGCCTGGCCAGGACCTTCTCGACTCCCTCCGGCCTAGCCAGATAATAAAAATCACCCTTTCGGGTGAAATACCGCAGGTAGGACCGCTTGAACAGATTACCTTCCGCCGCACTTGGGCGTTGCTGATACATGGCCGCCCACTGCAATGGTGCCATGCCGCGCTTGGTCTCTTCGTACCATTCCCGGGTATATCCCCGTTCCGGCCAAAGCGGCTCGCCCGGGACCCGCCCGAGGGGATCCCCCTCCTCGGCCAGGGCGGGGAGTTTCAAGACCGTCCACTTTTCGCCGCCCAGTTCCTGCTGTTTGAGCAGCCGGCCGACCAAATCATCCTCGTGCCACCTGGTCATGATGACCACGATGGCGCCCAAGGGATGAACGCGCGGCCGTAGGACGGTCTGATACCAGTTCCAGACACGCTCGCGGTAGGTGGGGCTGTTGGCCTCCTCCCAGTTCTTGATCGGGTCGTCGACGATGGCCAACCAGGCACCGCGGCCGGTCAACCGGCCACCAATGCCGCCCGCGGTGATACCGCCGTTCCACTTGAGGATATCCCAGCGCCCGACCGCGAAACTCCTTCCGGACAGGCGCAGCCCCCAGAGTTCCGGCGCCCACTCCTCAAAGCATGCACGTGATGCGCGCGAGAAGTCATAAGCCAGATCGTCGCCATACGCGGTCAACATGATACGGCGCATCGGGTGTCTGCCCAGATACCACGCGGGGAACTTGCGGTCAGCCACCTCGGATTTCCCATGTTGAGGCGGCATATCGACGATCAGCCGGCGGATCTCCCCGCGTTCCACCGCCTCCAGGTGATCGCAAAGGATCTCCAGGTGCGGCGCCGGCTGCCAGGTGCCATTAGAGGTGTACTCACAAAAGAAGACCAAGCTATCCCGGGCGTCAGCTCTCCATAGCGTCTCTAGTTGATCGATATAGGTCTCTGAGTAATCGCCGGGCTCTCTTGTCACCGAGGACCTTCTTGGCGAGCTCGTTCCGTTCATCGTCGGTCACCGTCCGCTCGCCGCCATCCTCCGTTCGAATGATGTCGGCCGGCTCTCCGCGTGCCACTCGTTCGATCTTGACCGCAGTATCGATGAACCGCGCCACATCGCCCGGTTCCAGTTCTTCGGGCTTCATCTTGGCCAATTTCTGCAACGCTTTCTGCATCAATACCATGGCCGCTTTTGCGTGCCGCGCCGACATGTCCAGGCGAGCCTTGAGCGCTGCCTCCTGTTCCTGGCGCGCGGTGAATCGGTCCCATGCTTCAACCCTTTCCACCCAGCTATAGGTGCTCGACCAACGCTGAAGAAGGGGCTTGGATTTGGATAACACATGAGAGACCTTTGAAAGACTGCGTTCGGCCCCCATATCCCGGTAAGCGGAGAATGCCGCAAACGCCTTCGCCGTCTCCCCTTGTTGCTGTTCCCAGGGCTTTGGCGGGGGCGGCGGCGGAGTCTTCTCTCGAACCTTGCGGCGCTTTCTCTTTGCCATGCATCTCACTCGCCTATCGAAAGGCCAGGACTTCGCCTGGCCATGATTCGCGGATGGCGGCCAATACTCACGCATGGACTCAGGACCTGGACCGCTGTTGGCCACGTTCTGCAGCCGCGGCGCTGCCTTCCTCCCACTCCGCCCCATCATCTTTGGGCGGTATCCCTTGCCGCATCCAGGCCTCCGCCGCCATCACAAAAACAGTAAGGGTCACCCCTTCATAAAAAAGATCCTCTCATCCATATGTCAACGGTTGTATGGCATGATTCAAATTGTCAGCACAAACGCACACGGGAACGCAGCTTGGTCCGTGCCCGGTCATAGTAGCTTTGCGCGGTCGAACGGGTGACACGGAGAAACTCGGCAACCTCCGCCAAGGAAAACCCCTCCCCCGCCACCAGCAGGAACACCTCTCGTTCCTGCGGGCTAAGCACCCCCAAAGCGGCTGCCACTTGCGCCCGCGCCCGCTCGCGTGACGCCAGCGGGGGGGCGGCCGGGTACCTCATGCGCGCGAGAACCTTCTGCGGGTCAACGGGGATGGTCCGCGATCGGGACCGGCCCGGGGGAGGGAAGCCGCCGGCCAGGTATTCGACGGTCCATCCAAGGTCGGCTTCCATGCCAGCCAGGATGGGTTTGTCCTCCTCCACTGCCCTTGCCTTGAGCCGGCGAATCAGCGCCAGGGTGTGGCAGTAGGCATCGAGGAGCGCCGCCCGGTCCCGTGTCACGGGAGATCACCTAGCAATGGGGCGATGGGAGTAACGATCGCATCCATGCGCGGGGTGACTCCTGGCCGAAGCTCAACCACGATTGGCCCTCCTTCCTCGATATGGGCCGCATCGTTCGCGGCGATGATGTATCCCTCAAGGGAGGACTGGAAGACAGCGATTATCTGTCGGGCGTCCTCCAGCCGAGCCGGCCGGGGGAGGTAAAGAACCGGGGTGACCCGTAACCGAGCCGGGAAAACGGCCGCCTGCTTCTGCTTGATGATTGCCTGGTGCACGTCCACGATGTATCGCTCGGCGTCCAGGGGCCACCGCCATCTCGTGATCGGCAGGGGAAGGTCTTGCAGGGTGATCTCGCACAACACGCGCCGGTACCGCAGGGTAACTCCCCCATGGTTCTGGCTTCCATGGGAGAGTTCGACATTCCGGTTATGTTGCCTGCTGGGCTGTCAAAGGATCGCAAGCCGAAGACGCATCTATGCAATCAACCGCGAACCCGCAATCGGGAGCATGAAGCTGGCCTATTTGAATGGTTTTGTATTCATACCAGGGGTACTTCTTACACATGCGCGGCTTATGCCTGTGTATAGTACATCGATTGGTCTCTTGATCTATCTTAGTGCATTGCCAGAAGCTTAGGTCGTCACGCCCTTGATACCGCCCATGGTGAGGATTAATCTGGACGGCTTGCTCGTAGGTCAGCGGCCTCCAGTTTATCAGGGCAAAATGTACGTCGCTATTGGGCTTGGCCTTGTCCGCGTTATCCAAACAAGAACAAGGCAGGACAATCGCCTTGCAGCACATACCGCACCTTCGGCATTTACCCCTTCGCCGCCGCCACATCCTGGCCTTCGCCCCCCTTCTCCCGCGCCGCCCGGAGACACTGAAGGCACAGGCCGAATGTCGCTCTGGCCCGCTCCACCCGGATGTGCCGCCCGCATCCACCTATGCACGGGATCCACCGGACGGGGCCGAAGACGGTGGGGTTGATTGAAGTTGACCTGATGGCGGGCTGAGTATTCTTGTCTCTCTTCACGGCCGAACCTCCTCTTGACCAATCTTCCACACGAGTCCGGCTCCGTCGCATATGCGACATCTTCGCGGACGGGACTTACCGCGGCACCGGGGGCAAGGCTGAGTGCTGTCCTGATAGAGCTTGACGAGTGGCGGGACCAGCGTGTCAATCATCTGTTTCCAAGAGTCCCAAGCCGCCTTCACCATCTTGGCCGCCACTTGGAGTTCCTCGGGCGTCAATGGCCTGCCCATTGGGCTTGGCAACCTGTGTTTCAGTTTCACTGCTTGTTTCCCTCCCCATCCAAGGCGGCCAGCGCCTTCTCCAGTGCATCAAGCCCCGCGCATAGTTCCTCATCACGTCCGGCAGTGCCACCGGTTGTCCGAGCCAGGAATACGACCTTGCGGGCCGCCTCCACTATCGCCCGCATCTGCTGAACTCGCTGCCCGAAGTCCGTAGACATCCAGTACCGCGCGGCGTTCACGGCCCGCCTTGAGATCTCCATACCCGCTTCGCACGGGTCGCCAAAGGAGCACGCATCACAGTCTGTTTCATGCTCCCTATCCTCAAGCAACATTTGAATGACTTCCCCTGCCCCAGTTATGGCGGCCTCCGCATCCAGCCTTTTGGCCAGTTCCGGGCAGGCATGCACCTGGTCGAGACACTTATCGCGGAGCGCCGCCAGCAATTCCTCAATTCTCTCCTGCGCGTCGCGGAGCGCAACACGCAGGGAATCATTCTCAGCTTTTAGCGGCTCGAACTCTTCCTTGCGGACCCTGGCTAGAAATCTATCCCGGGCCTGGATCTCGATGATCGCCTGCTTGGACTGACCCTCCATGACGCCACGGTCAAACGCCTTCATGGCATTGCGTCGGGCTTCGCGGAGGTTCTCCACCAGCATATTAAACTGGTCAAGGATTATTTGCCGGAACACCATCACAGGGGTATTATCATTCAATGCCACCACTTGAGCCAAAAGGCTTTCCAACTGAGCACGACCCATGTCTTCGCACATTGGTTGCCCGTTCATCTTGCACCTCCAGAATTCAGAATCTCTATCGCCCTCTGTGCCAACGCCGCAGTTATCCCTCGATGTCCAAAAAGACAACTTTCATCCCGCCAACACCTCAATCTCTACCGGCACCTCGAACAACTTTTGCCTCCCCCGTACGGGGAACGGCTTGACCGGGCGCGGGTTGGCCAGGAGCCAATGCCAGCATCCGGGCTCGGCCCATTTCGACGGGTGGTTCTGAACGCAGTCCACCAGGTCGACAACTCCGATGATACAGCCAAGAGCCAGTTCTTCACGTTCCGGCCAGTGCGGCCAAGACTCCCGTGGAAGATTGGATATGCCGCGGTAGACGTTATGAGCAGTCCAATATTCACCCCAAGTGAACTTCATTGCCGCGTGGATCAACAGAGGCCCGCGATAATTCGTATACCAGGTCCTGTTCTCGACATCCTTTGGCCCGCCCGGCGCCGGCCCGTGGATTATCAGCCACGCCCAGGGCTGCCAAACGCTCAGACAGCGCATGAACTCATCTCCTGTCTCCTTTCGCTTTCCCACTCTACCTGCAGACGCTCGTATGTATCCAGGAACTCCTTTTCTGCGGCCTTCATCGATATCGGCCCGCGCCACTTGGGCAGGGGCTCGATCCCAGCGACCTTCGGCCATTTCTCCCAGCCGCGCATCAATGCCCGTCCCTCCGTGGCGGTCATGACCAGGTCTGCCATCTTGATTACCCGTTCCTGTTCCGGTGTCGGCTCAGACCCGGTAAAGTACCGGTACACAGCTTGGCGCGCCCGCCAGCCAGCCCGGCGGTAGGCGGGGAAGAAAATCTTGACGGGCGCCGATATGTCGTAGAAATAGGCCTCGTCGCTGTCGTGGAACAGGGCCAGGATCTGCGTGAGTGTCGATTCGCCCCAATGACGCACCAGGTAACTGACCTCGCATGCATGCTGGGCGTTTGAGTAGAATGTCATCGTGTGGCCGCCGAACCGGCAGGCCTGGCTTTGAGAATGCGCGATGTCGAGGATGTCGATCTCTCCAGGGCGCAACATGAACGGGTGGACCAGGCGGCCGGTGAAGACGCCCATGACCGCTTCACGCAATGCACATGGAAGCACTCTATTCGCCCCCTGACGCAAAAGCAATCCCGCCTGCAACTTGGTTCCCCCAGACATCCCACCCGGGCCAACATCGGCGAGCAAACAGCTCAAGGTATGGTCCACCGAAGAGCCTTTCAATCCGCAGGTATTGCTCATCCGGCTTGCGGCTATGCTCGCGTAAAGGCGTAATCAGCGTCTCTGTTTCGGGCATGTTCTCCCATATGACCTGTGAGACCGACTTATCGAGCCGCTTTGGGCTTCCCTTGACAGCTAGGAGGCAATCCTCACTGTTTGCCCGGGTGTAGTGGCCAAGCCCCATAACCAGCTTCCCCGATGGATAAGTCTTGACCCAATTGAAGCCCTTGGTCACATAGCGAAACCCCCATGCTTTGATTACCTCCAACCCTTCAGGGAGGCAGGGCGGAGTCACCCACAGGAACAGGACGCAGTCATCCTCCGCAAGGTCGGCAACGGGCAACGCCTTGATCTCCGATAAAGGCATCGTTGGATAATGTGCCGTGGCGGCACCGTGGGCAGCGTCTGATTCATCGAAAACCTTGTATTGCCAGGGTGGATCAGCTAGGATGACCGCGTATCTTTTCCTTGGCGCACCATCACCCTGATGACAGCGGATCGCCTTAGACAAAGACTTCATCCCCCCTAGCCATCGCAGCGCCTCTTCGTGAGCCTCCCGGGCGTGCCCCATAAGCGCCCAGGGCGTACGCCAAGATGGACCAGACCTGATGATACGGCTTACGCGCCTGGTCCGGGGTCCGCGCGATCTCGGCCTTGAAGTTGTCGTAGTTGATCGAGTCGCCGAGAAACTCCATGATGCGCAGTAAAGTGTCACCGTCCACTAACAGCCGGTACCGATAATCTGCCTTCCGGGTTTCGATGATGCGTCCTAGCGGTACGCGTACGCGGTTAATCAGATTCTGCAGGTCTCGCTTTTCCCGAGCCCGCACATGATATGTTCCCGGAGCCTTCTGGACTATCGAATAGAATCCGTGCTTGGTCATGAGCCACATCTTTGCATTACCTCCCTACTGCCGCCTTGGCCAACCCGCCCACCTTGAGGCAAGCAACATTTGACCGACACGCCGTCTCATTTCCCCGTAGCCGCAATCGGTTGGCCGGATCACCGTGACGGCCATGCGCTGCACCCCGAACAGCCGGGCCTGGCCATGATCGCCGAAGTACACATCCACGTGATGACCGGTCACCGCGCTGCCCGTGTCCTGGGCCAAGAAGGGATGGCCTTCGACGATGACCACCGATTGCAACGGGACCACCTTGGGGTCCACGGCCACGGTCACGCCCTCCTTGACGCGGGCGCCGCTGGCCGTCCAGCCGCCGCCGTTGTACTGCGCCCAGCGACCGCAACACTTGGTGCAAGCACAGTAGGCCGTGATAAGCCATTCCTCTGCCGGAGGCGGACGCACTATTTCGACATCATGCACGATGTCATCATTGTGCGCATAAAAAGCCGCCCGATCGAGGTTGCTGGTCATTCCCACCACAGGCAGACCCAGCATCACCAGTAACACCGTGATAAAACTCTTCATCGGGTTCATCCTCCTCCTCTACTCTCTCAAAGCTCGCGCAGACCATGGCGAACACTGCCGTGGAATCCACGCATTTCCGCGCTTGTCTAGCCGCACGGATGACCCCTGCATATGCCTGTATGAGTTCCGGCGCGGCTTGGCATTGGCCGGCAACAGCGCATTGTCCGCAGGGGAAAGGATCCTGACCGTGCCGAGCTACAGTCACCCATTTACCGGCAGTGCTACGGTCCATGAGGAGCATTCGCTGCAGGTCCGCGCGCCCGAACCCGGCCCGCACGAGTTGCAGGGTCAGTTGGCCGGTGAATTGGCCAAGGAGACGGTTACTAAGCTTCATTCGCCTTCAGCCCCTCCCCGCTGGCCTGTTCTTGCCGTTTCCGCGCCTCCGCCTGCATGACCCGCAGGCTGGGGCCGGAGGTCTCGATCATGCGGCACATCTCGACCAGGCGATCCATCGTCCGATATCCGATGGTGTTCTCGATTTCTCCACCAAGTTGTAAGTTCGTGGTGACGACCAGGGGTCGCCGCCAGCGATAACGGGCATCAATCACCTGGTACAGTTGGGACTCGGTCCATTCGGTCCACCGCTCGGCGCCCAGATCGTCTAAGACCAGGAGATCGGCCTCGGCCAGCGCATCAAGGATGGCCGATTCGCTGACCGCACTGCTCGGATCGTAAGTGGCCCGGAACCGCCGCAGCAGGTCGGGCACGCTCTGGAAGACCGCGGACATACCGCGCTTGACCAGTGCATTGACGATGGCTGCGGCTAGGAAGCTCTTGCTCGTCCCCCAGGGACCGATCAGGAGCAATCCCTCGCCCCGCTTTGACCGTTCCGGCCAGTGCTCCACTAGGGCTCTGGCCTCCAGATACGCCCGGCGTGTGCCCGGCCTATCATGATATCCCTCGAACGTCGCCTCGGCGAACCTGGGGCCAAGGCGGGCCTGCTCTAACAGTTCAGCGATCCGATCCTGCCGGATGCGCCGCACGGCATCTTCGCACAGACGCTTCCTCTCGGCGGCGATGCGCTTGTCAAGGCAGCCACAGACCGGCGTCCAGGCCGTCAGCCGGCCTTCATAGGTCCGGCGCTCATAGGCCTGGCCGCAGTCGGGGCATTGACCCCGTTTGCCGATAACAATCCGGCGGTTACCGCAGGACGAGTCCAGCATAGTCCGCATTTCCGGCCGCAATGTCGTTCCGAGCGCTATGGGAGCGGCTCCCCATTCTCCGTTTGCCATGTTTGCCATTGCCTGCAACCTCCTCACGGATTGCCGGTACGAAATAAGCGAAACTGCTGATCTTGTGCCCTTCATACTTGGGCACGAACTTAGCCGCCTTTTCATCCATCACACGGCAGATAATCTCTGGCGTCGCACCCTTCAGAGCCTCATTGATCGCCAGGGTGTCAGCCGCGCTCAATCGGCCTGTGATCTCAAACAACTTCTTCTCGACCTGGGCGAATCCCGGATCCGGATCGAAGTCAACCATCCCTTTGCCCTCCCCTATAGCAGCAGCATCTTTAAGATCTTTTTCTTTAGATCTTTCTTTAGGATCGCCGGAAGCCTCATCATTATTTGGGTTGAGCCCTGTTGGGTGTGATGATTCATCACGCCCCCCGTGATGATTTGTCACACCCCCCCGTGATGATTCATCACGTGATGATTTGTCACGCCATTGAACTGCGGTTTTCTTCCGTGATGATTTATCACGTGATAATTTGTCACGGTCAAGGTGATCCATGGCTACCTGGTGCGCTCCGGTCCAGGTCTTGGTGTGCTCGTTCACAGCTAGGTGGGTCCCATCTGCCTCCTCCCGGACCATCAGGACGTTATCCCGAATCAAGTTGGCCAGGGCGCGGCTCAGGCTCTCCCGGTGGAATCCGGTGTACTCCGCGAACTTGGCCGGCCACCAGGCAGAGTGCGTCCAGTTTGTCGCTCCACCGCCCCATCCCCATGAGTCACGCATGACCAGGACGACGATCGGCCATTCATGGATGCCGAGGACCGGACCGGCTAGGGCCAGGTCCTCCATCACCTCGTTCTTGATGCGTGTATGGCCGCCAAGCTCAACGGACATCGTGTCACCTGCCGATCTGGGTTTTGGCCATGGGTACGGCATCTGGCATCGTCAGCGCGTACCGTACCGCGAATTCCTTTGCATGCTTCTGGCAGAGCGCCTCTCGAACCATGATAAGAGTATCTTTTTCGCGTCCTTCATACTGCGCGTGATACCGCGCGATCCTGTGGCAACCAGGACGGTTGCATGTCGGATAGACGTCCCTTTGCAGTTCGAATAGGGCATGGCCATAAGTTCTCATCTTTGGTTTCATGCCTGCGCCTCAAGCCCCCGTCTGCGCGCCTCGGCCCTCATTTTAGCCACACCGGTCTTTGTAAGGCGATAATGCTTAACACAATAGAGCAGCTCTTCATCTGTCAGGCGCTTCATGTGGGTCTCCCAGTTCAGGTCGCTAACGGCGCAGTGGAAGATCCAGCTAACGTTTTCCCGGTTGGAAATATGTTCAGGCACCTTGATCCACCTCCACCGGTTTCAGCCTCCCCCGGCAGGCCGGGTTAATCATATTCCTCGTCAAAGTTACAGGGGCAGGTCCATTCTCTGCCGCAAACTTTGCACTTACGAGTGTCTGTCACTCCGTCGCATTTGATGACAAGCGACTGTTCCCAGCAGCTATGCGGCTCAACCATTCCCATCCCTCTCTTCCGGCAATTTCTCAAGCCACGCGTCAAACTCCCGATGCATCTCAGCCGTGATGTGATGCAAGGCCTTGGCGGGCAAGCCTTTTTCTGCCGCCCACTCCCGCCACTTCGACTGAATCCACAGCATGAAAGGCAGGTTGGGCTCTTTGCAATCGAGCGGCTTTCGATGAACTCGGCAGTATTGCACCCAGCGGGGCTGGTATTTGACCTGTTCGCTCACGAAGTTATTCACCCCATCTTCGTGCCGTGGTTACTTGACGATCCGATGAACACCGGCTGCAGTCGCCCATACAGAGGGAAAGAGGTTCCGGTGGATTGATACGAGCATCAGGAACATGCACCATGCGACACCCCCATCTCAGCAAGGAACTTACTCTGCCCCGCCACCAATGGCTTCCCGCCCCACCCCTCGACAGTCTGCGGACAGGTGACGGTCAGGTAGTCCTTCGCGCGCGTGAGCGCCACATAGAACAGGCGCCGCTCCTCCTCGATGTCCAAAGCCCGTTTCGACGGGAACACTCCATCGGCCACGCCGGCCACGAACACCGCCGGGAACTCCAACCCCTTGGCGGCGTGTACGGTCATGAGCCGTACGGCGTCCTGGTGCTCCTGAATCAGTTTCTCCTGGACATCGCGGTACCGGAGCCACTTCAGGAACGCCCGGACCCCGCATTCCTCGCCGAGCACCCGCTTTGAATCCTCCCAGCGGAGCATTGCGGCATAGGCGCGGTTCGCGTCCTGCATACGGTTCGTGAGCCCTTTCTCCTCGTACATTTTCCTGACGCCGAGCTCGTCGATGAGGATGCCGAGCAACTCGGAGGCCGTGCCCTGTTCGCACGACTTCAGGCGCTCCCCGATCCGCCCCGCGACTTCACGGAACTTGCTCGCGAGAGCCGAGTCGAACACGGCGTCCAGGACCGAGACTTCCCGCCGCAAGGCGTCGAGCTTGATCTGCTGGAATGCGATATAGGGGATGAACTCTTGCGGGAAGGCCAGAGCCCGTTGCAGGTTAACGGAGTCACGGTTGTTCGTCATGATGTCCATCCACGCCATGAGGCCCTTTATATCCGGCTTCTTGAACGGGTCATCACCTTCGGAGACTAAGGTTGTCGGGATGTAAGCCATGTCTAGATACCATCTGAGCCGTTCAACATGCGCATTTGTCCGGGCCAAGACGGCGATATCACGGTACGAGGCAACATCGCCACTGCCATGTAGATCGCGAATGTCGCGGATGATTTGCCCGGCCTCTTCCGCTACGTCTGGTAGCACCTTGACCGAGACCGGTTGTCCATCACGATGGGCCCTAAGCGTTTTGGACGTCTGGTGCGCGTTGTGGCCGATCACGGCGTTGGCCGCGGCCACGATCGGATGGGTGCTCCTGTAGTTGTCCTCCAACTTGACGACTTCACAGTCCGGCCGGTACGCCGGCAGCTCGATGATGAACTCCACCCGGGCGCCGCGCCATCCATAGATGGCCTGGTAATCGTCGCCGACGAAGAAGATATTGTCGGGATGAAGCAGCTCCAGGAGCCGCATCTGTTCGTCGTTCGTGTCCTGAAATTCGTCCACGAAGACGTGGGTGTAGGTGCGCTTGTAGTGCTGGAGCACGTCGGGGTGCTGGGTCCAAAGCTTGTTTACAAGGTCGATGAGCCGGTCCAGGTCCACGGCATTGTTCTGGCGTAAGCGATACCCGTATTCCTCAAGCACACGGCATTCTTCGGGAAACTTGGCGCGTTCCTCGTTTACGTCTTGGCAATGCTCGAACCGGTCCAGGACCTTCTTCAGAGTGGTCCGGCCGCCGAAGTCGGCGATAATTCCGCCGAGGATAGACTCCCGATCCTCGGGGTCGTAGATGCTGAAGTTCGGCTCGATGCCGATCCGCTTGCCCCAGTCGCGCAAGACGGCAACACTGAACGCATGGAACGTGTTGCAAAAGAGCTTTTTGCCCTCCTGCTCCCCGACCAGGCGCATGATGCGCTCCTTCATTTCCTTCCCCGCCAAGCGCGTGAAGGTCAAGCAAAGCATGTTCGACGTGCCGATCCGCTGTGTCTGATGCAAGTAGGCCACGCGACGGGTGAGGACTGTCGTCTTCCCGCTCCCGGCGCCGGCCAGACAGAGGAGGACGGGGGCGGTGGAGACCACCGCCGCCCGCTGGGCATCATTCAGACCGTCAAGGAGGTTCATTTCTTGCCGGCCTCCTTGTCCTTGCGCTCCTTGAGACAGACGGAGCAGATGGAGATCCCCATCGATCTTGGCGCGATGTCGGGACAGTAGTAGCTGTAGAGCACTGGTTCCTCCCGGCTGCAGTCGGGGACGCCGCACTTGAGCAACTCAGGCAACCTCGCTCGCCTCCTTCTCGGGCCGGAGCAACCACACTTTCCACCCGTCCGCCTCGAACGGGAACTCGATTGCACCGGCCAGCACGATATTATCCAGGCCAGAGATGCGCCCCAGCCCATTCAGCGCAAGCTGCAGATTCTGGCGATCCAGGTGGTTCAGGTTATCGATGACGAGCAGTTTCAATTTGGGATTGGCTCGGCTGATGATGGTTGTCATCATCGCAGCCAAAAAAATTGTCTGCTCGCCTGCGGACAAGGCGTCGAAGTTGACCCGATGGCCCTTCTCGTTAATCCACCCGAACTGGAAGATCTCCTTGCCCGTGTCGCTTTCGGTTTCGAAGAACGGTTCGCGATCGAAGCCCATGGTTCGCAAGTTCGCCTGGATGTCATCCTTGATCGGGCCAAGAACTTCCTTGACAAGCTCGCCCTGGATGCCCTTGGGGCCAAGTGATTCGGAGATGCTCTTCAGGCAGGCGGCCTTGAGTTCGGCAGTCTTGTTTTCTAGCATTGACTGCTGCATCAAGACGAGGGTCTGCCGCGCCTTTGTCTTCTCCTCGACCGAGGCGGTGAGCACCTCAATCCTGGTCCGGAAGCCCTCGGCCTGCTTTTCCAGAATATCCAACGGGGCGATGGGGTCTGCCGGCTCGTTCATGAGTCGGGTGAGTTCGTCGCGATGGAGTTTGATCTGGCCTTGACGCCGATCGTCAGCCGTGAGGATCTCGTTTCGTTTGCGCTCCAGTTCGGCGATCTGCTCATTGAGTTCGCTGTTTCGCTTGTTGGCGTTCTTCCCTTCCTCGAGCAACTGGCGGATGGTTTCCTTGTTCTGTCGTTCCTCATCTAGGAGGGCGTTGAGTTCTTTGATCGCGCCATTGAGTTCGGTTTGGAGCCGGGCGATTTCCGCCGAGGCCTCTACCCGCTTCTTTTCAACCCAAGCGCGATACTTGGTGAAGTCCTTGTCACAGCCGATCCGCTTGTCGATGACACAGACCCCATTGAGCCCGTTGATGGTCTTGAGGGATTCCTCCAACGTGGCTAAGCCCGCCCGGTTCTGGGTGAGCTTCCCCGCGAGTTCCTCCCTGCGCTTGTTGAGAGGCTCGACGGCCGCGGCGATCTCTGTCTGCCTCGCTTCGAGCGTATCAACGGCCGATGAGTCGACAGTGACCAGTTGCGCGCGAAGATCGGCAAGCTGCTTGTCCAGGTCCGCCAGACTAACTGTCTCCTCTTGTGCAGGCGCCGATTCCTCCTGCGCCGGCTTCTCTGGCGCTTCCAATCTGGCGATGATGTTACGCAACTCCTCGATCCGGCGATTGCGTTCGTCGAAGATCCGCTTCTTTTCTGTGTCCCTGGAGATCTGCTTCTCAACCTCGACCAGTTTCTGCCGGAGTTTCTCCAACTCGGCCCGTTCGGCCTCGATGTTCCGGTCGGTCTCCTCCAGCTTGTTCTTGAGTTCGGCCAGTTGACGCACTGCGCCCTGGGCATCCTGCTTCTTGCCCTTCTCGGTTTTGAGCTTGGGGGTTACCCAGTCAATCATGGCCTGGAGGCCGTCGCTGACGCTGTAGCCGGCCGGGAATTGTGCCATGGCCTCGGCGATCAGTTCCTGCATGACCTGGTAGTGCTCCGGGTTATTTTGTTGCAGTTCGGGAGTAAGGAGATGCTCGGCCAGGTATTCCCGAATCCGGTCCTTGCTCCACTCAGACGCCATGATCGGCGAGAGGCCGTACCAGAAGGCGCGCCGCTTGGCATCAGAGAGAGCGAGAAACTCGTTGAAGTCGAGCATGACCGGGAAGCTTCCGACCTCCTCGGCGATCCGCGCCTTCCGCTGGGTGTCGTTTGCCTCGCCCCGGCCGGGAAAGACCTGGATGGATTGGGTGATCTTGACCGTCCGTTCGCCGGTCTTGCGGTTGTAGTCCTCATTCTTGACGAACTGGCGCTCGAATCCGAACTGATCGGAAGTATGCAAACCAACCGACATAACCTGGCCCGTGGCCAACTTGAATGTCTCGGCCTCCGTCTTGCCGTTGCCCGGCACGTAGCCGAGCATGGAGAGGCCGAGGGCCTGGATCCGGGAGGTCTTCCCGGATCCATTCGGCCCGATGAAGATGTCACGGCCGGTGAGCTGCTGAGCGCAAGTTTGGCCTTTGAGGTTCCTGTAATAAATCGCATCAATCAAAGCCGTTCACCTCCGACATCAAAGAGCGATTTGTGGGCAGCGCCCGATGGCCCGCTTGAGTTGCCGGTCTCAGCATGGGACGAGTGTTCGGTGGTGGTATTGGTGGCTGTCTCCTCTTCGGCGTCTTTCTCGGTCTCGATGTCCTCCATCGAGGCGGCGCCCGTGATCTCGACGACTTGAGCCTTCTGGCCGCCGACCTGAATCTCGATGTCTCCACGTTCAGCTTGTGCAGTGATGTCCATCATCTGCTCACGGGTCAGGTCGTTCACGAATCCGACCACCGGGACACGGGTCGCATGGTTTCTATCCGGCCCGGTCACATCGACATAGGCGGCATGCGCCAAAGCCGGGTGCTTGGCCATGACCAGCCGTTCGGCAATGCTCTGGGCATTTCGTTCGGCGAAGAGCTTCTTGTTGACGAAGGTCTCCATGGCCGTCAGGATCTCGCTGTGACAGTAGTTCGCCCAGATGCCCATCTGCCCGTCGATACGCAGGAACAGGCCGGAGGCTTTCTCATTGTCCGTGAGTTGGCTTTCCAGGCACACCCGGCCCGCATCCTTGCTCTTGTTGACCTTCTTGAGCACGTCCTGGATGAAGTATATCTTGATGTCGTAGAGCAGCGTGGCGCTGGTGACGACCAGATTGCCGGTTGGACCGTAGCCGATTGCAAGCTTCCTCACCCAGACCTTGGCTATCGATCCGCTCTCCGGATCCTGCAGCGGGTATGGGTTGACCACGGTCTCCCCGCTGGGCAGGACCAATCTTTCAGGGGTGATGATGGAGAGCCCGGCGATTTGATTCAGGGAGTTGAACCCTTTGGAAGTGGTCATCCATTTGCCTTGGATCCCGGCGATCTCACCGTTATGCTCCCTGAGCACGATGGCGCCCTTGACGGCCCGGATCTGCCCACCGTTCGGAAGCCGCCGAATGAACACCTGGCCGTCGCCGAGCATGGCGATGTCCTGGCGCTTGAGCGAGGCCAACTGAGTCTCAAGTCGCGCTACGTCGGCGGCCGTAATCGTATTACTGGCCAATCCAATTCCTCCTCGTTAATTCTTGATCACGCTGAACTGCCGCCGTCCATCGGTGGTTCGCCATACGGCTTTGTACTCGTCAAGCACGCCGGCCTCAGCATCCATGAGCATCCCTTTGAGCAGATTTGCATAATGCTCGCGGTGCTCTTCGGCTTCGCGAACCACCTGATCGGCGCGGTCGTACCCTTCGAAGAACTCGCGGGCGCTCGGTGGCAACTCGACCACCATCGAACGTGATTCCGGATAGAGAGTGGCCAGAAGCTTCGCTGTGGCCTGCGTGTTGCCGACTGGGGGAGTGTTCGTCTGGACGTTATTCTCCCAGAATTCACGCTCGATTTCGATCAGGCAAGAGATTGCCCGCTCGTCCCGAACCACGCGCGCCAGGCGTAACTCAAGCCCGTGATTCCCAGGCACGAGGGCGGCGAGGTGTGCATATGTGTATCCGGTTACGGCCATATCGTGCAGGGCATGGATCCGGAAAGCCTCTTGCACCTGCTCCCAGTTCCGTAGCAACTCCAGGCCGCCGGACATTACCACCAGCACGCCGATCCCATCGGCCGCTTCGTGGGTCACCCGGTTAAGATCCGCCAGCATGAACGGATGCTCCGGATGCTGGAGAATCACTCCTCGGCGCCGGACGATGACCCCGGTACGGAGACTAAAAGCCCTGGCAATGTTCTCATCGAGGTCAAGCTCGGCTTCCTCCTGAGCCGCGGTGCAACCTCTTTTCTCCAACCATACATCAGTCGCGGTTTCGAGATGTCCGTCGAATTCGCGGTAGTATACACCGCAGATCAGCCTCGCATCAGAGCCATAGATGCCCCGCCGGCGAAGCGTAAGCCATGTCGTTCGATCCATCCCGCTGAGCGTGCTGGCCAAAACGATGGCCGACGTTGATGACACTTTTTGTCATGCCTCCTTTTCGTGCTATAATGAAAGTTGACTAGGGATGGCTTGAGGCCCGTCAGCCCATCAAGCCCCCACTTCCACCGGCGCGGCGCCTCTGCTACAGGCCCGCGCCATTCGTTTCTCCACCGCCATTCGTGCAAAATCCCGATGCTGCGTTACGTATGCCGCGAACCCTGCGGCCATCGGTCCGAGCGGATCAAGCACCGCCTCGGTAAAGACCTTTTCTTCTCCCTCTCCGGGCGGCGCCGGTGCCGGTGCCCCGAACATCCGAAGTAATGACTTGCGCTGCCCTGTTACTGCTAGTTCGGCCTCGGCGCTCTCCGCTGCGATCTCCTCGAGCAAGTACCCCATGACAGTCCTCGGTACTGGTTCATGCCCAAGGAACCTGGCAAGAACGAGTGCCGCCTCGCAGCCTTCATCCAAGGTTGGACGGCGTTTCCCCATCCGCGGCCGGTAAACGTGAGTGAGGCAAAACGCTCCCTCCGGAGCGTCTACGTTAACCTCGCCGTATAGGAGAGCCGCGCGGCGAATGAGCCGCCATGATGGATTTCGATTTGCCTCTTCCGCCCGTTGTAGTGCGCTCACACTGACGCCCAATTTCTCTGCTGCCGCCTCTCTGGTGAGCCCCATGCCCTCCCGTAACCGCCGCAGGTCACGGATTGACACCAGAGCCACATAATCACCCCCTTTCGTGAATAGTCGTAATACCCGTTGGTGCGCTGTCATTGAAGCACCGCACGAGGTATCCTCGTAGTGTTGGACGTTGGCATCGGCGAATTACGCGAAACGGGGGCCATTGTCTCCTGATTCGACCCCCATCGGAATAGCTCGTCGCGGTTGATCATGATCTTGCCGCCGCGGCCGGCTCTGATCGCCGGCAACCGGCCTTCGTTCACGGCCTGGTAGACGAATGCGGTGCCGCGGCGCAGGATCGATGCCGCCTCTGGGACCGTGAGGAATAGCGGGAGATCCTGCGGCGATCGAGCTTGGGCAATGGCTAACGGCTTAGGATGCTCGCTCTGCGGATGCTGCTTGTTCATTTTGCGCATCTCCCTTGAACAGTGCTGTGGGATCCAGACCGCGGTTCTGAAAAAACGACCTCATACGTTCAGCGGTCTGGGCGTTGACGGAACGGTACTTCCCTTGAAGCATGCGCGTGGCCGCCGCCTGGTCGATTCCGAATCCCCTGGCCAGTTCGGCCCTGGTCGAGACCCTGGCCGCCCGCGTCAAAGCTCGCAGTTCATCGAGGTTGATGACAAATCTCTGCAATCAATGGTCACCTCCCATGATGACAATCATAAATGACATCAGTAAGTTTGTCAAGGGGGCTTTGTCATGTTGTCATCAGTTGCTATAATCAAAAAAAGGAGAGTGATTGGCATGGCGGCGGAGGAATCACTCGCGGCTATCATACGGCGGCGCCGGGAGGAACGTGGGTTCAGTCAACGGGAATTGGCGCGGCTGGCCGGGGTTGATTCTGCGGAAATTTCGCGGATTGAATCCGGAAGCAGGACCAGGCCTCGGGTCGAGACATTATGGAAGATCGCGCCGCACCTCGCGCTTGATCCGACAGACCTGGTGCGGATCTCGCGTGATCTGCCCAACGATGCGAATGCCATGATGCTCGCCGATGAACGCGCCGCCAGAACGCGCCCCAGCCGCCAACGCGATCCGGATCTGGAACGGGCATTCGCGGACAGGCTGCAGGAGTTGCGGGCGGCCGCCGGGATTGAACGCGACGACCTGGCGCGTAGAGTGGGAGTTACCTATGCCGCCATTACGCGGTACGAGCTCGGCACCATACCGGAAGCCACGATCCTCTGCCGCCTGGCGGATGAATTCGGCGTGTCGCTGGATAATTTGCTCGGCAGACCAGATAAACGCACAGCCACCACCGAGGATGCGCCGCAGAAGTTGATGATCTACACGACCGATCTTGAGTTGGAAGGTGAAAGCGTGGAGGACTGGCGGCGATTCCTGACGCAAATGGTCGGGCTGACGAAACGGATGACGGACCGGGATCGTGAAGTAATTCTCAATATTTCTCGCCAGTTAGCTGCAAATAAATAGCAAAACAACTTAATAGCAGGCCTTTCCCTGCCGAGCACCAAAATGTGCCCGTGCAGGGAGGTATTGGATTGCAGGAATATGTTATCGATCTACCCGATGGCATTTCGGCATTCCTGATCAGAGGGCATGGGGAGCCTACTTTGTTGTTGTCACCGCTTCTTAACTCCGCGATGAGAGACTTAATCAGGCGTGAAGCAGCGAAAATACCTCACTCCGCTGTGATCTGCACTAAATAGTCAGAACTGTGCCGCCAGCCAGACATGGAGGGGTAGATTCACCATGATGGTGCAATCATACATGCACGGGCACCCTGCTGGCGGAGACGTGATAGGGGTGAGCTAATGGCCACTGGGCACATCCAACCGCAGGGCAAAGGCTCTTGGCGTGTCTTCATCCCGACTGGCGAGCGGTATGAATCCGGCGCACCGAAATATCATACCGCGACGATCCGCGGGCTCAAGCGCGATGCCGAAGCGTATTGCGCGGACATGCTGGCGCGTCTCAATAAAGGAGAACCTCTGCCTGACAGCAAGCTAAAGGTCAGCGCCTTCTTTGACCGCTGGGAAGCCTATATAGACAAAAAAGGCCTCAGCCCCAATACAATACGGGGCTATAAAAAGCACATCCGGCTTTATCTGCGTCCCAAGCTGGGGAAATATCTACTCCGCAAGCTTACTCCCGATATCATACAAGACGCCTACCATGACCTGCTCGCGAAAGGCCTGTCGGCACTGACAGTGCGCAATGCGCATCGAACCCTACGGGCGGCTCTACAACAGGCCTGCAAGTGGCAACTGATCACAACCAATGTGGCGAAGCTGACCGATCCTCCGCGAGCACACAAGAAGAAATTCCGGCAGATGACCGTCGAAGAGGCAAAGCACTTTCTACGGGTGACACGGGGGCGCCCTTGCTGGGTGTACTGGCTGACATTGCTACTTCTGGCGTTGCGCCGATCCGAACTGCTAGGCATCCGAATCCCCGACATTGACCTTGACCGGCTGGTGGTGAAAATAACTCAGGGCCTGGTGCATGGAGGCAAGGAGCCGGAGTTCTGGATTAAGAGCGACGCCAGCGAGGCAGAACTGCCGCTGTTGCCTATCCTGGCCGCCGAGTTCGAAAGGGTTATTAAACAGCGCGAGAACGAACGGGCCTACCTTGGCGAGGCCTGCCCCGATCTCGGGGAGAACGGCCCACTGCTGTTCACGGATCCGCTTGGGTATCCGCGAGACGTGAGCCATGTGAATAAGGCATTCAGGGAGGATTTGGAGTTCGCGGGACTGCCTCATATGCGGCTGCACGATCTGCGGCACACGTCGATCTCTCTGCTCCTGGATCTGGGCGTGGATCTTAAGACGGTCTCGGCCATCGCCCGGCACGCCGGGGTGCAGATAACCGCGGATACGTATGGCCATATCAGCATGGCCAGGAAGAAGGCCGCCATGCAGGAACTGGCGGTTGCGTTGTTGGGAGAAGAAGCCGTCACCGATCGCTCGAGATACCGTGCATAGAAAAACCCGGCCGCATGGACCGGGTTGGGTCGAGCCTAGCCTCCGTGCGCCATCCATGTTGGCTCACCCATCCCAACATAGCGGCGTGAATCACGAAAAGTCAATAGGCGCTTTAGCTGGTATTTTATATTTTGATTACGATTTGATTACAGCGATTAAAGCTTAAGCGGGTCCCAATAAAACACAAATCCCAGTTAAAGTGGCATAATAATGGTGCCAAGGGACGGAATCGAACCGCCGACACGGGGATTTTCAGTCCCCTGCTCTACCATCTGAGCTACCTTGGCACATCTCAAAGCTATGCGTCTGTTCCTGAAAGGGTGATGGCGGAGCCGACGGGACTCGAACCCGCGATCTCCAGCGTGACAGGCTGGCATGTTAACCGGCTACACCACGGCTCCGCATATGCAAACCTTTGACCACAAATGGTGGTCGCAGCTGGACTCGAACCAGCGACCTCTGCGATGTGAACGCAGCGCTCTAACCAACTGAGCCATGCGACCACGACGGCAAAGTTTATTATAGCATCACCCGGAGGCCAAGTCAAGGCCAATAACTGCCACGTCTCGCCGGTCGGTGATGCAGTGAAAACCGATATGTGGAAAGGCACGCGCAGCGTTCCCCCCCCGTAGGGGCCTGGTACGGTACTCAAGGAGGAGAGTGTGTTTCGCAAAAGGTCTGCCTGACAGAGAATAAGGTAGTGCGGGCTACGATAAAAAGTTGCCGTAGGTTTACATTACGTGCAACAAGTGGTAAAATATTTCTGCGCTCCACTGTACGGTTTACCCCCCGTACCTCAGCGGATTAGAGGGGTATCATGCCAAGGTAAGCGTCGTGGGTTCGATTCCCACCGGGGGGGCAGTGGTGGTATGGTGGTATGGAGAAATGGCCAGCCTCCTGCCACACAAAGAAATTGGGCGCCATGGGAGGAGGAAGTATGGCAAGCTTCCTGCCTCCCGCTTATTATGCCCTCGACAGCTTCTCGACCGCATCTGGAGGAGGCTTGCGGTTTATTCTCGGATCACCGCCCTTAGCGTTTTCGCCAGGGCTGAGATCCTCATGAATGTCTTCGCCCTAACCCAAAAAACGTAAGGCTCTGTTCTGTAGAATGGTTGATCCTACACATCCATCAAGCAGTAGCAACAAGGCGGGCAGTACTGACGGCAGTTATAGAGCTTATATCTATAGCCCCACAGCCTCTTAAGCAATCATCCAAGCAACCCTCGGCGCAGACATGGATGTCGAGCCACGCGGCATAGGCCGCCGGACGCGGCCTGCCGTCTGCTTCGAAGCCCATCGTAGTACTGAGGCGCGATGGATGCGCCGAACGGTCCTTCACAGGAGCCATGGATGGTGACGTGAATCTTGACCCCATCATTAGGAGGTCCAGGAACCTTGGTTCCGGTCGCGGGATTCCAAAGGGTGTGCGATCACACCCTTTGGTCCGGGAGGATGCGGGAGGACGGATAGTGCCTCCCGCGACCCTGATATCAACACAAAACCAATTCTACGATCCAAGTGGATACTCTAGATCAACCGTTGCTCAGAACAGAGCCAAACGCAAAAAGAAAAGGACTTCACCCGAAGTCCCCTCTAGCTGCACTTTTTTTAATGAATGGTGGTCCCAAGGGGATTCGAACCCCTGTCACCGCCGTGAAAGGGCGGTGTCCTAGGCCTCTAGACGATGGGACCGGTAAACGCGTAAGTTATTATAACACAGCTCAACCTATCTGGGAAGGGGTCAATTATTATCGTTTGAGGTGCTACCTGGCCCGAATTTACCACACACCAGCGGCACAACTCGGCCACGGAGTGCCCTTCTATTGCCGGCCGCTTTCCGCCGCCTTGGCAATCGTCCGCTGGCACGCAGGATCATACCCCGTCCGTATGGAATAACGTCGCGTGGCGGATGCATTCCGCCGGGGAAGAGGTGGCTGCGACGGAGACCATCAACCTCCATGGCCTCAATCTGGCTGAGGCCCGCGCCAGACTGGCGGATGGGATGGACGCCGCCCGCGCGCGCGCTGGCCGGGTTGTCCGCATTATCCACGGGCAAGGTAAGCACAGCGAGGTTTTTCCAGTCATCAAGTCCTTCGTCCGCCGTTGGCTGGAAGAGTCGGAGTTTGCCCGGATGCACGTGGAGACGGTTTACCGCGGCGAGGATGGGTCGCCGTATACCAGGCCTAACGCGGGGGAGACGATCGTCGTCCTGAGGGGCGCGGCGGATAAAGGGGCGTTACGCGCCGACGCCTGGGAGGAAGAGGAGGAACGGGAGAAGCGCCGTCATGCCAAGGCTATCCGGGCCGACCAATTGCGCGTCCTTCGCCGGCGCGGACCGCGGCGGTGAGAGAGCGAACCCACCCCCGCCGCCCCCGTTAGCCCACTCTGTTTGTGGAGGCTAAGCCGCGCGATTTTGCAGGCGCTTCCTGAGGTGAAGCGCCGCCGGGTCTCCAGCGCCGCAGCAGGAGCGCTCCTCCCGCGGCGACCAGGCCGAAAGCCAGGAGGACACCCCGCAAGCCAAATACCCGGCCGATGAGCCCGGCCGCCATGGGCGCCAGGAAAGCGCCCGCCGGGTTGGCGCCCTGCATGAGCCCATAAGCCCGGCCCCGCATCGCCACCGGGACATCCTCCGCCACGTGCGCCGCGATATTGGGCGTAAGAGAGGCCACGAAAACCCCGTAGATAAAATATACGGCGCCGAAGAGCCAGAACGAACGGATCCACGCCAGGCAGAAGAAGCTCAAAGCGATACCCGCGAAACCAAGCGCGATCACCCTTGGGCGAGGCAGCTTCTCTCCCAGCCGAGACCATGCGCGGGCGAAAAGGGCAAAGGCCACTCCCGGCAGGGCGTAGACTGCCCCGGTCAACCACTCCGCGCGCTGGCCCGGCAGGTTCTCCAGATGCAACGTCAGAAATGGTTGAATGGACGCGGTGACGGCGGCCCCAAGCAAGCTCACCCAGAGAATGACCGGCATCGGGGGCAGAAAGGCGACGCGATACAGATCGGCAAATACGTTGCCGCCCTTGCCGGCATCCGGGTGTTCTTTCTCCCGCACCAGCAGGATTACCAGGATCGTCGCCACGAGCACGATCAAGGACGATAACCGCATCGAGCCGCGGCGGCCGACCATCGCGGCCAAAACACCCCCGACCACGGGGCCCAGGATGGTACCGACGGCCGAAGCGGATTGAGCCGTGGCGACGTAGCGCCCTGATAGTTCATCCGGGGTGTTGGTGGCGATGAGCGCCAGGGAACCCGGAACGAACCCGCTGAGCGCGCCGTTTACCAGGCGCAGGAGCGCCAATTGCCAAGCGCTCCGGCAGACGCTCATCCCGAAATATACGGCGGCGATGCAGAACCCCGCGCGGATGACCATGGCCTTGCGGCCCATACGATCGCCCATATGGCCCCAGAAAGGGTACATGACGATCGCCGCCAGGGGCTGAACGGCAAAGACAATGCCCGACCAGGTCGTGAGCGAATGGGTAACGCCGAGTTCCCTGAGAAATTGCGGCATAAAGGGGGCAATCTGGTTCCAGCTGGCTGAGGAGAGGAAGATCGTGAAGCAGAGGATGTAGAGATTGCGCCGGTGCACGGACAATGGGAGACTCCTTTCCGGGAAACGAGGTTTCCTACAGTCCGGTATTCGCGGTCTTCAGGCATCCACCTGCTCCCAGGGCGAAAAAGTCTGTCGCATGCGGAATAGTTCATCCATTTACTGCGAACCACTACAGGCCGGGAGGTTCGATCATGGGCGAAAAGACGGTCCTGCGCGAAAGCCTTGCCAGCGGCACGCCGCTGGATACGACGGTAAGCCAGCATGAACCGGCGCCTTACAGAAATCCGCTGCCCGAGGAACGCATCGGACGATACCGGCCCCTTGGCAGCCGGATGTGCGTCACGGCCGAACTTGACATCATCCGGGATTATTTCACCAAAAGAAAACGGGAGCCGCCAGGTTTCCTCGAGGCCGGACCCAGAGCGAACCTATATTTCAACCCGGTCGACGTACGGGCGGGTATCGTGACCCCCGGCGGCGTCGCACCCGGCCTTAACACCGTCATCCATAGCATCGTCAACATGCATCGGGAGATCTACGGGGGCCGGCAGCCGGTCTACGGCTTTCGGGGCGGCTTTCGCGGCCTGGTGCAAAAAGACTGGATCCCCCTGACGCCTGATGTGACCAAGAACTGGATCCATAAAGGCGGCACGGAGCTGGGCACCTCACGTGGAGAAACCGATATTCATCCGATGACCAAATCCCTCAAGGATCTTGGCGTAAACATTCTTTACGTGGTGGGCGGCGACGGTTCCCTGACCGTGGCCCATCTGATCGCGGAGGAGGTGGAACGGGAGGGCCTCAAGATCGGCGGCCAGAAGATCTGCGTCGCCGGCGTGCCGAAGACCATGGACAACGACGTGCTCTGGGTCTGGCATTCATTTGGTTTCAGCACGGCGGTCGAGGAGGCCGCCAGAGCGATCAATGCCATTCACGACGATACAAAATCCACGGAGAGAATCTGCCTGATGCAGCTCTTCGGCCGCGACGCAGGCTTCCTTGCCGCCCACGCCAGCCTGGCCAGCGGATTGGTCGATGTGGTCCTGGTGCCCGAGATCGATTTCCGGATCGAGCCGCTCCTCGACTATGTGGAGAAGGTCTTGATCGACAAGAACTATGCCCTCATCGTGGTGGCCGAGGGAGCGGCGCCGAGAGAGTATACGGAGGAATACATTCACGCGCGGCTCAAGGCGGAAGGATTCGACCCCGAGGCCCCCAACTACCGTACCCTCCCCCGGGTCAGCGAAGCGCTGGCCGAGGGGAAGCTGACCTTCCTCAAGGACCAATTCGATGCGCGTTTTGCCAAGGGCACCGCCGACGGGAACGCCCCTTTTCGCGACGGCCGGCATCGCGTCTTCCTCAGCCTGCCGCGCCACTTGATCCGCGCCGTGCCGCCCAACGCGGTGGATCAGATCCATTGCCAACGGCTGGCGGACCTGGCGGTGCACAATGCCTTGGCCGGTTTCACCGATTTCATGGTCAGCCAGTGGCTGACGGAATATGTCCTGGTTCCGTTGAAACTGGTGGCCAGACAGCCCGATCCGACCGATTTCACCGGGGCCAGAAGACTGACCAAGAAACTTCCCCCGGGCGGCCTCTTCTGGACAACGGTGACAAGCAGCACCGGGCAGCCTTCCTTTGATTGACCATGATACCTGGCCGTCCAGATGGGCATGCTAGAAGCGGTGATATTGATGGGAGAGCAACAAGTACCTGAAGCGATCGGTACAGAGACCGGTCCGCCCTATCCTCCGCGCCGCGGACACCCCAACCCGCGGGAAGTCCGGTCCCAGCAGGCTCAAAACGAAAGCGGCCATGAGCCGGGCCGCCAAAAGAACGTCAAATGAAAGATGTCCGAGAAAGTCCGGGGCCGGGATTGAGGCGGTTCTGCGGGGATCCGCGCACTTGACCGAGACGGATGGTGCATGGACCGAGTTGCCTCCCTTGCAAGCTAGGATCAGAGGTGTCAGCGGTGTCCCGGCGCACGGTCCGGTTAGCCATCTTCGGCCTCGCCATGGTTCCGATCGCGCTCGCGGCCGTCTTTATACGATCGCTCCTCGCCCCGATCGACCTGTCCGCGCGTCTCGAGGCCGTCAAGCGCGCCTCGGTCATCCTGGACCGCCAGGGGCGGGAAGTGACGACGCTCTATGCCGCCGGGCGGGTCTGGGTCCCATTGTCCAAGATCCCCCCCTTCTTGCGGCGCGCGGTCGTCGCCAGCGAGGATGTCCGTTTTTATCGGCACCGCGGCATCGACCCGCGCGGCGTGGCCCGCGCGCTCTACCAAGATCTCCGCGCCGGCCGCTTTTACCAAGGCGGCAGCACCATCACCCAGCAGTTGGCCAAGATCGTGCTCTTGACATCCCAGCGCACGTTCTGGCGCAAGGCCTCGGATATCGCTTACGCCTTGCGTATCGAACGCCAATACAGCAAGGATGAGATCCTCCAGTTCTACCTCAATGAGGTCTATCTCGGCCACGGCGCCGTTGGCGTGGAAGGGGCGGCCCAGACCTATTTCGGACGCCACGTTTGGGAGTTAAACCGGAGAGAAGCGGCGATGATTGTCGGCCTTATCAGGGGTCCCGAGTATTACTCGCCTTTTCGCCGTCCCAAAGTCGCCACCGATCGTGTAAAAACCGTCCTGGAAGCAATGGTTCGCGCCCGTTACCTCAAGCCGGCCGACATCCGCAAGATAACCGGGGAACCCTTGCACCTGCTTGCTTCACCCGGTAGGGCCAGTCCGGGCGGATACTTCATCAGTCAGGTGATCGCGGAGATCCGCCAGCGGTTTGGCTGGAGTGAAGAGTATATCCGCCGCGCCGGGCTTGAGATCAGGACGACGATGGATGCCGGCCTGCAGCGCGCCGCGGAGGATACGATCCGTCTCCTCCCCGTGGGCTACAAAGAGCAAGGCGTGGCCCAGCCCCAGGGCGCCATCGTGGCGTTGGATCCCGCCAACGGGGCGGTACGGGCGCTGGTGGGCGGCCGTGACTACCTGACCTCGCCGTTGAACCGCGCGACGCGCTCCCCGCGCCAACCGGGCTCCGCCATCAAGCCGTTCGCTTTCGCGGCGGCGATGGAGAAGGGTTATTCCCCGGCCAGCATCCTGGTGGATGAGCCGTCGACATACTGGGTGGACGGCCACAGTTGGCAGCCGCGGAACTACGACGACGAGTACAGGGGGCCGATCACCCTTCGCGAAGCCATGGAGGAATCCGTCAATACCATTGCCGTGAAACTGGTGCAGGATCTGGGCCCGCGTCTGGTCTTTGACCTGGCGCGGCGCATGGGCCTCAGTAGCCTCGTCGCCGGAGGGACGCGAAACGATGTCGGCCTCGCGCCCCTGGCGCTGGGCGGGTTGACAAAAGGGGTGACGCCGCTCGAACTGACCGCGGCCTATGCCGCCTTCTCAAACGGCGGCTTTCGAGTAGAGCCCTATTTCTATACCACTATTACCGACCGGAGCGGCAACGTCATCACCGTGGACGGACCCCGCCGGCAACGTGTCATCAGCGCGCGCACCGCCTATCT
The DNA here is from genome assembly GCA_050260415.1 of Bacteroidota bacterium. Classification (GTDB taxonomy): domain Bacteria; phylum Bacillota; class UBA4882; order JAAYXC01; family JAAYXC01; genus JBLNCE01. The sequence goes on along the minus strand of JBLNCE010000150.1, from coordinate 921 downwards.
CGTGACGGACATGATGCGCGGCGTGATTACGCGCGGTACGGGCGCGCGGGCTTCCATCGGGCGGCCCGCGGCGGGAAAAACCGGCACCACCACCGATTACACGAATGGTTGGTTCGTTGGCTATACCCCGGAGTTGGTGGCCGGGGTCTGGATCGGCAATGACCGCGGCGACAGACCGATGCGCACCTCACAGGGCAACCTTGGCAGCGGTATGGCCTCCGCGCTTTGGGGCGTCTTCATGGAACGGGCATTGGCGGAAAAACCGTGGCAGGATTTCCTGCCGCCATGGGCGACCGTCCCCACCCTGGCCGGGAGGAGCGACCCATCCACGGCTGAGGTCTCCGCTTCGCCGCCCCCTTTTACCTCCGCATGGCGGGATTTGGTGCGCCGGCGCCTTGGACGCCTGCTGGGAGGGAGCCGCTAGCCAAAGAAAGGCTCGCCCCGACGCCCCCGCAAAGCCTCCACCGGACAAAACAAAACCAAGGAAAATTCCGCCGCCCGGCGAAATAAACGGTGTCCATCTGCAGGATCGGGGTGAGGTTAGTGCACCCCAGAATCAACATCATGCGCTTTTAGGGGGGACCGAGTTGGAGCTAACCATCCTGGGCGTCAACAGCCCCTATCCGCGTAACGGGCGGGCCACCCTCGGCTACCTGGTCCGCCAGGGGGAGACGCGGCTTCTGCTTGATTCCGGCTGCGGCGTGCATCGCCGTCTTTCCGAGGCAGGGTTGCTTGGCATGGTTGACGGCGTGGTCCAGAGCCACCTGCACTACGACCATTGCGCCGATCTTCCAGCCGTTGTCCTTGGGGCGACCATCGGCCAGGGGAAATCCGGACCGCTTCCCATCCATCTGCCGCCCGGCGAGGGAAGACGCTTGCACGAATGGCTCACCGCGTGTGGCTTCACCTTTATCTCCGCGT
>JBLNCE010000149.1:0-51227 GCA_050260415.1 Bacteroidota bacterium | reverse complement strand
CCCCCCCGCTGGCCCCCCCCCCGGGGGCGGCGGCCCCGGGGGGGGGGGGCCGGGGGGGGGGGGGCCGCCCCTCCCCCGGGGCCCCGCGGCGCCGGCGCCACCGCCATGCGCGAGTTGATGGAGGAGACCGAGGCCGTGCTGGCGGGACGAACCTATCAGCGCACGGTGATCCCGCATCAATATGCCTTCAACCTCTTTCCGCACAATTCCCCGATGACGGAGAGCGGTTACTGCGAGGAAGAGGTGAAGATGCTCCGGGAGACGCGCAAGATCTTTCACGATGAGACGATCGGGGTCACCGCCACCTGCGTCAGGGTGCCCGTGCCGCGGACGCATTCCGAGGCCTTGAATATCGAGTTCGAGAAGGATCCCAGCGTCGAAGAGGTCTATGACGTGCTCAGCCGGGCCGAAGGTGTGCAAGTCCTCGAGGATCGCAGCCAAAACCGCTGGCCCATGCCGATCGACGCCGCGGCCAAGGACCCCGTCTTCGTGGGCCGCGTGCGCAAGGACGTCTCCCAGCCCAATACGATCGACCTCTGGGTGGTCGGGGACCAGATCCGCAAAGGCGCCGCCTTGAACGCCGTGCAGATCGCGGAGAAGCTGATCTAGGCGCATTTTTACGCCCAGGAATTCGTTCCTGGGCGTAGAGTAAGCGAGGAGCCTGTGCGTTCGGCACAGGCTCCTCTGCATGTGTGCGTGACCGTCGATTGAACTAACTGAAGAACACCCAGTTATTGAACCACCGCAGGAAATTGGCCACATAGTTCCGGTCCACGAGCGCCCCGGAGAGAATCGGATAGAACATCACGAAGAGGAGCAAGACCAGGGCCATGTAGCCGTACATCGCGTGCCTGGCGCGCGGGTACTCCTCCCGGAGCTGTATGAACAGATACGCGATCAGGAGCATGACAAAGGGCAAGCTGGTAAAGAAGTGGTAGATGAACGTCAGCCTGGGAACGAGCACCCACGGCAGATACTGTGAGGCCAGCCCCACGAAGATCACGAGCAGAGTCTTGTCACGCTTTTTGAGGGCGGCCGCGATGCCGAAGAACACCGCCACGATCCCCAGCCACCAGACGGCGGGGTTCCCCAACAGTACGATGCTGGAGATCTTGCCGGCCGGATACGCCCCGGAGCCTTGATAATACCAGATCGGCCGCTTTATGAGGGGCCACTCCCACCAGGTGGAGGAAAACGGGTGCGTGGCCCGCAATTCACTGTGGTATTTGAACATATGCTGCTGATAGGTGACGACCTGCGGCAGGCCGTGGCCCGGACCCGGCACCAGCATGAAGGGGATGTAGGACAGGGCGTAGATGATTACGGGGACCACGATGAAGAAGACGAGGCACCAGACGATTGTCAAGGAAGCGTACCGCGGGAAGAGGCTCCGCACGAGCTTCGCCTGCGCAAGGGCCGCGGGCTTCACCGTCTGCTTCCGGGTCCGCGCGAGCGTCTTTCTTGCCCGCGCGTACTCCAGATAACGCTGCCACAGCACGATGAGGATGATGATCCCGAGGCCGAGGCCGCTATAGGCGGAAGTCCACTTGCACGCGGCGCCGATCCCAAAGAAGAGCCCCGCCAGGCCCAGGGGGACGAGGGTCCGTTTGAGCCCGTGCTGGTGGAAATTGAGGCGATAATACTGGTAGATGAAGTAATACATGAGGATGGTGAAGAAGACGGAATAGATGTCGATGGTGGCGATCCTGGACTGCGTGAAGTGCATGAAATCGAAGGCCATCAGGAACGCCGCGAGGAAGGCGTACTCCGTCTTCTTGAAGATGCGTTTGGCAAAGACGTACATGAGCGGGATAAGGGCAATACCGAACAGAGTGCCGACGATCCGCCACCCGAAGGGATTCATGCCGAAGACGGCAACGCCCAGGGCGATCAGGATCTTACCGAGCGGCGGGTGGGTCGACTCGAAAGGCTCAATCCGGTGCAAGTGCTCGTATGCGGTCCTGGCATGGTATATCTCGTCAAAATACATGCTGTTCATGAAGGAGGGCTCATAAGCCACCTTATCCTGCTCGTCGGCCACGTTCCGGACGTCGCCTTCGGTCAATTGCGTGCCGTTGACGGCGGTGACCGCCTCGATCGCCAGGGGTTTCCTGCCGTCCGGCCCGAAGATGCCGACCTCGTTGAGCATGGCGCCGGGTTGTTCCGCCGTCAGCTTGACGAAGCGCGCCTGGGTTCCCAATCCCAGTTGGCCCCAGGTAAAGACGCTTGGCGGCTGGATCTTGCCGCCCGGGCGCCAGGACTGCGCATCGTCGGAAAACTCGATCCGGTAGGCGCCGTTGCCGAGCCCGGGGAAGTAAGTGATCTTGCTGAGCGCTCGTGTCTCGCCGAGGTCGAGGTAGAGTCCCTCCCCGGCGTTTGCCGGGCGCCAGAAGGTCTCCGGGGCCTTGAACGAGCCGAGGTTGATCAGCGCGATTACCGCGTAGACCAGCGTCAAACCCCCGACGAGCAGCCGTTCTTGGCGCGTGTAGACCGGCTTCTCCGGTTCCTCTCGCTCCTGCGGCAACACGGCGTCCCGCGGCCGCTCCGCAACCGCCGCGCCGGCCGCCCGCTTCCGCCGGTGATCCGGGACCGCCCTGGCGGGGATGGGTTTTGTTTTCCCCTTGACGTAGATGTCGATCCCCACTTTAACCATGTAGGCGAGCAGCAAGACGTTGGCCAGCGCCGTTAACAACAGCAGCACGTCGTAACGCGGTATTTGATAGGAATGCTTCAGGCTGGCGACAAAGACGTGCCCGATATTGAGGAAGCCGGCGAGACTGATGCCGGCGTATAGATACAGCAGGCGGCGGTCGCGGGCATATATGTACGCGGCGAGCGCGAGCACAAACGCGGGGAACATGTAACGTTCATGCATGCCGGCGGCCAGGACGAAGATGGCGAACATGATGAACATACTCGCCCAGTAGAGGCGGGAACGGTCTTTGGCTTTGAAGTAGAGGTAGCCCGCGAAGACGACGGACGCCGTGATAAAGAGGGTACTCCATGTCTTGTATGAAAAGAGGAAGAACTTGCTCGTCTCACTCTGCCAATTGCCGCCGAACAGGGCGAAGAAGTTGAAGGCGTTCAGGGAGGCGTACGGGTATTGCGTCACCGTACCCTTATAGAGCTTGAACACCCAGGCGAATCCCTGCCGGACCGAGAATGGAAGAACAGCCAGGACGAGGACGGCCACCCCCCAGAGGACGCTCTCGCCCAAGGCTTTCCAACTCCGCTTGGACACCAGCGCGAAGAGGAATACGGGGGCAAGCAGGATGGCCTGCGGCTTGATCAGGACCGCGGCGGCATAGATCGCCCCCGCGGGGCCGAACTTCTCCCGGTCGATGAGCAGCAGCGCCAACAAAGCGCAGACCGTGAAGACCGCGTCGACCTGCCCCCAAGCGGCGGAATCCGCGATTACCGCCGGGTTAAAGGCATAGAGCATCGACAGAGCCAGGGCAACCCGCGGCCCAAGGCGTTTTTCGGCCAGCCGAAAGATGATGTACGACGCGGCCAGGTCGGCCAGGATCGCGGGCAGCTTGACGAGCAGCAGGTAGGCGTCCGCGTCGTAACCCAGATGGAAGAGGGCCCGCAGCTTGCCGATTAGATACAGGACATAGATGTACCCCGGGGGATAATCCACGAACATGCCGCTATTGTAAAAGTTGCTCAGGCCGCGCGCGGCATGGTCCGCCCATCCCTTGAAACAACCCATGTCGATGGGGTGGCCCTTGAAACCGACCGCCAGCACCATGCGCAGGATGAGCGCGGCGGCGAAGAAATTGGTGAGCGCCCATGTTTGCGCATCGGCGCCCGTCTCATCCGCGCCGCCCCGCAGCGAGGACCGGTAGACGAGCAGGAATCCGGCGGCGGCCATCACTGTTATGAGTAGCAGGATTGGCGTTCCAGCCAAGGCGGAGAAGTCAAGCTGTATCGGCGGTATGACTGGTTTGGCCGGTTCCGCCGCGAAGAGATTCACGACCGTCGCGCCTGCGGGCGCGTCCGCCTCCTCCATGACGACATCGTCAAAGAAGGCGCGGCCCGTGTTCAGGCTGCCGTAACCGCCCAGCCTGAGCGAGACCGAGACCTCCTCTTGTTTCGGGCCGGTCCTGCCGTAGAGCTCGACATACTCCCATTTCCCCTGCGTATCCCGGAGGTCTTTGGACGTCTCCAGGATGCCAAGGACGGTGATGTTGGCTCCTTTGGTCTCCGGCCCCGCGTTTTCCGCCTTGATCCAGCAGGACAGCTTGTAGACCGTGCCCGGTTTTACCCTGACGTGTTGCACCAGTTTGGCGTCGTTCTCCTTGTAGCTTTCAATCACCGCGCATCTGGCACCCGTGTGGGCGCGGCCGGTTTCCACGCTGAACCGGGTGGCGTCGTCCCCTTGGACCCAAACGTCCCGAGACCACATCTCCGGCTGCCCGGCGGCGACATTCTCGAAACCGCCGTTCGCGATCAGGTTCGCGGACGCGCCGATGGGAAGAACACTAAGGATGAATAATGCCGGTAGAAAAATGAGAACTAACTTCCTTGCCTGGCATTTTCCCACCTGGTTTTCCTCCTCTCGTGATGCGTTCACCAAAAAGAGGCGGCTACTCCCCGCGCTTGATCCGGCTATAGAGGCGGAACAATTCCGCGAATGCCTTGATTATGACCCGCAGGTTGGCGCCGGTCTGTTTACCCGCGATCCGCGGCCGATGCGTCACCCCGACCTGGGCGAAACGGAACCCTTTCCGCTTGGCGCGGGCCAGCATTTCCGCGTTGATGAGCGCGCCGCCCGAGGACAATGGCATATCGGCGATCAATTCGCGCCGGTAGAGCTTGAAAGCGCAGTCGATATCGCGCACGCTGAGACCAAAGAGCAGCTTGGTGAGGGTATTCCAACCAAAGGCGTTCAATTTGCGCATAAAGCTGTCCTGCCTGTCCAACCGGTAGCCCAGAACGGCATCGTACTGCTCGATCTTCGCCAACAGCTTTTCGATCTCGGGGAAGACGAACTGCCCATCGGAGTCCATGAAGAAGATGAATTCGCCACGGGCGGCGGCGAATCCGGAACGCAGGGCCCCTCCGTAGCCGCGGTTTACTTCGTGCTGCACGAGGCGCACCTCGGGATGGACGGCGGATAGTTCCTGCACGATCCGGCCCGTCTGATCCCGGCTGCCGTCATCGACCGCGATGATCTCAAAATCCCGGCCGATGGGGGCGAAACCCGGCAGGAAAGACAGGATTTCCTCGATCGTGCGGCGGATGTTACCCTCTTCATTGTAAGCGGGAAGAACGATCGAAAGGCGCGGGCGGTCACACAAGAGAACTCTCCCCCTTTTCTCATCTTAACTGAGCACGGTATCGTCGCCTGCCATGGAGTCGCCTGCCGCGGGGGTAGCCGGTAAAGTGTTATAAGAACAGTATGGGGCAGATTGCCTGTACTGTCAAGAATGCGCGTAAGCGTCGCAGCCGCCGCGGGGTTCAGTACTCGACCCGTATCAGGAAGAGCCCGCCGGGGGGAACGGTAGGTCCGGCAAGCGCCCGGTCGCCCCGCCGGAGCAGCTCCTCGATCCATTCGGGACGCTGCTTTTCCAGGCCCACTTGGAGGAGAGTCCCGACCATGTTTCTAACCATGTGATAGAGGAAACCGTCGGCCGTGACGGTAAAGGTGAGGATCTCGCCCCGCTCCTCCCAGCCGGCCTGGAGAACCGTCCTGATCGTGCTGCCGATCTTGGAACCCGCCGCGCGGAAGGCGGCAAAGTCTTTCTTGCCGACGAGCAATCCGGTGGCGGCTTCGAGGGCGGTCATATTCAGCCGGCGCGGGAAATGATAGGCCCGATCGCGCTCAAAGACGGGCCGCACGGCGGGGCGCCAGATGCGGTAGGCGTATGTCTTGCTCCGGGCGGAAAGGCGCGCGTGGAACTCCGGCCCGACTTCCGCGGCGTCGAGCACGGCGATATCCCTGGGCAGCAGGCTGTTCATGGCCGGCACAAAACGAGCCGCCGGAATCCGTGCACCGGTGCGGAAGTTGACGACCTGTCCCAGGGCATGCACGCCCGCATCGGTGCGGCCGGCCCCCACGAGCGTGGTCTTCTCGCCGAGCAAGCGGTGGAGACAATCCTCGAGGACCGACTGAATGGAGATCGCGTTCACCTGGCGCTGGAAACCGGCGTATGCGGTGCCCTCGTAGGCGACCGTCATCTTGATGTTGCGCATCCTATCGTCTCCCCAGCCAGACGAGGGTTAGCATCATACCCAGGCCGGCGGCCAGGACAAACAGGTCCATACCCGTGAACTTACCTTCCTTGACGCGCAACCCTTGCCCGGGGCGAAAGCCGCGCACCTCCATGGCCAGGGCCAATTCATCGGCCCGCCGGAAGGCATAAACGAAGAGCGCCATGGCAAGCGCTTCCGCCCCCCGCAGACGGGCGCGCCAAGTCCGCCCCACGCCGACTCCCCGCGCTTGCTGTGCGAGGCGCACGCGACCGCCGGTCTCGAGGAGGTCCGGCAGGAGCCGAAACCCGAGCCCTACGACCAGGACCAATTCCCCGCTGGGCAGGCCCAGCCGGCCCAAGGGCCTCAGCACCCTGCCGAGCCCCCCCATCAGATCAAAAGGCGAGGTCGTACCGGTGAGCCAGGCGCCGCCCGCTAGAAGGATCACGATCCTGAGCGCGTTGAGACCGGCCGCGGCGGCGCCCGCCGGCGTCAAACGCATGGCCCAGCCCGCGCCTCCGCCCGGCCGGGTCAAGAAGAGGTTCGCGACGATGGTGATTGCGATCAGCCAGGAGAACGAGCGTAGCGCCCCGATCAGGAACCGGAACGGGAGGCGGGCGGTCACCCAAGCCAAGCCAACGCCGCAAGCCGCCGCGGACAAGGCGATTGTGTTACGGGCCGCGGCCGCGGGCAGGATCAAGGCGGCGGCCAGAACCACCTTGACCAAGGGGTCGCGCCGGTGCCAAAAGGACTCGCCGGGCCAGTAACGTCCAAAGGCGAGGCGGTTCAATCCCCGTTCCCCCCCCAGGCGTTCTCCGGCCAGCCGGCGAGGATTGCCGCCGCAACGTCTTCTTCGCTGCGCCCGGGATCCGCCGGCGCCCAACCACGGCTCCTCAACCCGGCAAGCACTTGCAGCGGCCCGGGCAATTCCAGACCGGCGTCGTGCAAGGGCGCCGGATCCGAAACCAGAGGAGCCCAGGCGCCGTCGTAGGCTATGCGGCCGCCGCGCAACAGGACCAGACGCGTGCTCGTGCGCCAGAGGAGGTCCAGATCGTGGGAGGCAACGACCACCGCGCCCTGGAAACGCTCGATCAAACCGATCACGCGCGCGCGCGCCGCCGCCCCTAGACCCACGGTGGGTTCATCCAGGAGCAGCAGACCGGGCCGCGCGGTCAGGACGGCTGCCAAAGCCACCAGGCGCTTTGTGTCGGAAGGAAGATGGATGGGATCGCAAGCCAGGATACTGGTGGGCAAACCGACGTCGGCCAGCGCGTTCGTGATGGCGGCCTTGACCCGATCCGGGGTTAATCCCGCCTGTTGGGGCGCAAAAGCAAGTTCATCCGCCACGGTTCGCGCAAAGAGCGCCAGTTCCGGTTCCTGGAGCACGAGGCCCGTGGTGAGGCCCGGCTCCCTGATGACGCTGCCGGCCGAGGGCGGCAATAAACCCGCCATGACCACGAGCAGGCTGGATTTACCCGCGCCCGAAACACCGCCCAGGGCGATACGTCCACTCCGCCCGAGGCCCAGGCGGATATCGGTCAAGACCCGCCTGGCGGCGGGCTGGCCGCCATCGTAGATGAGGTTGACGTCCGCCAGCTGGAGCATATCTCTTCCACCAACGCTTCCGGCGTCGTTGCTTTTCCCGCCAGAGACAGACCGTGCCGGACCAGGGATTCCGTCAACGCCGCCAGCGGGAGGGGACGCAAACCCCACGCGTCCAGCTTGTCTCCCTGTTGCGCCAAGTCCGGCGGCCGCCCTTGCCAGACGATCCTCCCGCCATGCATGACCGCCACCCGGTCCGCGATTAACGCCTGCATCGCGTCCCCCGACAGCCAGAGAACAGCCCGTCCGTTCGCGGCCGCCGCGCGCGCCGCCGCGGCCACGGACCTGGCGCTTCCGGGGTCAAGCATGGCGACGGGCTCGTTCAGGACCAGACAGGAGGGCTCGAGCGCCAACGACGCCGCGATCGCCAGGCGTTGTTTCTCCCCTCCGGACAGCGTGGACGGGGATTGATGCCGTTGGTCCCAGAGCGCGAACCTTTGCAGGAGGGGCCGGACCCGTGCGGCGACGGCCGCGCCGCTAAGCCCTTGCCATTCAAGGCCTATACTGACTTCCTCGTATACGGTGGCGGCGATCAACCCTTGCCCCGGGGAGGGAAAGACCAGCCCCACAGAGAGCTGGTCTTGATGACGAATCTCGCCTCGTTCCGGCTTTACCACACCCGCGACCAAGAGCGCCAGGGCGTCCCTGGCGGCGCCATCGGCCCCCAGTACGGCCAAAAACTCTCCGCGGCCGATCGTGAGATCCAGACCGGAGAGAGTCGTCGCGGCCCCCGGCGGGGAAAAGGCAATATCGGCCAAAGTGAGAAGGGCGTCTTTCACTGCACCAGTTCGATAACGGCCATGGGCGCCGCGTCGCCGCGCCTTGGACCGACCTTTATGATGCGTGTGTACCCGCCGGGTCTGCCGGCGTACTTGGGCGCAACCTCCGCGAAGAGCTTCTGCACCGCTTCCGGCTCGACCAACTCCGCCGCGACCAGCCTCCGCGAATGCAGGTCGCCCCGCTTGGCGATGGTGATGAGGTGCTCGGCCATGGATCTGATTTCCTTGGCCTTAACCTCGGTGGTGGTGATCTTTCCGTGCTCTATCAAGGCCGTAACCACGCCCCTCAAAAGAGCGCGGCGCCCGCCCGCGTCACGGCCGAGTCGTCTTTTGAGCATTGCTTGCACCCCCATAAATGAGCTAAGTACCAAGTACTAAGTACTAAGTACAAAGTTGGATGCTTTCGCCTTTCATACTTCGTGCTTCGTACTTCGTGCTTCTTGGTCTTACTTAGTTCTTAGTCCTTAGTACTTTGTATTGTACTTTGTACTTAGAACTTCTAGTCTTCTGATCTACGCAGCGACAGGCCCAACGCCTCGAGTTTCTGCTGAACTTCCTCCAGAGACTTCCGCCCGAGGTTTCTGACCTTCATCATATCCTCTTCGGTCTTGCGGGTCAGCTCCTCGACGGTGTTGATCCCCGCCCGTTTCAGGCAGTTGTATGACCGCACCGAGAGATCCAACTCCTCGATGGTCATCTCCATGATCTTGTCCTTGGACTCTTCTTCCTTCTCCACCATGATCTCGGCCGCGCTCACGCTCTGGCTCAGATTGACGAAGAGGGAAAGGTGTTCCGACAGGATCTTGGCGGCCAGCGAGACTGCCTCCACCGGATTGATGCTGCCGTCGGTCCAGACTTCGAGCACCAAACGGTCGTAGTCGGTCACCTGGCCGACCCGGGTGTGCTCAACCGTATAATTGACCTTGCGCACCGGCGTAAAGATCGAATCCACCGGGATCACCCCGATGATATTCGTGGCCCCCTTGTTGCGGTCGGCCGGCACATAACCGCGGCCTTTATCCAGCGTGATTTCCATGTTCAGGGTCGCGCCCTTGCCGACCGTGGCCAGCGGCAATTCCGGGTTGAGGATCTCCACATCGCTGGAAACGGCGATATCCGCCGCGGTTACTTCCTTTTCCCCCGTCACCTCGAGGCGGGCGCGTTTTGGCCCGTCGCCGTGGATCTTGACCACCAATTCCTTGAGGTTGAGGATGATGTCCGTGGTATCCTCGACGACCCCCGGGATGGTCGAGAACTCGTGCAGTACCCCGTCTATCTTTACCGAAGTGACCGCCGTCCCTGGCAAGGACGAAAGAAGGATGCGGCGCAACGAATTACCGAGGGTCGTCCCGTACCCGCGCTCCAGAGGTTCGATGATGAAGATCCCATGCCGTTCCTTGTCCGCAACCTCTTCGATCGTAATCTTCGGTTTCTCGATTTCGATCACCAAAAACCCTCCTTCTGGCTTAGGGCAATTCTGGCCTCGGCCTGGTTGAGGGCAGTAACTAACGGGAATACAGCTCGACGATCAGATGCTCCCGCACGGGGACGTCGATCTGCTCACGTAATGGTATGGCTCTTACCCGCCCAATCATCTTCACCGCGTCCACATCCAACCATTCAGGCACGGTCCGTTCCGGAGCCTCGGCCGCCAGTTGTTTAAGGCGCGGCGATTCGAGCGCGCCTTCCCGAAGCTTGATCTCGTCTTCCGGACGCAGCATGTACGAGGGGATGTTGACCTTGTGGCCGTTGACCGCAAAGGCACCGTGCCTTACCAGTTGCCTCGCTTCCGCCCGCGATCCGGCAAAGCCCATTCGGTAGACGACGTTATCCAGCCTGAGCTCCAGGATCTGTAGCAGATTCTCGCCGGTGACACCCTTCTTGCGATCCGCGAGTTCAAAATACCGGGCAAACTGCCGTTCGAGCACCCCGTAGATACGGCGGAGCTTCTGCTTCTCGCGCAATTGGATGCCGTATTCGGAGACTTTCTTTTTATCCTGGCCGTGCTGGCCGGGTGCATAGGATCGGCGCGTCACCGCGCATTTGTCGGTGAGGCAGCGATCCCCTTTCAGGTACAGCTTCTCGCCTTCACGGCGGCAAAGCCGGCAGGCCGGACCCGTGTATCTTGCCATTCTTCTCCCTACACCTCCATACCTTTAGACTCGCCGCCGCTTGGGTGGACGGCAACCATTATGCGGAATCGGCGTGACATCTTTGATCGAACTCACATCAATTCCCGCCGCTTGCAGCGACCGAATGGCGGCCTCCCGGCCCGCTCCCGGTCCCTTGACGTAGACTTCCACCTGTCTCAGACCATGCTCCATGGCCACCCGGGCCGCGGATTCGGCCGCCATCTGCGCCGCGAATGGGGTGCTCTTGCGCGAACCCTTGAAACCCATATTCCCCGCCGTGGCCCACGACAGGACGTTGCCCTGCGTGTCCGTGATGGTGATGATGGTATTGTTAAAGGATGACTTGATGTGCGCGATGCCGTTCTCAATATGCTTGCGTTCGCGCCGTTTAGCCCTGACGCCCCGCCTTACCGGTCTGGCCATTGGCTATGCCCCCCTTACTTCTTTCTCCGCACGCCGACGGTTTTCTTGGTGCCTTTGCGCCCGCGCGCATTGGTGCGTGTACGCTGCCCGCGGACGGGCAGACCGCGCCGGTGTCTCAATCCGCGGTAGCTGCCGATCTCGATGAGCCGCTTGATATTCATCGCTTCTTCGCGCCGCAAGTCACCCTCGACCTTGTAGTCGCGGTCGATCACTTCGCGAAGCTTCGTTACTTCCTCTTCGGTAAGATCCCTGACCCGCGTGTCGGGATTTACGCCCGTCTTGGCCAATACCTCCTGGGCGGTGCTCAAGCCCAGTCCGTAAATATAGCCGAGGGCAACCTCCACTCTCTTATCGCGGGGCAGATCCACACCAGAAATGCGCGCCATCTTCCTGCCTCCTTTGGGCTAACCCTGCTTCTGCTTATGCTTTGGATTATCGCAAATCACCATGACCCGGCCCTTGCGCCGAATGATCTTGCAGTTCTCGCAGACAGGCTTCACTGAGGGCCTAACCTTCATCCGATACAGCCTCCCATCCGACCGCTTGCGCTTCATTCCTCGCCGCGGCAAGCGCACAAGCGCGGGTTTCTAGCAGTTGGCGATCACTTGAAACGATATACTATTCTGCCACGGGTAAGGTCGTAGGCGGAGAGTTCCACCGTGACGCGGTCGCCAGGCAGAATCTTGATGAAGTTCATCCGCATCTTACCCGAGATGTGGGCCAAGACTTGATGACCGTTCTCCAGCGCCACCTTGAACATGGCATTCGGCAAGGGCTCCACGACCGTCCCCTCAACCTCAATCACATCTTGCTTGGCCATTCTGCCTTGACCTCCTCTTCGGCCTCCCGCAGCGCCTTTCGAACCGCCTCGTCCGTCATGGGAACCGCCGGCAGCTCTCTACCGGACAGGACGCGGACATGACAAGGATTCTTGCGCTTTGGACGCCCGACCGTCCGTTTTTTTCCATCGGCCAGGAGCAGCCGGTTATCACTCACCCCAACAATAACAAAACGGCAACCGGCTTCCCGGCCCGCCAGGGCGATCACGATCTGCCCGGCGCGGAAATCCGCGGTGCGATCCAACCTGTCGGAGCCTCCCGTACCCGCTCAGACGCGGGTGATAATCTCCGGCTCGTCCTTGGTAACGAGGACGGTGTGCTCGAAGTGCGCGGAAAGCGATCGATCCTTTGTGACCACCGTCCAGCCGTCCTTCTTGGTCAGAACATGATAACCGCCCGCGTTGACCATCGGCTCGATGGCCAGCGTCATACCAGCCCGCAGCCGCTGATCGTAATCGAGGAACCCCGCGACGAAGTTCGGTATCTGCGGGGGTTCGTGCATCTTTTGCCCGATACCGTGCCCGACGAATTCCCTCACGACCGAGAACCCCTCGCCCTCGACCAAGTTCTGCACCGCGCGGCTGATATCGGAAACCCGCCTGTGCTCACGGACGGCGGCGATACCCGCCTCGAGCGCCTCGCGCGTGGTCCTGATCAGCCGCTCCGCCTCGGGCGAGACCGCCCCGATCGGAACGGTGAGGGCCGCATCCGCGCAGTAACCCTCATAGAAGGCCCCGAAATCGAGGCTCAGTATGTCTCCCTCCGCCAGCCGCCGCCGGCCGGGGATGCCATGTACGACCTCCTCGTTAATCGAGGCGCATAACGCGGCCGGGAAACCGTTATAACCCTTGAAGGCCGGCACGCCGCCCATCTCGGCCGTAAGCTCCGCCGCGCGGGCGTCCAAGGCCGCGGTGGTCAGTCCAGGCCGCGCCATCCCGGCCAAATCGGCTAAGACTTGCGCCACGATGCGCCCGGCTCTGCGCATCTTGACCAGTTCGGTCGGGGATTTCAGGACGATCATTTACCCATCCGGGCCGAGAGCGCCTTGTTGACCAGCGCATCGACCTCAGGGATCGTGCCGCCGGCGCTGATATCGAGGAGCAGCCCCGCGCGGCGGTAGTAATCGATCAAGGGTTCCGTCTGCGCGGCGTAGACCCGCAGCCTCTCGGCCACGGTCTCCGGACGGTCGTCATCGCGCTGGTAGAGCTCGCCGCCGCACTGGTCGCAACGCCCTTCCACGCGCGGACGTTTGGTCTCGACATGGTACGGCGTGCCGCAAACGCGGCAGACCCGGCGCCCCGTCAGCCGGCGGAGCAGCAATTCGGCGTCCACTTCCAGGTTGATCACCGCGCTTACCGGACGCTTCTGTCCGCGCAGGTAGGCATCGAGAGCGTCGGCTTGCGGCACCGTCCGCGGGAAACCGTCCAGGAGGAAGCCCTCATGGCAATCATCCGCGCTGAGCCGTTCGGTGACGATACCGATGACGATCTCATCGGGTACCAGCGCGCCGCGATCGAGATAACCCTTGGCTTTTTGCCCGAGGGGCGTGCCCTCCTTGATCGCCGCGCGGAAAATATCCCCCGTCGAGATGTGCTGGATCCCGTATCGATCGACGAGCAGTTTGGCTTGCGTTCCTTTACCGGCACCGGGCGGGCCGAGCAAGATCAGATTCATTTTAGAAACCCTTCATACTGCCTCATGATGAGGTGTGATTCGATCTGGCGCATGGTGTCAATCGCCACGCCGACCGCGATCAAGAGCGCGGTGCCGCTGAAACCCGCGGTCATATTAAAAACGCGCGAGGCGATCGAGGGCAGCAGGGCGATGAACGTGAGAAAAACCGCACCCGAGAACGTAATCCGCGTCAGCACCCGGTCGAGATACTCGGCCGTCGGTTTACCCGGCCTGATCCCGGGCACGAAACCGCTATACTTCTTGAGGTTGTTCGCCACTTCGATCGGGTTGAACGTCACGGCGGTATAGAAGAAAGTGAACAGGAACACCATCAGGCCGTATGCCACGATATAAACCAGGCTGCTCGGCAGGAACAGTTTCGCAAGGTTCTCGACGAACTTCACCCCTGGGAAGAAACCGGCCAGGGTCGGCGGAAAGGAAAGCACGGACACGGCAAAGATAATCGGGATGACGCTCGCCTGATTGACCCGGAGCGGGATATGCGTCGTCTGGCCGCCGTACATGCGCCGGCCCACCACGCGCTTGGCATATTGCACCGGGATCCGGCGCTGTCCTTCGGTCACGGCCACGACCACGCCGACGATGGCCACCGCGCCGATACCATAAAAGAGCGCGGTATACCAAGGCGTGCCGCCCGGACCGATCCCCTTCAGGAAGCTGTACATACCGGGCAGAAACCTGGCGACGATACCGGCGAAGATGATCAGGGAGACGCCGTTCCCCAGCCCGTACTCCTGGATCAGCTCTCCGATCCACATCAGGAACATCGTGCCCGCGGTCATGATCAGGATTATCTGGGCTACGCTCCAGAAACTGTAGTCCTGGATATACTGCCGGAAACTCTGCGTATACGCCCAGCCCTGGACGATCGCCAGGACGATGGTGCCGTAGCGCTGGTATTGCGAGATCTTGCGGCGGCCCTCGACGCCCTCCTTGGCCAACTGTCCCAGGCTGGGGATGACCATCTGCAAGAGCGTCATGATGATGGACGCCGTGATGTAGGGGTTGACCGACATGGCAAAGAGGCTCATCCGCTTCAGGGCGCCGCCGGCCAAGACATCCAGCAGGTTGAAGAGGGTACCGGAACCGAATTTGATCTCCGCGAACCCAGGCACAGGCACGTGCGCGCCGAGGCGGAAGACAGCCAACATCCCCAGGGTGAAAAGGATCTTCTTGCGTAGATCGGGGAGCTTAAAAGCCGTCTTGACCGACTCCAACATTGGCATCTAGATCACCTCTGCCTTTCCCCCGGCTGCTTCAATCTTCTCCCGGGCGGAACCGGAAAAGGCGTGCGCCTTCACGATCAGCTTGCGGTCGACCGTACCGGTACCCAGCACCTTGAGCCCATCCCGGAGATTCTTAACGATTCCCTCACGGTGCAACAGTTCCGGCGTGATCTCCGTACCTTCGCTGAAACCGTTCAGGCGTCCCAGGGAGACGATCGCCCACTCCCGGCGCCATTTGTTGTTGAAACCCCGTTTTGGCAGACGGCGCTGCAAGGGGGTCTGGCCGCCCTCAAAGGCGGGACCCTTGCCCCCGCCCGCGCGGGCTTTCTGGCCTTTGTGGCCTCTGGCCGAGGTCTTGCCGAGCCCGGAACCGATCCCGCGGCCCACGCGTTTCCGTTCCCGCTTCGCACCGGGGGCCGGACCCAATTCGCTCAGTTTCACCGTATTCACCCCTTAGACCTCTTTGACTTCGACTAGATGGCTCACCTTGCGGGCCATGCCCCTGACGGCCGGCGTATCAAGGTGAGTGACGGTCTGATTCAGCTTGCGCAGCCCCAGCGCGGCGATGGTCTTCCGCTGGACTTCCGACCGGCCGATGGTGCTGTGCTTCCAGGTAATCTCCACCTGTTTGGCGGCGGCTGCCTTCTTTCGCGGCATCGTTATCCCTCCGTAAACAATCAAACAATCTCCTCAACGGCCTTGCCCCGCGTGCGGGCAACTTCCTCCGCCCTCTTGAGGGACTGCAGACCGACCATGGTGGCGTTGACGATGTTCAGCGCGTTGGAGGAACCCAACGACTTGGTCAGAATATCCTTGACCCCCGCCAACTCCATCACGGCGCGCACGGCGCCGCCGGCGATTACGCCGGTACCGGGCGAAGCCGGCTTGAGCAGCACCCTGCCCGCGCCAAAGATCCCTTCCACCTGGTGCGGGATTGTCGTATTGACCATCGGTACCTCGATGAGGTTCTTCTTGGCATCTTCCACACCCTTGCGGATCGCCTCGGGCACCTCCGCCGCCTTGCCGAGCCCGGTCCCTACATGCCCCTGCCCGTCGCCGACGACGACCAGGGCGCGGAAGGTGCGGCGCCGGCCCCCCTTGACCGTTTTGGCCACGGGGTTGATCCTTACCACCTTCTCGGTTAGTTCGTACTGAGTCGGATCGAGTCGCCTCACGCTGCTCCCTCCTAGAATTCGAGTCCCGCTTCGCGGGCCGCCTCGGCGAGTGCCTTGACCCGGCCGTGGTAGATATTGCCGCCGCGGTCAAACACAACCTTCTTGAGGCCCTTGGCCAGTGCCCGCTGCGCAATGGTAGCCCCGACCGCTTTAGCCCCCGCAATGCTTCCCGGGCCCCCGGAGAGGGACTTCTTTACCTCCGGCTCCAGGGTTGAGGCGGCGACCAAAGTCGCACCCCTGGTATCATCGATTACCTGCGCGTATATATGGTGCAGACTCCGGAAGACAGCCAGACGCGGCCGCTCCGCGTTACCGGCGATCTTTTTTCGCAGGCGCAAGTGCCGACGCGCTCTCGACCCCTTGCGGTTAGGCTGGCTGATCAAGTTCCTCGCTCCCTTCCCTTGGCATCCCCCAGGGGATGCTTGGCCGCCAGGCGCCCCTATTTCTTGGCGCCCGTCTTGCCCGTCTTACCCGCCTTGCGGCGGATCTGCTCTTTCTCATAGCGAATCCCCTTGCCCTGGTAAGGCTCGGGTTCGCGAACCGCTCTGATCTTGGCGGCGATCTCCCCTACCCGCTGCTTATCGACGCCCTTGACCGTGATCCTCGTTGGCGAGGGCACTTCGATCTCAACCCCCGGACCCGGGTCTATCTCCACCGGATGTGAGTACCCGACGGTCAAGGTGAGCTTCTGGCCCGTCTTCGCAGCCCGATAGCCGACGCCTTCGATCTCCAGGCCTTTACTGAAACCCTTTGTCACCCCGTCAACCATATTGGCCAGCAGGGTGCGGGTGAGACCGTGCAAAGACCGATGGCGTTTCTCATCGGACGGCCTTTCCACGACCACGCGGCCTTCGGCCAGCGATACCCGCATCTCGGGATGGAAAACACGGTCGAGTTCACCCTTGGGCCCCTTGACCCGGATGACGTTCCCCTCGATCTTGACCTCGACTCCCTGGGGAATCTCTATGGGCTTACGCCCGATTCTGGACATTCCTGCACCCCCCGTGGCCGAACCACGCTTGTATTACCACACGTAGCAGAGCACTTCGCCGCCGATACCTTCTTTGCGCGCTTTACGGTCGGTCATCAACCCGCGTGAGGTCGAGAGCACCGCGATACCCAAGCCGCCCAGGACCCGCGGTATTTCATCCTTACCGGCGTAGACGCGAAGGCCCGGCTTACTAATCCGCTTAAGCCCGGAAATCACCCGCTCCCGTTCCGGACCGTATTTCAGGTGCAAACGAATGATGCCTTGCTTGCCATCGTCGATAAACTCACAGTCCTCAAGGTAACCTTCCTCACGGAAGATCGTCGCCAGTTCGCGCTTGAGACGGGAACAAGGCACCTCAACCAATTTGGCCCGCACGACGTTGGCGTTCCTAATCCGTGTTAACATATCGGCGATCGGATCAGTCATTACCATGGGTAATCCCCCTTTTCAAGCCACTCTTACCAGCTGGCCTTGGTTACACCTGGCAGTTCGCCACGGTGGGCCAGCGTACGGAAGCAGATCCGGCACATACCGAATTTGCGCATGTACGCGCGGGGACGACCACACAGCTTACACCGGTTGTGTTTTCTGACAGCGAACTTCGGCGGCCGGTTAGCCTTGATGATCATCGAAGTCTTGGCCACGGTGCTCCCTCCTAATAAGTCGTCACGCTGGCTTTGCCGCGCAACGGCCAAACCGTATCACATTCCCTACCGTCGTCACGCTGGTTCTGCCGGCGTAACGGCCACGCCATTCCTAACTAGCCCGGAAGGGCATCCCCAGGAGCCGTAAGAGTTCGAGCGCCTGTTCGTCGGTCTTTGCCGAGCTCACGATCGCGATGTCCATCCCCCGTACCTTGTCAACCTTATCGTAGTTGATCTCCGGGAAGATGAGTTGATCCCGGAGGCCGAGCGTGTAATTGCCGCGCCCGTCGAAGGACTTGGGCGATACGCCGCGGAAGTCGCGGATACGAGGCAGGGATGCGTTGAACAACTTGTCGAGGAACTCGTACATCCGTTCTCCGCGCAGCGTGACCTTGACGCCGATCGGCATACCGGCCCGGACCTTGAAGGCCGCGATGGACTTCTTAGCCCGCGTGACAACCGGTTTCTGTCCCGCGATGGCGATCATGTCGTTGACCGCCGCGTCGATGGCTTTGGCGTCGCCGGTGGCCTCGCCCACGCCCATATTGATGACGACCTTTTCCAAGCGCGGGATCTCCATGACGTTCTTGTAGTGGAAACGCTCTTTTAGAGCGGGAACGACCTCTTTTTGGTACTTGTCTCGCATGCGCGACACCAGTCGCACCTCCTCGGACCTGAATGCCGCTTCCACGATCGGCGTTTCCAATAGGGAAGCAGGCTTTCTCTGAGACCTGACCCACCCGGTCTTTACAAAGCGGTACCCCGGGAAAGACCGTCGTCTAGTCGATCGTTCGTCCGCATTGACGGCAGATGCGAACCATTTCCCCGTCAACGGCCGCCTCGCGCCGCATACGCGTGGGCTTGTTGCACCCGCCGCAGACCAACATGACTTTGGAAGTGGGCACCGGAACAGCCTTATCGATTACGCCGCCTTGCGGGTTGTTCTTGGTCGGTTTGGCGTGCTTCTTGGCCAGGTTGAGACCCTCGATGATTACCTTTCCCTCACGCTCCAGCACACGCTGGATCTTGCCCCGGCGGCCTTCGTCCTTACCCGATAGGATTACGACCTCGTCGCCTTTCCTGAGCAATGTTCTTACCGCTGGCATTGTTCCACCTCCTGCCGTTCCCTCCCGGGAGACACTATAGTACTTCCGGCGCCAGGGAAATAATCTTCATGAATTCCTTGTCACGCAGTTCCCGCGCGACAGGCCCGAAGATGCGAGTCCCCCGCGGGTTGTTCTGGTCGGTCAGGATTACCGCCGCGTTGTCATCAAAACGGATGTAGGAGCCGTCCAGCCGCCTGGTGGTCTTCTTGGTGCGCACTACGACCGCGCGGACGACATCGCCTTTCTTGACGACCGCCCCGGCCCCCGCGCCCTTTCGCGCCGCGGAAGGCGGCAGCGCATCCTTTACCACCGCCACGATCAGATCGCCGATCCTGGCGTAGCGTCGGCGTGAGCCACCGAGCACCCTGATACACATGATCTGTTTGGCACCTGAATTATCGGCCACGTTTAGATAGGTTTGGGCCTGGATCACGTACGGCCCCTCCTTTCCAGGTATACCTTAGCGTGCACGCTCGATAACGTCCACGACCCGCCATCGCTTTTCCCGCGAGAGCGGTCTGGTCTCCATGACCCGAACGCGGTCCCCGGCATGGCAGGAGTTCTCTTCATCGTGGGCTTTGATGGTCATGGTGCGCTTAATGGTACGTCCATAGAGCGGGTGCTGTACGAGCCGCTCCAATGCCACCACAACCGTCTTCTCCATCTTATCGCTGATAACCCGCCCCACCCGGGTCTTTCGCAACGACCGTTCGGCCATGCCAGTCCCTCCTCGAGAATCACCGGGCTACGCCCAGTCAGAAATTTCCTCGTTATCCGCCAGCGCCGCCCGGCAAACCCGGAACCAAGGCGCTGAACGCTCCTCAGTTCGCTTCGATCACGCCTGATTCAGGCGCAGTTCCCGCTCGCGCTGGACCGTCTTCACCCGGGCAATCGACTTACGCACGTCCTGAACGCGCATGGGATTGTCCAGCTGTCCGGTGGCGAGCTGAAACCGCAGATTGAACAGTTCTTCCTTGAGGTCACTGAGCTTTTTTTCAAGCTCCTCACTGGTCAAATCATGAACCTCTTTGGCCTTCACTGCGCATCACCACCCGCTTCCTCGCGCTTGACGAACTTGGTCTTGATCGGGAGCTTGTGTGCGGCCAAGCGCATGGCCTCACGCGCCACCGTCTCGTCGATGCCGGTAATCTCAAACATCACCCGGCCGGGTTTGACCACCGCGACCCAATGCTCAGGCGCGCCCTTGCCGCTCCCCATACGGGTCTCGGCGGGTTTGGCCGTTACGGACTTGTCGGGAAAGATCTTGATCCATACCCTGCCGCCGCGCTTAATGTGCCTGGTCAGGGCGATACGGGCCGCCTCGATCTGCACGTTCGTAACCCAGCCTGGCTCCATCGCCTGTAAACCATAATCACCCAGATCAAGCTGGGACCCGCGGATGGCCTTCCCGCTCATCCGTCCGCGCATGACTTTACGGTGTTTTACTCTCTTTGGTACGAGCATCTCAAGCGCCTCCCCCGACCTTAGCCGGCGTCTTCCGCTGCGGCAGGATCTCGCCCCTGTAGATCCAAACCTTTACGCCGATCTTGCCGTAGGTCGTCTTGGCCTCGGCGCGGCCGAAGTCGATATCCGCCCGTAGCGTATGCAAGGGCACCTTGCCTTCGCTGTAGCTCTCACGCCGGGCAATCTCCGCACCGGCCAACCGACCGCTGCAAGCCACCTTGACCCCTTGTGCGCCCAGGCGCATGGTCCGGGTGAGAGCCTGTTTCATGGCCCGGCGAAAGGATACTCTCCGCTCCAGCTGAAACGCAATGTTCTCCGCCACCAACTGGGCGTTGAGCTCGGGGCTCTTGACCTCCGCGATATTCAGCTGCACCTGCTTGCCGGTCCGATTCTCGAGATCCTTGCGGATGTTCTCCACCTCGGTACCGCCGCGTCCGATGACCATACCGGGCCGTGCCGTGTGGATGGTCACCTTGATGCGATTGGCGGCCCGTTCGATCTCGACCTTGGCCACACCAGAGGCAAAAAGCCTCTTCTTCAACGCCTGGCGGATCTTGAGGTCTTCATGCAGCAAGGAAGCATAATCACGTTGCGAAAACCACCGGGCGTCCCAGTCCTTGATGACTCCGAGCCGTAATCCCAAAGGATTGACCTTCTGACCCACGCCTTACTCCTCCTTCTCCCTGAGGACAACCGTGATGTGGCTGGTGCGCTTGTGGATGAGCGCCATCCGGCCTTGGGCGCGTTGATGCATGCGCTTCATGGTCGGGCCTTGATCCACGAAAGCCTCCGCCACCACCAGGGAGTCGCGGTTTGAACTATGGTTGTTCTCGGCATTGGCCACCGCTGACTTGACGACCTTGGTGATGACCTCCGCCGCGAACCGCGGCGTGAACTCAAGGATCTTCAGGGCCTCATTGACCCTCTTGCCCCGAATCAGATTGATGACTTGCCGTGCCTTACGCGGCGCGATCCGCACGAAACGCGCTACCGCCCGTGTCTCCATACCCAGAACCTCCCCGCGGGCCGCCGCCCCAACTCAAAAAGCCTATTTCAATGCTACACTGCGCTCGGTGTGCGCCCCATGGCCGCGAAACGTCCGGGTGGGGGCAAACTCGCCGAGTTTATGGCCCACCATATCCTCGGTTAGATAGATCGGCACATGCTTTCGGCCATCGTGAATGGCAAGGGTGTGCCCGACCATCTCCGGGTACACGGTCGAACTGCGAGACCAGGTCTTGATCACCCGCTTCTCGCCCTTCTCGTTCATCTCTTTAATCTTCTGAAGGAGTCTGGGCTCTACGAACGGCCCCTTCTTCATCGAACGCGACATCGTGCTTCCTCCTTCGGCCGGGCGCTTTCACACTGCGGAGGGCGAAGCGCCAAGCCGGGGGTGAGATACTGCATTTCTGCAGGAGACAAAGAAACTGGACCTTAGTCTTACCTCTTGCCTCATGCCACCAGCTTCCGGACTAGCCGCGCCGTTTGACGATCAACCGGTCGGATGGTTTCCGTTTTCTGGTCCGATGGCCCAGGGCTGGTTTGCCCCAAGGCGTAACCGGTGCCCGCCCGATGGGGGAACGCCCTTCGCCGCCGCCATGAGGATGATCGACCGGGTTCATGACGACGCCCCGATTGGCCGGCCGGCGACCCAGCCAGCGCGAACGTCCCGCCTTACCAACCCTGACGTTCTCGTGTTCGACGTTTCCGACCTGGCCAATGGTGGCCATACAATCCAGCCGCACTTTGCGGACTTCGCCGGAAGGCATTCTAAGCTGAGCGAAGTCACCCTCCTTGGCGATCAGTTGCGCGCCGGCGCCAGCGGTGCGCGCCAGCTGTCCGCCGCCCTTGGCGATCAGTTCCACGTTGTGGATGACCGTGCCGAGCGGGATCCCCGACAAGGGTAACGCATTGCCGGGCTTGATGTCGGCGTCCGGTCCGGCGACGAGCATATCGCCCACGCTGATACCCAGGGGAGCCAGGATGTACCGCTTCTCTCCATCGGCGTAATGAAGGAGCGCAATCCGCGCCGTCCGGTTGGGATCGTACTCGATGGCCGCGACTTTGGCCGGAATGCCGATCTTATCCCGCTTGAAATCGATCACGCGGTACATCTGCTTATGCCCGCCGCCCCTGTGCCTGACCGTCACGCGCCCCATGGCGTTGCGTCCCGCGTGGGAAGGATTCCGCTCCAGCAGACTCTTTTCCGGGCGGTCCTTGGTGATCTCGTCATAGGCGGCGCCGGTCATAAACCGTCTGCCCGGCGAGGTCGGTTTGTATTTCTTGATGGCCAAATCGCTTACCCCCACTCTGGCTAGGGTGTTAAGTTTTGAGTTTTGCGGGCTTGGTTGAGCACCTAAGGCAATCGCTTACGCATCAAGGCATCAACTTAAAACCCAAAACCCAAAACTAAGAACTGAATTGGCTAAACGCCCTCGAAGAACTGAATCCGGCTTCCCGGCGCCAGGGTTACGATGGCCTTCTTCCAGTCCGGGCGCTTGCCCTCATTGCGGCCCATCCGTTTCCACTTGCCCATGACCCGCAGGGTATTGACCGACGTCACCTTCACTTTGAAGATGTCCTCAACGGCCCGCTTGATCTGGTGCTTGTTTGCCCGCAAATCCACCACGAAGCAGTATTTGTTCTCTTCCATCAGTTTCGTGGTTTTCTCGGTTACGATCGGCCGCCTGACAACAGCTCGTACATCCATCAGGCCAACGCCTCCTCGACCTTGCCCACGGCATCCCGCGCCAAAAGGAGCCGGTCATGATTCAGGATGTCATACACGTTCAATCCCTCAGGCAACAGCGTCGTCACGCCCGGGATATTGCGGGCCGATTTGACAACGTTCTCGTCGCGCTGCCCCAGGACGACCAGGGTTTTGTCCTTGAGGTTCAATTTGGCCAGGATCCCCGCCATTGATCTGGTCTTTGGTTCGTCAAAGCGCAGGCCCTCGACGACGAGGAGCTCTCCACCGGCGACTTTGGATGAGAGTGCCGATCTGAGCGCCAGTTGACGCGCCTTGCGCGGCATGCGGAATCCGTATTTCCTCGGTTGCGGCGGAAAGATGATGCCGCCCCCCGTCCAGAGCGGGGATCGTCTGGTGCCTTGTCGGGCCTGACCGGTACCCTTCTGACGCCAAGGCTTGCGGCCGCCTCCCCGGACTTCGCCGCGCGTCTTGGCCTTTGCCGTACCAAGCCGGCGCGCGGCCAAGTAAAGCGTGACGGCGTCGTGCAGAAGCGCCCGGTTGACCGACACGCCAAAGACCGCATCCGAAAGCGTTATCTCACCGGTCTGCCGGCCTTCGATATCGTAGACCGGAACGTTAGGCATAGGAATACCCCCTTGTACCATGAAAACCAGAAGCAGGACGCCGGAAGCTGAAACTGACTAACTTTCTCGCCTCTGGCCTCTGCCTTCTGACTTCGTCATCTCACTGCGCCCGCTTAACCCGCTTCACCGTCTCCTTGATGACCAGCAGGCCGCCCTTGGCGCCTGGCAGGGCTCCCTTGATGAGCAGCAGGTTCCGCTCTGGATCCACCCGGGCAATCTGCAGACGTTGAATGGTTACGCGCTCGGCGCCAAGACGTCCTGGAAACTTGCGGTTTTTGAAGACCCGCGCGGGATCGGTGGCGCAAAGCGATCCGGTGCGCCGATGGTACATCGAGCCGTGCGCCATCGGCGCCCGGTTGAAGTTCCACCGTTTGATCACGCCCGCGAAGCCCTTGCCTTTGCTCGTGCCGATCACGTCGACATACTCGCCTTCCTGGAAGAGATCCGCCTTGATTTCCTGTCCGACCTCATAGACCGGGTCGCCTTCTTCCAGGCGCATCTCCCGCAAGAACCGGTTGGGCTTAAGGCCGTGCTTGGCATAGTGCCCGCGCAAGGGTTTGTTCACCAACCGTTCGCGCTTGACGCCAAAGCCGAGTTGAATGGCATCATAACCGTCCGTGGCCGCGGTTTTCTTCTGCACTACCTGGCACGGTCCGGCTTCCACCACGGTTACCGGGATCACGTGGCCGTCGGCGCCAAAGATCTGGGTCATGCCGATCTTCCGTCCGAGTATACCCTTAGCCACTGGGAAACCCCCTTAATGGAAGTTGGCGGTTGGAAGTCGGAGGTTGGAAAAGGATCAAACCGGAACCGCCATCCTATCCAACCTCTAACCTCCAACTTCTAACCTCGTTAATACTAGAGCTTAATCTCAATATCCACCCCGGCCGGGAGATCCAGACGCATGAGCGCGTCCACGGTCTTCGGGCTCGGCTCCAGGATGTCGATCAGGCGTTTGTGCGTCCGCATCTCAAACTGCTCCCGGCAGTCCTTCTCCACGTGCGGGGCGCGGAGCACGGTATAGATATTCCGTTCCGTTGGCAGCGGGATCGGCCCGGATACCAAAGCCCCCGTACGCTTTGCCGTCTCAACGATCTTCTCCGCCGACTGGTCGAGCAGTCTATGATCGAACGCCTTGAGCCGGATCCGGATTTTCTGGTTGGCCATGAGAGCCCCTCCTCCGAAGGGACGTTGCGCACAACGTCCTTACATTGCTACTTATTCGAGGATCTTCGTGACCACACCAGCACCGACCGTGCGGCCGCCCTCACGGATGGCGAAACGAAGGCCTTCCTCCATGGCGATCGGCGTGATAAGCTCGATCGTGAGGCGCACGTTATCGCCAGGCATAACCATCTCGCTGCCTTCCGGCAACTTGATTACGCCGGTCACGTCCGTTGTCCGGAAGTAGAACTGCGGCCTGTATCCGTTGAAGAACGGGCTATGCCGGCCACCCTCTTCCTTCGTCAGGACGTAGACACTGGCTTCGAACTTGGTGTGCGGCGTGATGGAGCCCGGCTTGGCAAGCACCTGGCCGCGCTCGATCTCCTTGCGCTCCACGCCCCGCAGCAACACGCCGATGTTGTCGCCGGCCTGTGCCTGGTCGAGGAGTTTGCGGAACATCTCGACCCCAGTCACCACGGTCTTGCGCGGCTGTTCCGTCAGACCCACGATCTGAACCTCGTCGCCCACTTTGACCACGCCCCGGTCCACGCGGCCCGTGGCCACGGTGCCCCGGCCGGTAATGGTGAAGACGTCCTCGACGGACATGAGGAACGGCTTGTCGATATCGCGCACCGGCAGGGGGATCCATGAGTCGCAGGCTTCGAGCAGTTCCTGGATGCATTTGGCCTCGGGCGCGTCGGGACTGGTGGCCTGCATGGCGTTCAAAGCGGAACCGCGGATGATCGGCGTGTTCTCGCCGTCAAATTTGTACTTGGAGAGCAGGTCCCGTACCTCGAGCTCCACCAGGGAGAGCAGCTCGGGATCGTCGACTTTGTCGCACTTGTTAAGGAAGACCACGATATACTGCACGTTCACCTGGCTGGCCAGGAGGATATGCTCGCGGGTCTGCGGCATGGGGCCGTCCTCGGCGGATACGACCAGGATCGCCCCGTCCATCTGCGCCGCGCCGGTGATCATGTTCTTGACGTAATCCGCGTGTCCCGGGCAGTCAACGTGCGCGTAGTGACGCTGGTCGGATTCGTATTCCACGTGCGAGGTGGCGATGGTGAGGATCTTGGTCGGGTCGCGGCGTCCCTGCGACTCGGAGGCCTTGGCCACTTCATCGTAGCTGACGAACTTGGCCAGCCCCTTGGCTGCTTGCACCTTGGTAATGGCCGCGGTCAATGTGGTCTTACCGTGGTCGACGTGCCCAATTGTCCCGACATTCACGTGCGGCTTCGTCCGCTCATACTTTTGCTTGGCCATTCTTCTTCCTCCTCTGACTGGTTGGGTGCTTCGGTTCCCAATCTATATTCAAGTTAGTCCCGCGAAGGCTTCCGCCTCCGCGTCCCGCTTTATGAACCTCGGCCTCCGCGCAGAACCACTCCCTCGGCCAGGGATTGCGGCACTTCCTCATACTGGCCGAAATGCATGTCGTAGTTCGCGCGTCCCTGGGAAAGCGAACGGATTCTGGTCGCGTATCCGAACATCTCGGCCAATGGGACCATCCCGCGGATCACCTGGGCTCCAGCCCGTGCTTCCATACCCTCGATCCTGCCGCGACGACCGTTCAGATCGCCGAGGATATCTCCCAGATAATCCTCGGGCGTCACGATCTCGAGTCTCATGATCGGTTCCAACAGCACCGGGTCGCCATCCTTGACCGCTTCACGGAAACCGAGACTGCCGGCCACCTTGAAGGCCATCTCCGAAGAATCGACCTCGTGATAGGAGCCGTCGACCAACCTGACAAGGATGTCCACCACCGGGAACCCGGCCAAGGGTCCGTTCTGTCCGGCCTCTTTGACGCCCGCTTCGACCGCGGGGATGTACTCGCGCGGAACCACGCCGCCAATGATCTTGTTCTCAAAGATAAACCCGCCGCCTGGAGGGAGGGGTTCCACTTCCAGCCAGACATCACCATACTGGCCGCGCCCGCCGGTCTGCCTGACGAACTTACCTTGCGCGCGGGCGGGACGACGGATCGTTTCCCGGTAAGCCACTTGCGGCCGCCCGATATTGGCCTCGACCTTGAACTCACGCAACAACCGGTCGACGATGATCTCGAGATGCAGTTCGCCCATGCCGGAGATGATCGTCTGTCCGGTCTCTGGATCAGTCTTGACTCTAAAGGTCGGGTCTTCCTCAGCCAATTTCGCCAAGGAGCTTCCCAATTTATCCTGATCGGCCTTGGTCTTGGGTTCAATCGCGATCCAGATCACCGGCTCCGGAAATTCCATCGCCTCGAGGACGATGGGGTGTTTTTCATCACAGAGCGTATCACCGGTGTGTGTGTCGCGCAGGCCGACGGCGGCGGCGATATCCCCGGCGCGAATCACCTCCAGGTCCTCGCGATTGTTGGCGTGCATGCGCAGAATCCTTCCGATTCGTTCGCGCTTGCCCTTCGTGGAGTTGTAGATATAGGAGCCGGTCTTCAACTCGCCGGAGTAGACCCTGAAGAACACCAGCTTGCCCACGTAGGGATCGGTTGCGACCTTGAAAGCCAGCGCCGAGAAAGGCTCGTTATCCGCGGCATGCCGTTCGCGCGCCATGCCCTTGTCCGGATCGATCCCTGAGACCGGAGGCAGATCGCCGGGTGACGGCAGGTAGTCGACGACGGCGTCGAGCAGGGGCTGGATACCCTTGTTCCTAAAGGCGGATCCGCAGAGAACAGGCGTAATGCGCGCGGCCACCGTACCGCGCCGCAAAGCCGCCCGAATCTCGTCTGGGGTCAGCGTCTTCCCTTCCAGATACTTCTCCACGAGATGCTCATCCTGCTCCACCGCGGCTTCGAGCATCAATTCGCGATAGTGCTCGACCTCTTCATGGAGTTCCGGCGGGATCGGCGCCCGCTCAAGCTGGGTGCCGAGATTGTCAAGGTACAAGTAAGCTCTCTCTTCGACCAGGTCCACGAAGCCGCGAAAATCCTCCTCCGTGCCGATCGGCAACTGGAGGGCGATCGGGTTGGTCCCGAGCCGTTCACGCATCATCCGTATGGCACGGAAAAAGTCGGCCCCGACCCGGTCCATCTTGTTGACAAACGCCACGCGCGGAACGCCGTATTTATCCGCCTGGCGCCAAACAGCCTCGGATTGAGGCTCCACGCCGCCCACCGCGCAAAAGACCGCGATCGCGCCGTCAAGGATCCGAAGCGCCCGTTCGACCTCAACAGTAAAGTCCACGTGCCCGGGCGTGTCGATAATATTTATCTGATGGCCGCGCCATTCGCAGGTAGTGGCGGCGGAAGTAATGGTGATGCCCCGCTCCTGCTCCTGCACCATCCAGTCCATGGTCGCCGAACCTTCGTGGACTTCACCCATCCGGTGGACTTTCCCGGTATAGAAGAGGATCCTCTCGGTGGTCGTGGTCTTGCCGGCGTCAATATGCGCCATGATACCGATATTTCTGGTATTGGTCAATGGAAACTGTCGGTCTGACGGCAAAACGTTACTTCCCTTCGACGGTATACCCGCTTACCAACGGTAATGGGCGAATGCCTTATTGGCTTCAGCCATCTTATGCGTATCGTCTTTTTTCTTGATGGAGTTGCCGAGTCCTTGCGCCGCGTCCATGAGTTCGCCCGCAAGTTTTTCTTCCATGGTTTTCTCCGCCCGGGCCCGGGCGCTGGCGACGAGCCACCGCATGGCTAGGGCGGTCCGGCGTTCGGGCCTGACTTCCACGGGTACCTGATAAGTCGCGCCCCCAACCCGGCGCGGCTTGACTTCCAAGACAGGCATGACGTTCTTCAGGGCCTGTTGGAAGAGTTCCATGGGGTCTTTCCCGGACTTTTCCTTCATCCTGTCCAGCGCGGTGTAGAAGATGCGCTCCGCCACGCCGCGCTTACCGCTATACATGATCTTGTTCACAAACTGAGTGACCAGTTTGTTGTGATAGATCGGGTCCGCAATAATCTCACGCTTTGGCACGTTACCTCTTCGCGGCAAGACTCACGCCCCCCTATTACTTCGCGCGGGCGCCAGTTTTGGCCGCGGCGGCCTTCGGCCGCTTGGCGCCATACTTGGACCGACCCTGGCGACGATTTTGTACCCCGGCTGTATCAAGCGTTCCACGGATAATGTGATAACGAATGCCCGGTAGATCCTTGACGCGTCCGCCGCGAATCAGGACGACCGAGTGTTCCTGCAAGTTATGCCCCTCGCCCGGAATGTAGGCCGTTACCTCCATGCGGTTGGTCAGCCTGACGCGGGCGACCTTGCGCAAAGCCGAATTGGGCTTCTTCGGGGTCTGGGTCTTGACCACGACGCAGACGCCCCGCTTCTGCGGTCCGCCGCCTTCCCGGATCTCCTCGTTGGGCGTATTGTAGGACCAGCGGAGGGCGGGCGCTGAACTCTTGAGCGCGACTTTCTCTCTACCCTTCCGGATTAACTGACTGATGGTGGGCAACCACCGCACCTCCCTTAACCTGCTTGCCGCCCGTCTAGCTCTTGAGCAAAGCAATCACCGCGGCACCGACTTCGATCTGGCAAAACGCGCCGAGGTCATCCTGGCCCATCCCCGCAGGTCTGATCTCCACGCCGCGCTCGAGGCAGGCGTTGGCGACCTTGCGGCGTATATGCTCATCGACATCACCGGCCAGATAGACCGCGGCTACCCGATCCTGTTGTAGGGCCCGTAAGGTCTGTTTGAGCCCAACCACACGCTTTTTCGGGTCGCGCAAGGCTTGGACCATCATGAAACCCCCACCGGACAGGCCTTCCAACCAGACACCATTAAATTTTATCATTCAGCCTTACGGCTGTCAAGAAACTTTCCTTACTGGACCTCCACATTCTCGGTCTGGTCGGTCAAGATCCGGATATGCCTGTACCGTGACATCCCGGTCCCGGCTGGCACGAGCTTGCCGATGATGACATTCTCCTTGAGACCCAATAACGGATCCTTGCGGCCTTTGATGGAGGCCTCGGTCAGGACCCTCGTCGTCTCCTGGAACGAGGCCGCGGACAAGAAGCTTTCGGTGGCGAGCGAAGCCTTGGTGATGCCGAGCAGGATCGGCCGGCCGACGGCCGGCTCGCCGCCTTGGGCTTCGATCCTACTGTTCTCGTCCTCGAGCTCGAAGACGTCGATCAGGCCGCCCGGCAGCAGATCCGTATCACCCGGGGTTTCCACCTTGCGCTTACGGAGCATCTGCCGCACCACGACCTCGATGTGCTTATCGTTGATCTCCACCGACTGCGTGCGATAGACCTCCTGTACCTCTTGCACGATATACATCTGCACGCCCCTGATTCCCTTAACCTTCAGGATATCGTGGGGATTGGCCGAACCTTCCGTCAGGCGATCGCCGGGTTCGACCCGCGATCCGTCGCGCACGCGCAGGCGCGCTCCGTACGGCACCTGGTACGACTTCTCCTCGCCGCTGTCCGTGGTGATGACCACCCGGCGCAGACCTTTGATCTCCATGAGCTTGACGATACCGCCCACCTCGGCCACGATGGCCTGGCCTTTGGGTTTACGGGCCTCGAAGAGTTCCTCGACGCGCGGCAGACCGAGCGTGATGTCATCCCCGGCCACGCCGCCCATATGGAAGGTCCGCATGGTCAATTGCGTCCCCGGCTCGCCGATGGATTGAGCCGCGATGATCCCGACCGCCTCGCCAACGTCCACCGGTCTGCCGGTCGCCAGGTTGCGGCCGTAACATTTGATGCAGACGCCGTAACGCGTGCGGCAGGTCAGGACGGAACGGATCGAGACCTCCTTGATGCCCGCCCGGTCCACCCGCTCCGCGATGGCCTCGGTGATCTCCTGATTGCGCGCGACGATGAGCTCGCCGGTCTCCGGATGCACGATATCCTCGGCCGCCATCCGGCCGATGATCCGCTCCGCCAGGGACTCGATCATCTGGCCTTCGTCCTCGTCGAATTCGCTCTCATAGTAGATGGCGCTGACCTTGATCCCCTCGGTGGTGCCGCAGTCTTCCTCCCGGACGATCACGTCCTGGGCCACATCCACCAGCCGCCTGGTGAGATAACCCGAGTCGGCCGTGCGCAGCGCCGTGTCGGCCAGGCCTTTACGCGCGCCGTGGGTCGAGTTGAAAAAGTCGAGTACCGACAGGCCCTCGCGGAAGTTTGCCTTGATCGGCAGGTCGATCGTGCGCCCGGACGGGTCGTTCATCAGTCCCCGCATCCCGGCCAACTGGGAAAGCTGTTGGAAGTTGCCGCGGGCGCCGGAGTTGGCCATCATGAAAACCGGATTGAACTTGTCGAGCGACAGCTTGACGGCTTTCTCCACGTCTTCCTTGGCCTTGCCCCAGATCTCCAGAACCTTGAAGTACCGTTCCTCGGGCGTGATCAGCCCCCGCCGCAGATGGTTTTCGAGCTGCTCGACCCGTGCCTCGGCCTCGGCGATGATCGAGGCCTTTGCTTCGGGAATGGTAATGTCCGTGACGGAGATCGTGGCGCCGGATCTCGTCGCGTAATGGAAACCCAGCCGCTTGATCTGATCCAGTACCTCCGCGGTCTGCACCGTGCCGTAATGCCGGCAGCAGTAAAGTACCACCTTGCCCAGCTGTTTCTTGTCGATCTCGACGTTCAGGTAGCCCAGGCCGGTCTGGACGTGCTGATTGAAGATCAGGCGCCCGGCCGTGGTCTCCAGGAACTGCCCGTTGATACGCACCTTGATCCGGGCATGGAGATCCAGGACGCCCGCATCGACCGCCATTATGGCTTCTTCAGGATTGGAATAGCAGTTGCCCTCGCCCAGCGTTCCCTCGCGCAGTACGGTGAGATAATAGCAGCCCAGCACCATGTCCTGTGTCGGCGTGGCCACCGGCCGTCCATGGGCCGGGGAGAGGATGTTGTGCGCCGAGAGCATGAGCACGCGTGCCTCCGCTTGGGCCTCGGCCGAGAGCGGCACGTGCACCGCCATTTGGTCCCCGTCAAAGTCGGCGTTGTACGCCGTGCAGACGAGCGGGTGTATCTGGATGGCGCGGCCTTCGACCAGGACGGGCTCAAAAGCTTGAATACCCAGACGGTGCAGCGTCGGCGCCCGGTTCAACAGGACCGGGTGCTCCTTGATGACCTCCTCGAGGACGTCCCAGACCTCGGTCCGCGCCCGTTCCACCAGACGCTTCGCACTCTTGATGTTATGGACGTGGCCCTCGTCCACCAGCCGCTTCATGACGAACGGCTTGAAGAGCTCAAGGGCCATCTCCTTGGGCAGGCCGCACTGATGCAGTTTGAGTTCCGGGCCGACAACGATGACGGATCGGCCCGAGTAATCCACCCGTTTCCCCAAGAGATTCTGGCGGAAACGTCCCTGCTTGCCCTTGAGCATGTCGGAAAGGGACTTCAAGGGCCGGTTGCCGGGACCCGTCACCGGCCGTCCGCGCCGCCCGTTATCGATCAGCGCGTCGACCGCCTCTTGGAGCATGCGTTTCTCGTTGCGCACGATGATGTCGGGCGCGCCGAGTTCCAGTAACCGCTTCAGCCGGTTATTGCGGTTGATCACCCTGCGGTAGAGGTCGTTCAGGTCGGAGGTGGCGAAACGGCCGCCGTCAAGCTGAACCATGGGCCGCAGTTCGGGCGGGATCACGGGAATGACATCCATGATCATCCATTCCGGCCTGTTCCCGGATTTGCGGAAGGCCTCGACCACTTCGAGCCGCCGAATGGCCCTGATCCGGCGTTGGCCGGTTACCTCGCGGACCTCGCGCCGCAACTCGCGGGCCATGACCTCGAGGTCGATCTCTTCCAGGAGTTTCTTGATACCCTCGGCGCCCATGAAAGCCTTGAAGCCCATGCCGTACTTCTCTCTCGCCTCGCGGTACTCGTTCTCCGTGAGGAGTTGTTTCTTCATGAGCGGGGAATCGTCCTGGTCAACCACCACATAAGAGGCAAAATAGAGCACCTTTTCCAACGCGCGCGGCGACATGTCGAGCAGGAGCCCCATGCGGCTGGGAATACCTTTGAAATACCAAATATGAGAGACGGGGGCGGCGAGTTCGATGTGCCCCAACCGCTCCCGGCGCACTTTGGACCGGGTGACCTCGACGCCGCACCGGTCGCAGACGATACCCTTGTACCTGATGCGCTTGTATTTGCCGCAGTGGCATTCCCAGTCGCGCTGCGGCCCAAAGATCTTTTCGCAAAAAAGGCCCTCGCGCTCGGGCTTGAGCGTGCGGTAGTTTATCGTTTCAGGCTTCTTGACTTCCCCGCTCGACCAGGCCCGAATCTGCTCCGGGGAAGCCAGCCCAATCTTTAATGCGTCAAAGTTATTGGCGTCCAACAACCGTGAGGCCCCCTCTACATTACCTACTCGTCCTCCGCGATCTCGCCGGCGGGGATCTCTTCCTCGATCATGAGCTCTTCCTCGCCCTCTTCTTCCCCTTCGAAGATCTCCGGCTCCTCGCCGGTTTCTTCGGTTATTTCCGCGGGTTCGGGGCGGCCCTCGATATCCAGGCCGAGCTCGCGCGCCATCTCACGGACGTCCTCTTCCTCGTCCTTGATCTGG
The DNA here is from genome assembly GCA_050260415.1 of Bacteroidota bacterium. Taxonomy (GTDB): domain Bacteria; phylum Bacillota; class UBA4882; order JAAYXC01; family JAAYXC01; genus JBLNCE01. The sequence continues at coordinate 17,990 of JBLNCE010000149.1, read as the reverse complement.
ATCTCCTGCGCCTCTTCGGTTAGGACGCGCACATCCAAGCCCAGACTCTGCAGTTCCTTGATCAGGACCTTGAACGATTCCGGCACGCCGGGTTCGGGCACGTTCTCGCCCTTGACGATCGCCTCGTAGGTCTTAACCCGCCCGATGACGTCGTCCGACTTGACGGTCAGGAGTTCCTGCAGCGTATAGGCGGCGCCATATGCCTCCAACGCCCAGACCTCCATCTCCCCGAAGCGTTGCCCGCCGAACTGGGCTTTACCGCCCAACGGCTGTTGCGTGACCAGGGAGTACGGCCCCGTGGAGCGGGCATGAATCTTGTCGTCCACCAAATGCGCCAGTTTGAGCATATAGACATAGCCCACGGTGATTGGGTTGTCGAATTCCTCGCCCGAACGGCCGTCATAGAGGGTCGTCTTGCCGGTCTGGGGCAGGCCGGCTTGCTGGAGGAAGGACAAGACCTCCTCCTCGGTGGCGCCCCCGAAGACCGGCGTGGCGATATGGAGGCCGAGCATCTTGGCGGCCCAGCCCATATGGGTCTCGAGCACCTGCCCGAGATTCATGCGCGAGGGCACACCCAGGGGGTTGAGCACGATCTCGACCGGCGTCCCGTCAGGCAGGAACGGCATGTCCTCCACCGGCAGGATCTTGGCGATAACGCCCTTGTTCCCGTGGCGTCCGGCCATCTTGTCGCCCTCGGAAATCTTCCGCTTTTGGGCGATATAGACCCGCACCAAGCGATTGACGCCAGGGGGCAGCTCGTCGCCGTTTTCGCGGCAGAAAACCCGTACATCAACGACCTTGCCCGACTCGCCGTGGGGTACGCGCAGGGATGTATCGCGGACCTCCCGCGCCTTTTCCCCAAAGATCGCCCTGAGCAGCCGCTCCTCGGCCGTGAGTTCCGTCTCGCCCTTCGGCGTGACCTTGCCGACCAGGATGTCACCCGTGCGCACCTCGGCGCCGACCCTGATGATACCGCCCTCGTCAAGGTCGTCCAAGGCTCCCTCGCCCACGTTGGGGATGTCCCGGGTGATCTCCTCCGAGCCCAACTTGGTGTCCCTGGCGTCGCACTCGTATTCCTCGATGTGGATCGAGGTAAAGACGTCATCGGTGACGAGGCGTTCGCTGATCAGGATGGCGTCCTCATAGTTGTAGCCTTCCCACGGCATGAACGCGACCAGGACATTGCGGCCCAGGGCCAACTCGCCCTGATCCGTCGAGGGCCCGTCGGCGATGACTTCACCGGCTCTCACTCTCTGGCCCGGCTTGACGATGGGTTTCTGATTGATGCAGGTGCCCTGGTTCGAGCGTTTGAATTTCAGCAGCCGGTAGTGATCGACCCGCCCCGCGTCCGTGCGGATGAAGACCTCGTTTCCCGAGACCCGCTCGATCGTGCCCGCTTCCTTGGCCAAGACCACGACGCCCGAGTCGATCGCCGCCTTGTACTCCATGCCCGTCCCGATCAAAGGCGCTTGGGTGCGCAGCAGCGGCACCGCCTGCCGTTGCATGTTGGAGCCCATGAGGGCGCGGTTGGCGTCGTCGTTCTCGAGGAATGGGATCAAAGCCGTGGCGATACTGACGATCTGCTTCGGCGAGACATCCATCATGTTGACCTGATCGGACGAGAGTTCCAGGATCTTGCCCTTGAACCGCCCTGTGACCCGGCGGTGGATGAACTGGCGCGTCGTCAAATCAAACGGCTCATTGGCCTGGGCCACGATATATTTGTCTTCCTCGTCCGCCGTCAGGTAGACGATCTCGTCGGTAACCTTGCCGTCGATCACCCGGCGGTAAGGGGTCTCGATGAACCCGAACTCGTTGATCCTGGCGAAAGTGGTCAAGGAGCCGATCAGACCGATGTTCGGACCCTCGGGCGTCTCGATGGGGCACATCCTGCCGTAATGGGAATGATGCACGTCCCGGACCTCGAATCCGGCCCGTTCGCGGGAGAGACCGCCGGGGCCGAGCGCGGAGAGACGCCGTTTATGCGTCAGTTCGGCCAAGGGGTTTGTCTGATCCATGAACTGAGACAGCTGCGAACTGCCGAAGAACTCCTTGATCGCGGCCACCACGGGCCGGATGTTAATCAATGCCTGCGGTGTGATGACATCCACTTCCTGGATGGTCATGCGTTCCTTGACCACCCGTTCCATGCGGGAAAGGCCGATGCGGAACTGATTCTGCAAGAGTTCCCCAACGGACTTCAGGCGGCGGTTGCCCAGGTGATCGATATCATCAACCTCGCCTTTCCCTTCCAGCAAATTGATGAGGAACCGCACCACGCCCAGGATATCTTCCTTGGTGAGGGTCTTGACCGCCTCAATCCGTTCCACTTCTTGCTCAAAACGGCTGCGCCAGGTCCGGTAATCCTTCTGGTTGAGCAGGATGCGGCCGCCACTGGCCTCCAAGCCGAGGTATTCCGCAAAATAGCCCAGGGTTTCCGCGGAGGCGGTGATGCTCATGCGGGCGCCATCCGTCTCGGCCATCTGCAGCGCGATCAGGATCCGGTCGTATGCTTTCGGGGGCAGATGGATGCGGCGGTTGCCCTCCGCCTTGACGATGAACTCGTCCCGGAGCGGGATGTCCAAGCCCAACTTCTTGTTGAGCTTATAACGGCCCACCGCCGCCAGGTCGTAACGGCGCGGGTCAAAGAACAGGCTCTCGAAGAGGGTGCGCGCCGTATCGACGGTCGGCGGCTCACCCGGACGGAGCCGCTTGAAGATCTCGATCAACGCCTCTTCCTCGTTCTGCGTGTTATCCCGCTCAAGCGTGCTGCGTATGCATTCCTTGTCCTCGAAGAGCTCGAGAATCTTCGCGTTCGTGCCGAACCCCAACGCGCGCAGGAGGACGGTGACGGGGGTCTTGCGCGTGCGATCTATTCTGACGGAAAGGACGTCGTTGGCGTCAAACTCGAATTCCAACCACGCGCCGCGCACGTTGGGCATGATCAAGGCGGAATACAATGTCCGGCCGCTCGTATCCACCGTCGAGCCAAAATAGACGCCGGGGGACCTTACCAACTGGCTGACGATCACGCGCTCGGCACCGTTGATGATGAACGTGCCTTTGTCCGTCATGAGCGGGAAGTCGCCCATGAAGACTTCCTGCTCCTTGACCTCGCCGGTTTCCTTATTTATAAGACGGACACGAACCCGCAGAGGCGCGGAGAAGGTTACGTCGCGCTCCTTGCACTCATCAACGTCGTACTTCGGTTCTCCCAAAGCATAGTCGATGAACTCCAGGACCAGATTACCGGTGAAGTCCTGGATCGGGGAGATATCGCGGAACATTTCGCGGAGGCCCTCGTCGAGAAACCACTGGTAGGAACGCTGTTGAATCTCGATGAGGTTGGGCATATCGAGGACTTCTTCGATCTTGGCGAAACTAAGGCGTTCGCGGCGACCGTAGCGGACCATCTCCGGCAACTCATCTCACCTCTACTAAGAACTGTCATGCCGGGGGTCAGGGCGTCGTTACCGCCCGGACCTTACGGGAAAGGAGAAAAACCGTGGTAGAGAGCCCGGCCCGAATGCCGGAGAGGGGTTACTCTGCATGTTCGTCGTCCTTAACAGCCCCCCGGCGCAGCCTCGCCCTCTCCCGGTTCATACGCTCAAGGCGAAGCGCCGCGTGAAACGAAGAAAAAGCAAGGCTAAGCCCTCGCTAATCCTTTCACACCGAGTGAATACTCGTGTCACACCGAGTGCATACCCGTGGTAGGCTTGTGGCGGAAATGTCAACAACCGTGTTGGTTTGTGCTGTTTTGGACTATCGGCTGGCCATGAGCCTAGCAATAGATAATGGTATCACAAGCCACCCAGGCATGTCAATAAAAACCTTGTCGTTTTATGGCCGCTGGGAAGCGGCGCGGGGTCTTGTCTGATGAAGGGCGTCGACCAATACCGCGCCCGGGAAGAGGAAGGCCCGGTTGCCCGGGCCCCATGATCTACTTCAGTTCGATCGTCGCGCCGGCTTCTTCCAGTTTCGCCTTGAGTTCGTCGGCATCTTTCCTGGAAAGCCCTTCCTTGACGGCCTTCGGCGCCGCGTCGACCAGATTCTTGGCATCCGTCAGGGAAAGACCCGTGGCCTCCTTGACGGCCTTGATAACCTGGATCTTCTTGTCGCCCGCACTGACCAGAACCACGTTGAACTCGGTCTTCTCGACCTCGGCTGGCGCGGCGGTGGCGGCGGCGGCCGGACCCGCGGCCACGGCGATAGGCGCCGCGGCGGACACACCGAACTCTTCCTCGAAGGCTTTCACGAGCTCGTTGAGCTCCAGCACGGACATACCCTTGACGATCTCGAGCACCTCGGTGACCTTAGACATTTGTAACCCTCCCAACTTACTCTTTTCAACTCTCGCAAAACGTGACGAGCGTAGCGGCCGTGTTTACGCCTCACCAGCGCGCTGCTTGCGCAGGGCTTCCAGCCCGTAGGCCAGGTTGCGCATGGGCCCAGACAAGACCGTGACCAAACCACGGAAGGGAGCCTGGAACATCCCCGCGACCATACCCAGGAGCTGCTCGCGGGACGGAAGGTCCGCCAATGCCTTGACCTGGGCTTGATCGATCGCCCGCCCCTCCAGAACGCCGGCTTTGAGGGCCAGATTCTTGTGTTCCCTGGCGAACGCCGCCAGGATCTTGGCGGGCGCGGCGGGATCGTCATAACCAAAAGCCATCGCCGTCGGCCCGACCAGGAATGCATCCAGCCCGTCTATGGCCGCTTCTTGAGCCGCCCTGGTCGCCAGGGTGTTCTTGATGACCTTGTACTCCACGCCCGCTTCGCGCAAGCGCCGGCGCAACTCGGTGACCTCGCCGACGTTTAGTCCTCGGTAATCCGCCAAAACCACCACTTTCGCCCGTTGCAGCCGCTCTTTGACCTCGGCCACGGTTGCTTCTTTTTCAGGTCTTGCCAATCTAACACCTCCTTTCAGGAGGTTGGAGGTTAGAGGTTAGAAGCTAGAGGTATGAAGGATGGACGTACTGCGATTCCAACATTCACTCTCCAGCATCCAACATCAAACTTCCAACTTTTAACATCTAACAAAAAGACCGCCAAGACAAGCTGGCGGTCCCTTGAGACCTACACAATCTTGCCTCGGCAGGCGGGTTCGAGGAACCCCTTGGGTCATTGACACCTGCTGTCTTGGGCAACCATGGTTATGAAAGGCGGTGGAATCGCTCTCCGCCTGAGACTACCGTTCCATCGTCGCCGACGAGGCGGCCGCTTGCGGCGCGATCCTGATGCCGGGCCCCATGGTCGTCGAGACGACCACGCTCTTGAGATATTGCCCCTTGGCCGAGGCCGGTTTGGCTTTGATCACCGCGTCCAGGAGCGTATTGAAGTTGCGCGTCAATCGCTCGCGGTCAAAGGAGACCTTGCCGATCGGCACGTGGATGATGCCCGTCTTGTCGACGCGGTATTCGACCTTACCGGCTTTGCTGTCCTTGACCGCTTTGGCCACGTCCATGGAAACCGTGCCCGTCTTCGGGTTCGGCATGAGGCCCTTGGGGCCCAGGATGCGGCCGAGTTTCCCAACCGCCCCCATCATGTCGGGCGTGGCAATGGCCACGTCAAAGTCGGTCCAACCCTTCTCGATCTCGGCCACCACGTCTTCCGCGCCCACGCGATCCGCGCCCGCTTCCTCGGCTTCCTTGGCTTTATCGCCTTTGGCGAAGACCAGCACCCGGACGGAGCGGCCGGTTCCCTCGGGCAGCACGACCGCGCCGCGAACATTCTGATCCGCGTGGCGCGGGTCCACGCCTAGCCTGAGCGAAACCTCGACCGATTCGTCAAACTTGGCTTTACCGGTGGATTTGACCAACTCCAAAGCCTCGTCCACCTCGTAGAGTTTGGCGCGGTCCACCAATTTAGCGACTTCCAGATAACGCTTACCATGTTTGGCCATTATAATCTTCCTCCTCGTGGTACAAACGGATAAATCCTCCCACGAAAACTAGAGGTGAGAGGTTGGAGGTTAGAAGTTGGATATTCGGCTTTATTCCAACATCCAACCTCTAACTTCATTCTTCCACCGTCACGCCCATGCTCCGTGCCGTGCCGGCCACCATCCGCATGGCCGCCTCCAGGCTCGCCGCATTGAGGTCCGGCATCTTTTGCGCCGCAATCTCCTTGATCGCGGCCCGGGAAATCTTGCCGGCCTTGTCGCGGTTCGGCACGCCCGAACCCTTCTCGAGGTTGATGGCTTTCTTGATCAATTCGGCCACGGGCGGAACTTTGCAGATGAAACTGAAGGTCCGATCCTCGTAGACGGTGATGACAACGGGGATGATCAACCCCACCTGGGCGGAGGTGCGCTCGTTGAAGGTCTTGATGAACTCCATGATATTCAGACCATGCTGCCCCAAGGCGGGTCCGACCGGGGGGGCGGCCGTGGCTTTTCCGGCCGGGATCTGAAGCTTGACAAGCGCCGTGACACGTTTGGCCATCTCGGTATTCCTCCAATTTTACCGGTCCGCTCCTGATCGACCGGCTTAGTGGTAATGACGGGCTGCGCCCTCCCACAAACGTTGCGAACGAGTCTTAAGTTCTTTTTTAAAGGATTTTTTCAACCTGCCCGAAGTCCAGTTCAACCGGGGTCTCGCGGCCGAACATGGAGACCATGACCTTCAGTTTCCCCTTGTCCGTGTTGATCCCCTCGACGACGCCGGAGAAGTTCTCAAAAGGCCCCCGGATGACTTTGACGCTCTCGCCGACGGAAAACTCGACCCGCTGCCGTGGTTCGTCAAAGCCCATATGGCGCAGGATGGAACGCACCTCGCGCTCCTGGAGGGGGATCGGCCTGCTGCCGGTGCCGACGAAGCCGGTCACGCCCGGGGTATTGCGCACCACATACCACGAATCGTCCGTCATGATCATCTCGACGATCACGTAGCCCGGGTAGATCTTCTTCTTCGTGACCTTGCGCTTGCCGTCCTTGTATTCCATCTCCTCTTCCATGGGCACGAGGACGCGGAAGATCTTGTCCTCCATCCCCATGGATTCCACACGCCGCTCCAGGTTGGCCTTGACCTTATTTTCGTAGCCCGAATACGTGTGCACCACGTACCAGGTTTTTTCATGCGTCGCTGCTTCTACCATTCCACTCGCCTAACGCTCAAAGAGCCGCACCAGCGACTCCGCGAGGACAAAGTCAAAAAACGTGAGAATCGCGGCGACCACAAAGACCGTGACAATCACCACGACCGTATGGATCTGGAGCTGCCGCCAACTGGGCCAGGCCACTCTCTTCAGCTCAGCCCAGATGTCCCTGAAAAACCGGCTGATGCTGCGCGGTATCTTCTTCGTGTCCACCTGTACCGCTCCCTTCCGTTAGCGGGTTTCTTTGTGCACGGTCTCCGCCTTGCAGAACTTACAGTACTTACGCAGTTCCAGACGCTCGGGGTTGTTCTTCTTGTTCTTGTTCGTACGGTAGTTCCGATTCTTGCATTCATTGCAGGCCAGGGTAATACCCTCGCGCACGGCTGTCACCCCCGGTTGAACTTGCGCCGGAGAAAAGGACAAAAATAAAAGACCCTCCGACCAGTCACCTATTGAATCTATCACACTTGCCCGCCGGTGTCAAGGGCGATAGGGGAGGGGAAAGGTTAGGGGTGAGATCGGAACTCACCCCGTCGCCTGCGGGCGCCACCCCTCTCTTTCGCGAAAGAGAGGGGACGGGGGTAAGTTCACTTTCGAAATCCGGGATCTAATTTCCGCATTGCGGCGCAGCGTTCCCCGCGCGACGAGCGACCAGCGACGAGCCGCGCTTTTGTCTAGTATTCGAAATCCCGCGCCACGTCGCCCGCGGCCGTCACCGCCTTGACGCGGTGCTCGCCGTAATAAACGTTCGCGTATACCCGCCGTCCGCTCGCGTCCAGGGTGACCCAGTGTTCTTCCCAATGCCCGGGGCCCAGTTCCGCCTCGATCTCCGCCCTGAGCCGCGGCAGATGCGGACTGCGGCTCAGTTTGTCATGTTCCGCCGCCGTCAGACGGTCGATATCTTCCTCCTCGTAGCCGGTGAACTCCGCGTTGCTGATCAGGACCGGTCGCGTATCATCCATGCGGACACCCCCCCGGATAATGTGCGCGGATTGGATGAAGCTATGCGGGCCGGTCCGGGAGCAAGATCAGTATCGTCAATAAGTATGCGGCAGATAACATCTGGCGGTATGTATGAATAAACTCCCCTTTGCTCTGTTCTCGGGAAAGGACGGATTGCTCGTATGAGCGACTGACCACATCTGCAGATGCTATACCTCACTCATTCCTAGCCGCGCCTTCCCTTCGCCGAGCTATCCGTCCCAACCTCCAGATCACGAAGACCCCGCCCAGCAACAACGCGCCCCCGCCGGCCAGGGCGAAGCCGGCGGCCACGCCGACTTTGTCGCTGCAGAGGCCGATCGGCGGGAAGAGAACCATCATCACGAGGCTGAAAAGCATGCTGCCGGAGGAAAGGACGGTGGCGCGGCGGTCCGACGGCGTTAACGCGTTGACCGCCTTGCTGAAGAGCGGGTAAAGCCCCTCGCTCAAGATATCGCTCGCCAGGATCAGGGCCACGAGGACGGCCAGCGCGACGAATCCCGTGCGCGGCACCAGTCCGGCCAGGAGAATGGAGACGGGGACCAGAGCGCTGCCGGCATAGAGCGGTGGATAGGTACCGAAGCGCCTTTCGACCCGCGCGGCGAGCGTGGTCGGGACGATGGCGGCCAGGTTGCCGAGCATGCCCGCCAGGCCGATCGCCGTCAGCGGCACCCGGGCATCGCGCAGCAAACTTTGGCCGTAGAACCGCGTGGAGGTAGTCAGGGCCGCGACGACCGCCCAGAGGAGCATCAGGCCAAGCAGGCCACGTCGCGCAGGCAGCTCAGCAGTGCCCGCAGGTCCACCAGCGGATCCGGACGCCCGCCGCGCTCCCGCGCAACGGTGTGCACCCTAAGGGGGATGAGCAGCAGGATCGCGAGCAGATCGACGGCGATATTCAGCACGTACAGGGCCGCCAACGCCCGTTGCGCGGTCGCGCCGCCCAGCAAAGCCGCGGCGGAAGCGCCCGCCAGATAGACGGCGTTGAGCACGCCCATGGCGCGGGTGTAGTCGCCCTCACGCCCCCCGGTCTTCGTAGACCAGCGCGTCAAAGGCGCCGGAGTGGCAGGTGTAACTGAGCGCCGAGAAGGAAAAGGCGACGGCGAGACCGGCCGCGTTTGAAGCTTGCAGGGCCAAGAGCGCCGCCAGGATCGACAGGACGCGGCCCGCGATGAGACTGGCTTTGCGGCCGAAACGGTCCGCGATCCAACCGGTCGGGACCTCCCCGGCCAGCGAAACCAGGTGAAAGACCGTCTCCAAGAGGCCGATGACCGCAAACGACATACCCTTGCTGCGCAGATAGATGACCCAGAACGCCTCGGAAAAGCGGAGGGAAAACAGGAACATATAGACGCGATCCAGAGGTGGAGCCCCGGACCGGATCCTGAATCGAAACTTCATCAAAATCACTCCCGCGGACAAAAATGGCGGGTGGCCTTTGCCATCCGCCATCGGTCAGCGTGAGCGACGCACGGTCATGGGCAGGCGGCGGCAAGGATCCCCCGGCTAAAAACGGGCATAGTTCTCCCGTCGCGGGCGCCGCCTTGGACGATCGCCCTGGGCAAACCGCGGTCTCTCGCCACTCCTGCTTCATTCCCTTCCGTATACGATTCTTGAAGTCCAAGAGCCATTCTACCACAACCGGCCAGCGGCGTCAAATTGGCCCATTGCATCCCAGAAACCGGGCGACGGCTCCCAGAGCGCGAAGCCGTTAGCCTCCACGTAATCCATGATCTCCGGCCGGTCGGGCAGGATCCGCATGGGCTTGTGCCCGTCCGAACCCATCGTGATCAGGCGTCCGCCCGCTTTCAGATAAAGATCAAGCACGTCCCGGCCGGGGATCGGCCGGCCCAGGCCCTGGCGGTAACCGGAAAGGTTGATCTCCAACGCCAGCCCATGGCGGACCGCTGCGGCGAGGATCGGCGCCAGGCAGTCGATATACTCCGCGGCGTTGTACGGCCCATAGGTCTTGGCGCCGCGGCGTTCGATGACGTCCAGATGCGCCAGGCCCTGGCAGAGGCCGGATTCCACCAGGCACAGCACTTCGGCGAAATAGCGCTCGTAGGCCTCGCGTTGCGTCCGGCCGGCAAAGAAGCCCTCGTCCGTCACCAGCACGTGGTCCCCCAGATGATGCACGCTTCCCAGGACGTAGTCGAATTCCTTCCCCGCGAGGAAAGCCCGGATCTTGTCCTCCTCCGCGTGATTATAGCCGATCTCCACGCCGAAGCCCACCGCCAGGCGGCCGCGGAACTCTTCCCGGCAGGTAAGCACCGCCCGGCGGTAACGTTCGTAGACGGATACATCCCGGCAGAGGAGAGACCGTCCCACGTCCGCGTGGTCGGTGAAGCAGATCGCCCGGTAGCCGTAGTCGATCGCCTGCAGGCAGTAAGCGCGCGGCTCGTCCACGCATTCAGCGGAAAAATGGGTGTGCAGGTGGAAGTCATGTCGAAGCATCTTCGTCACGCCCAGAAACCTTTCTCCGGCTCCCAGAGGACCAAATCGTGTCGATCGATGTATTCCCAGACCTCGGGACGATCCGGGCAGGCCCGGTCGGCCTTGTGCGCGTCCGAGCCGATGGTGATGAGCCGGCCGCCCGCCGCCCGGTAGAGGTCCACCACCTCCAGCGCGGGGGTCGGCTTACCGAGGCCCTGATGGTAGCCGGAGAGATTGATTTCCAGAGCCAGTTCCCGCTCGACCGCGGCGGTGAAGATCGGCGACAGGCAGTCGAGGTAGGCCGTGGCGTCATAGGGCCCATAGACCTTGGCCCCCCGGCGCTCGATCACGTCCAGGTGGGCCAGGCACTGGCAGAGCCCCGACCGGGCCAGGCGCAGGACCTCGCCGAAGTATTCCTCGTAGACCTCACGCTGCGTCAAGCCGGCGAAGGCCTCCTCCTCCATGACCAGCATATGGCGGCCGAGGTAATGGACGCTGCCCAGGATCAGGTCGAATTCCTTGTCCCGCAGGAACTCCCGGATCTCGTCCTCCCATGCATGGTGATAATCGATCTCCACCCCGAAACCCACGGCCAGCCGGTCCCCGAACTCCTCCCGGCAGGCCATGACCGCCCGGCGGTAGCGCTCGTAGGCAAAGAAACCGTAGCCCAGATCCGTCCGCTCGAAGTCGGCATGGTCCGTGAAGCAAATTGCGCGGTAACCGCGCTCGATCGCCCGGAGGCAGTAATCCCGGGGCTCGCCCATGCTGTCGGCGGAGAAGCGGGTGTGCAGGTGGAAATCATGGCGGAGCAAACTGTAATCCCCCTAGAACATAAGCCTTATAAAAGAAGACGGCTGCCGCAGGCCGAGGAAGCCGAAGGCCGAGTCGATGAACCAGAGCCCCACATAGATCAGGAAGAGCCCGCAGACGAAGATGATGCCGCGGTAGACCCGGTCGGAGAAAAGCTTCCGCCCGCGCGCCACGGCAAACGAAACGGCGCTGTACCAGGTCAGGTCGGCCAGGATATGGCCCATAAAAAAGAGGCCCACGCCATAAAAGGCCAGTTCGCGGGCGCGCGTCAGGTAAGTCAGACCCACCGTGGCCCACCAGACGGACCAGTACGGATTGGCAAACGAGATCACGGCCCCGGCCATGACGGGAGGCATACCCCGGCGCTCCGTCCGTTCTTGGCCATCCAGGCTAAGGCTCCCCTTGGCTTCACGGAGCATGCCGCAGGCCATCCAGAGCAGCACGACCCCCCCGGCCAGGCCGATGGCCCCTTTGACCGCGCCGAGGCCCAGAATCCGCCCGAACCCGAAAAGGATGGCCACGATCAGAGTCAACTCAAGCAGCGCATGTCCAAAAACCAGCATGGGACCGGTCAGAGCCCCGCGGCGCATGCTCTCCTCTATGTTCAGGGTCAGCAAGGGACCGGGCATCATGGCGCCGCTAAATCCCACGATGAGGGCGGTCACGAAGAGCTGCGCGGCGTTCATGACGCCCCCTCCGGTGCGCTCCGCGCGCGGCGCAGGCGGTGCTTGACGAGGCCCAAGAGCACCCGCACCTCCTCCATCTTGAGCAGATAGGCCAGAATACCGTAGGCGGCCAGGCCGATCGCCATGCCGACCGCGACCTCGACTCCGGCGGCCACGAGCGGACGGTGTCCGGCGAGAAACGATGCGCCCGCCAGGAGCCGATCGACCGCCAGAATGAGCGCGCCCATGGCCAGGCTCGCCAAGGTGGACAGGCCGGCCGTGCGCAAGATCGAGCGCCCGCCCACGCGGCCGACCTTCTTGCGCAGGAAGTATAGCAGGGACGCCATATTCAGGATCCCCATGATGGAGAACGACAGGGCCAAGCCGCCGTGCCCGAGCTGCGTGAAACGAAGGAAGATCAGGTTCAGCAGCAGGCTGATCGCCACGGTGCCGGCGGTAACCACGACGGGCGTCCTGGTATCCTGGAGCGCATAGAAGGCGCGGGGCAGAATCAGGATCGCGGCATGGGCAAACATCCCCAGGCAATAGAAGGCAAGAGCATAGGCGGTCAAGCTGGTGTCGTGAGCCGAGAATCTCTGCCCCTCAAAAAGCAGGCGGATCACGGGATAACGCAGAACCGCCAGGCCGACGGCGGCGGGGATCGTAACGAAGAGGATGGCGCGCAGGCCAAGGGAGAAAGTCTCCCGGTAAGAATCCATCTTGTCCTCGGCGACCGCGCGCGCCATGGCCGGAAAGAAAGCGGTGCCGATGGCCGCGGCGAAGATCCCGAGCGGCAGCTGGATCAACCGGTTGGCCCAGCGGAGGGCGGAGATGCTCCCCTCGGGGAGGCCCGAAGCCATCATGTTGGTGAAGAGGATATTCAGCTGCGTGGCGGATAGGCCGAAGAGGGCCGGAAGCAGCAGCCAGAGCATGCGTACGAAACCGGGATGGCGGAAGTCAAAGAAAAAGGGGCGGTAAGCCGGTCGTCGCCGCCACACCGACCAGATCTGCAAAGCCAGACTGGCCGCGGCGCCGGATACCACGCCGGCCGCCATGCCCTTGATGCCGAAACGGTTCCCGAGAAAGAACGCGCCCGCGATGATACCGATGTTATAGACCACCGGCCCCAGGGATGGGGTGAGAAAAACCTGATAGGAATATAAAACCCCGGAGAGCAGCCCGGCCATGGCCAACATGGCGACGGACGAGAACATAATCCGCGTCAGTTGGGAGACCAGCGCCAGCTTCGAACCGGAGAAAAGCGGCGCCTCGAGACGGCCGATCGGTCCGGCAAACAGCATGCCCGCCCCGGCGAAGACCACCAGCAACAACACGACCGTGTTGATGAAAGTGCTCGCGGCACGCCATCCCTCTTTCTCCTCGCCGCGCGCCAGGTACTCGGTGAAGACGGGGATGAAAGCCGCGCTCAACGCGCCGCCGACGAGCAGGTAATACATGAAGTCGGGGACGGCGAAGGCGGCAAAATACGCGTCCGTCTCCAACCTGCTGAACAGCCGCCCAGCCAGGGACTCGCGCACAAAGCCCAGTAACCGGCTGAACAAGGTAAGAGCGGCAATCAAGCCCGCCGCCCGGGCGACCCGGCGATCCGTTGGCAAAATCTATTCGCGCTCCTTGTGCGGATTCTCATCCAGCCGCATGGATATGCGCCATCCACTGGTGGAAATACTGCCGCGCGCGTCCAGCCGCGGAAAACTGCTGGCTTATATTCACCAGGATCAGCGGATTTCCTCCTCTTTGAACGTACAATATATGCCACGTCTTTATAACGGAACCACATGTCCGGCGAAACGGCGATCGTGCGCGGAAACGCGGGGCACACCAAAGAACCCTTCTGGACGCAGAGGGCACCGGTTTGCCGCGAAGGAAGCTTCAGGCGCGCGATCTCATTCCGCCGGGCCGGCCAAACGGCCGGGCCAGCCGGGGATCTGCCTTTCGCGACAGGCGCCCCATCGGCTGACAACCCATCGGCATGCGTTTTCCAGGCCGGATCTCGTCCAACGGGTAACGCGTGCCAGCGTCCGGCGGGGGATCCGCACCTCGACCTTTGTGTCATAGACGTGCAGGACGGCGCAATCTTGGCGGGTTTCGAAGGCAAAAGGAGGCGGGTATGGCTGTCCCGTGAGCTCGCTCCATTCGTGGCTCACACGGGCGAGCGCGGAGAGGAATAATAGGAAGAGGAGCAGGCAGGCGGCGCTGAAAGCGAGGCGCCGGGTCAAGTCTAGTAGAGGGTGGACTTTTCCGATTGCATCAGGGACAGGCCCGGCAGTCCCAATTGCAGGCAGCGGCGCCAGGGTCTGCTCCCCTGGGGCCACAGTCCCAGACTCTCGAGGAAAAATGGGCCCCGTCGCCCTGATTCGGCCGCGGCGGCCGCCGGCCGGGTCCCGGTATGCAATAAGCGGCTGGTCTCGCCCCAGGTCGTCATGACGAGCAGGATCGCCAGGTACAAGAGGGCCAGATTGCGCCAGACCATCGGTGTACGTTCGCGCATGCGCTAGACCCCCTCTTCGTTTCATCGCCATTTTATTCCCTCCGGGCGCGCCATAGAAGGATTCCCGCCTCCCGCCAGCCGCACGCGGCCGTCCGTTGCTCTGCCGAGATCGACCTGGATTTCGCTCCCGTATAGCCGCCAGGCTGCTTCACCCGTACAAAGCCTTCGCAAGAACGGGCCGAGCACCCAGAGCAAGCCGGCGCCTTCCAAGGGACGAAGGCTCAAGGCCGGCCCGCGGCCTTCCAGGCGCAGCCTCGTTCTGAGCGGTACCCGCAAAGGGCCCGTCCGCAATTCCGCCTGCAGCATCCCTTGGCCGTGGAGTTCAGTGAGGACGAGACCGCCCGTCGGCTTGAATTTGAACTCCCCTGTACAGCGAAGTTCCGTGATGACGAGGTTTCCGACCAGTCTGGCGATTGGAGCACCCTCCCAGAGAATGGCGGCACCATCCTCGGTGAATTCCCGAGGTGTATTTAGCTTCCCCGAATCGGCATGAAATAGGCGGGGATGGCCCGCCCGCTTCAAGAACACGATCAGGCGCACGAGCGCGCTGATCGGCCTTTCACCTCTACCGGCGTTCGAGGATCCGTACGGCCGACTCATCGACGCCCGTCGCCTTGGCCACCAGGCGGCCGATCGCGGCCGCTTCAATCTCGGTCAAACCGTTTCCGGACACGACGACGGCCGCCTCGTCGCCCACGATCGTGACGGCCGCCTCCGGCCAGCCCTGCATCGCCAAGACGGCTTCGGCCTCGTGTTCGGCGGCCTCGATCCTCGTCAATCGCCAGAGCTCCTTCTCCGCCTCGCCGCGGACCGTCTCGTCCGTTCGGGCAGCCTCGAGCAGGCGCAGCAAAGCTTCGTTTCGCCGGCTGAGTTCCATGTCGCGGGCCAGGCGATATTGCGCCATAGAATCCGTGACAGCCGCCTCGTCCGCCGGGGGCAGCAGGACTTGAGCCGCCACCGGCGCATTCACCAGCGTCTGCGTTTCAGGCCGTTCACAACCCCCGCGCCAAGCCGATAGCGTGCCCAGGCTCATCAGGCAGAGAAAGGCCAGGATCTTCAGATGCGAGGCGCGAATAAACGGCATCATAGACCCTCCTCCCGCGGAAAGACCATGACCCGGTGCAAGCCGATGCGGAGAAAAGCGGCCCCGGCGCGCGCCAGCTCCGTCCGGACCCGGGGGTCTCTTGCCCCGTCGGCGACGATGATCGCTCCGGCGACCTTGGCGGCGGTTTTTTCCCGTTCCACCGGCGCCTCGCTGCCGTCCGGGCGCCGGACCAGCGCCAGCGTGGTTTCTTCCGTTTCTTCGCTGGTTACCTGTACACCGCCATCCTGCGCCCGATCCTCAACCGTCCGGCGGGTCAAGCGTTGATTTTGCTCCCATGTGCTGGCGGTCGAGGAGACCAGCGCTAGACGCACCTCGACTTTACCCGCCCCCGCGATCCGGCCGAGAATCCCAGCCAGTTCACGCGCCAGGCGATCCCCGTCCCCTTGCGCCGTCGCCGTCTCATCCGCCGCGGGCGTCCGCAGGGCGGACACGGCGGGGGCGGGTGTGGCGGCCGGCCTCGTCAGTACCAGGATCGCCAGGCCGAACATGGCGATACCGCACAGATAAACGACCCATTTGCGTTTGGAACCACGCAGGAGGGGCGCCAACCATTGTTCCACACCCGCCGGCAACCGCCAGGATCCCGTCTCATTCATCCACGTTCACCTCTACCGCCGCTTCAGGCAAATTGAAGTGGGAAACGATGAGCCGTTTGACCCGCCGCGCATCGGCGGCCCCGGTCACGCCGGCCGCGATCTTCGGCATGCCGTCCGCGTCCAACGCCACGTCGACGGCGGACAGCCGCACTCCCGCCGCCTCGGCGCATAGGGCCCTGATCGATTTTTCCAGTTCGGCGCGGCGTGCTTCCTGCAAAGCGGACAAACCCGCCGCCACGATCCCGTCGGCGGGCTGCGCGTTGCGGCCGCCCGCCGGTTCGTCCCGGGCCGCGAGCACCCTCTCGAGGGGGAGATCCTGGCGAAGGATGGCCGCCAGGGGTTGCAGCAGCACCAGCACGACAAGCAGCCCCATCACCACCCGGGCAAACCGCTGCAACTCTCCCTCGGGAAGGATGAGTTCCAGGAAGCCCAGAATGATGGCGGTGCCGACCAGCTTGCGCAGCCAAGCGCCCAGAATCGTCATCGGCGGTTACCTCAGTACATAGGCGTAATTGCCCAGGGCGACGAGGATCGTCAGCCCCAGGAAGAATGCCAGCCCGATCAGGGCCGTCACCGCGAACAGCACGGTGAAGCAATTACCGAAGGCGTTCAAGGCCTCCACCAGCCGCGTCTCACCCAACGGCTGCACCAGCGCGGCCGCCAGGCGGTAGATTGCCACGACGGCCAAGATCTTGACCAACGGAAAGGCGGTCAGCGCGACCAGGGCCCACGCGCCGAAGCCGCCTACGGCGTTCTTGAGCACGAGCGAACACCCCGCGACGGTTTCCATGGCGTCCGACATTCCCTTGCCCACGATCGGCACGAAGGTGCCGGAAACATACTTGGCGGTACGCAGACCGACACCGTCCGCCGCGGCGGCCGTCACGCCTTTGATGACCAGGAGGCCTACAAAACCGGCCAGGAGGACCCCGGTGGCCCCGACCGTGAGGTCGCGGAGCAGACCGGCCAGTTTGGACAGGGAAAAGCCTTCCGACAAATGGCCGACGAGGGTGACGATCGCCATCAGGATCGCCAGCGGGAAGATGATTTCCTGCACAATGCGGCTGATGGCCGCCACGGCCCCGAGTACCGCCGGGTTGAGGAGCGCGCTGGTCGCCGTGGCTCCGACCGCCGCCATCAGCGAGCAGACCATGGGCAGGAGCGCGTACATGAGACCGACCATATCGCCGACCGCGGCCCGTCCCAGCTTGACCGTGGTGAAGAAACTGTTGGCGGCCAGGCCCATCATGACCAGGTAGCATACGTAAAAAGCCAGTTGACTCACGTTTTGCGCCGCGAAAGCACCTCCGAGATGGGCCAGGAGCACGCAGACCACCGCCAGGAGGACCAATTCCCCGAGCAGGTGGGCGTTCAAGGCCAACTCGCGGGCCAGCTTGACTAGGAGTTGCTTCCCAAAGACGGCCGGGTCGAGCCCGGCGCCCCTGGTCACCGTAGGCCGGAACTCGGGTAGATAGGGCCGGACCTCGGCGTCGAGGCTCTGTAGAAACTGTTCCAGCCCACGCGTGTCAAGCGCGGCCAACTCCGCCTCGGCCACCCGGTCCACCGGCCCCGGCGTACTTGCCGGCTGTACCAACGCCGTGGCCATAGCCAGCACGATCACGGGTAAGATCTTCGACTTAAGCGACCTCCTCTTGTACTACTACACCAGGTTTGCAGA
This sequence comes from Bacteroidota bacterium, assembly GCA_050260415.1. GTDB lineage: Bacteria > Bacillota > UBA4882 > JAAYXC01 > JAAYXC01 > JBLNCE01. The sequence goes on along the minus strand of JBLNCE010000149.1, from coordinate 121 downwards.
GTCGTATAAGCTTTCATCTGTAAACGAATCTGGGTCGCGGGAGGCACTATCCGTCCTCCCGCACCCTCCCGGACCAAAGGGTGTGGTCGCACACCCTTTGGAATCCCGCGACCGGAACCAA